>JASMKO010000058.1 GCA_030749225.1 Verrucomicrobiota bacterium
ATCCACAACGGAAACCGAAACGTCGTAGTCGCCCGCTTCAGATGGTGAAGTTACCGCCGGCTCCGCCGGGGTTTTTTCATCCCCAACTGACTTGCCTTCCGGTAGCACATCTCCCTCAACATAATAAGTTGCTGCAACAGCATCTTTTAACGCGAATGATCCTCCCGAATAGGTTATCGTTGTCGTCAAACCTGCAGGCACTGTTTCAACCGTTACCACCTTCTGGGAGCCATCATGGCTATGACTGTTGCCTGAGATGGTAATGGTCGCAGCCGCCGGCGCGATGGTCAGGGTTCCCGAGGCAGAACCAGAATAGTTCGATCCTGAAGTTATGGTAGCCGTCGCGCTATAGACACCCACGTTCGTGGGACTGTCCACAGAAGCTCCAGCCGCATCCTTGTAGGTGACGGTGATGGGCTCGTTTATTGCAACACCAGCAGAATCCGCCTGAGTTGGCGTCAATGCATGGCCTGCACCGGTGTAAGAAACCGTAGCATCAGCCAAACCGACGGTAGCCGATGCGCCGTTGACGGTGAATGATTTCACCCTCGGTGCGGCCGGAAAATAATCAGCACTGCCATCCTGAAAAAAGAAAACCGTGACGGAACCCTTGCCGAGCACAGTCAACAATCCGTCTGAGTCCACAGATGCCGGCCCTGCAACACCGTAACTGACCGTCAAACCTGAGCTCGAGGTTGCAGCGACACTGAATGGCGCAACACCATAGGTGACGTCATCGATGCTGGGAGCAGTGATTGTCTGCGACTCTTGCGCCTGTATGTTCCCCGGAAGGGAAAAAAACATGGCCGCAACGAAAGCGAGCGAGCCCGCCGTGTACCGTTTAACTTTGGTAGCTATTATTTTTTTCATAGTTGAAATCAGTTCGCCGATGAGGCCAAGCCGTACGGGTGACATCCGGCCTGACATTCCTACAACTTATTCACAACCGCCGCCGAGTGGGCCAGAAGGCCAAACCCTTGGCAAGTCTTTTATTTCCAAGAATATCGACACGTTTGAGTGAACACATCTTGGGGTGATCCGATGTAGGATTATGGGGTTTTTTCCGTTCGTTGGTCGTTGATGGTTTATCAGTTCCTCATGAGCGACTCCGAGTCGCCACAATTATTCGAGAGAAATCAATTTCGCCCGAAAAAACTTCTCTTTTTGGACGTTACTTTAAGATCGCCCGAGATATATTTAAAACTGTAATTCATTGATTCCGAACCACTTGGAACGATTCTACGCTTTTTACGTTTCCCTTCACCGGTTTCAACCAGATTCGCAACCGCTGGCTTGGTTAAGTTTTTCACCGATTCTCCGTCCACGAATCCCTTATAAATTATTGTAAATTCAGGGATTTTTCCCCCTTCCTTCATTTTTTTATCCTCCGCCCGGACAGTTAACGGGGCCTTGGCTATGTCAACGGTTACGATTTCCGGCTTGGCTGCAGCGTAACGATCATCGCCCATTTGAATGGCAAAAACACGCACTTTTCCGGCCCCTTTAATGGTTATTTTGCCTTTTTTGTCAATTGAGGCAGGGCCATTCACAAAGATGGACACCGGCAGCTTGGAACTGGCTTTCGCCGTCACGACAAACGGATCATCTCCGTATTTCTTCTTGGAAATACGGCTTACTTTGATGGTTTGGGTCTCCTTGGCTTCAAGTGCCGGCAAACCGGCCAAGAGGCAAAACAATGCGGCTAAACACGCAACTGGTAACCGCATCGTACCCGTCCCCATCAGGATACTAGGCTGGTCGTTCGCCCTCAATTGTGGGAAGGGAAGCGAAAAGGCCTGCTTTTGGCAAGCCATTTTTAAAAAAAGTTCGGTTTTCAAGGTCTGGGTAAATCGGGTCCGGGCAAAGCGGAGTAGGAAAGCTCCCAAATTAAAGAAAAAAGTAAAATGGTGATGGTTCAGTTTCACTGACTAACAGTCTATTAAATTCTGTTTTAGCACCGATTATGCCAGTTAGGTGATGGTAAAATATGCCTCATTTGCTCATTTAGACGGTTGATCAAGACGAATTCAGGTAGTTGAGGAACGCATGATGCGTGGTTTTCGCTCATTAGTTGTGTTGAAGCTGAAATAATCAATAACCCAAGCAAACTCTAATCAAGACTAAATAGTCCTCATGAAAAGATCTTTTCAGGCGTTTATTCCGCCTTGGCCACAATCATGGTCAGATCATCCACCTGTTCCGCATTTTTGGAAAACGCCTCCAGTGCTTCAAAAACCGACTGGACAATCATTGCCGCGCTCAAGTCACGGTGTTCGTGCACGACCTCAAGGATGCGGCCGGTGCCAAACAATTCCCCTTCCGGGTTGGCGGTTTCCTCGAGGCCATCGGTCAACAGCACCAGCACATCCCCCTTGGCCAAGCGCAACTGGCGGGACACGTTGTACTCCGCACCGGGCATGACGCCCAACGGCATTCCGGTTCGCTTCAGTTCGCTCTTCACTTCACAGTCGGGGCCGATGACAAACGCCGGCGTGTGACCCGCACTGGCGTAAACTAAGGAGCGCTTATCCGGATCGAGCTTGGCTAAGAGCATCGTCACGAACCGCTCCTTGCCGACGTCCTCCCCCACCATCGTGTTGGCGCGGGTGAGTATCAAGGAGAGGTCGTTGCGGTTCCGGGCAAGGAGGCGCAGGTAGGCGCGGGTCTCCGCCATGAGCATGGCGGGGCCGACGCCGTGGCCGCTCACGTCGCCGATGGCAAGAGCCAGGTGATTGTCCGACGTGGTCAGGTAATCGAAGTAATCCCCACCGGTGGCCGCGGCTGGCTTGGAGGCACCGGCGATGTCGAACCCTTCCAACTCCGGCGCTTCGCGCGGGAAAAGGTGCTGCTGGATTTCACGGGCCACCCGGAACTGCTCCTCGGACTCGAGTATCGCCGCCTGTTCCTTCAGCCGCTCGGTGATGTCGCGCGCATTGACGACCACCCCGGCGATCGCCTTGTCGGCCAGCAGATTGACCGCCGTGGTGTCCAACACCCGCTCACTCCCGTCCGCCGCGGTGAACCGGCCCTCGATGACAAACTGTTTCCCATCCCCGTCCAGCCCCTGCCCGAACTCGGCCCGCAATCGTTCCCGGTCGTCGTCTTGCGCCAGCGAAAACCAATCCGTATCGACCAGCGACTCGGTGCTCCGGCCCAGCACCCGTTCGCAGGCCGGGCTCGCAAATTGAATCATGCCCTTGCAATCCAGCACGGCGATGATGTCGGAGGTGTTCTCGATGAGCGACCGATGCCGCAGTTCGCTCTCGCGCAGATCCTTCACCGTCTGCCGCCGTGAGGCGCGCACGTCGGCATCGCGCAGTTCACGCTCCACCGCCGGGACGAGCCGCGCGAGGTTGCCCTTCATCAGGTAGTCGTGCGCTCCGGATTTCATCGCGGCCACGGCCGTGTCCTCGCCGATGCCGCCGGAGACGATGATGAACGGGATGTCGAGCTGCGATTCCTGAAGCACCTCGAGCGCCTCCGGCGCGCTGAATTCCGGCAGGTTGTAGTCGGCGAGGATCACCTCCCACGGCACTTGGCCAAGCGCCTCCCGCATCGCACCGGCGGTCTCCACCCGCTCGAACTCCGGCTCGAACCCCCCGGCCCGCAGGAGGCCAACGAGCATGCGCGCATCGAATTCCGAGTCCTCCACCACCAACACGCGCAGCGGCCGCTTCCCGCCGCCGTCCGCACCCGATTGACCTTCCGTCCCGCTCATGCTCCGCTCCGCTTGGCCAAGCTAAACCGCGGGGCCACCTTTGCGAAGCCTCGTTTGTGGTGCGGCCTGTTTTGGTTGACAACGCTTGGCCAAAGCGGAACCATACCGCCCGACACCGCCATGAAACGTGCCGCCGCAATTACCCTCCTCCTTGCGCTCGCCACGGCCACCGCCGGGACGTTCACCCTCGACACGCGCAGCCGCACACGGGATGCCGCCGGGGACTGGGCAGTGCGACAGCAGACGGTGCTTTGGGAGGCCCAGGCCACAGCGGTAATCGTCTGCGACATGTGGGATCTGCACCATTGCAAAAACGCCGTCGACCGAGTCGGCGAAATGGCGCCCCGCATGAACCAGTTTCTCCACGCCGCCCGGGCCAAGGGCGCGCTGATCATCCACGCGCCGTCGTCCTGCACGGACTTTTACAAAGATCACCCCGCGCGCAAACGCGCCCAGGCCGCTCCTGCGGCTGCCGTGCAGCCGAAGGCCATCGAGAGCTGGTGCCATTGGATCGACCCGGTGGAGGAACGCCAAGGCTACCCGATCGACCACTCCGACGGCGGCGAGGACGACGACCCGGCGGAGCACGCCGCCTGGGCCGAGAGCCTGGCCAAGCTGGGCCGCAACCCGCGCAGCCCGTGGAAGCGGCAGGTGGACGTGATCGAGATCGACGCCAAGCGCGACGCGATTAGCGACAGCGGCGTTGAGATTTGGAACCTGCTCGAGGCACGCGGCATCCGCAACGTAATGCTCGTCGGGGTGCATACGAATATGTGCGTGCTCGGCCGCCCGTTCGGCCTGCGCAACATGGCGCGCAACGGCAAGAACGTGCTGCTCGTCCGCGACCTGACCGACGCGATGTACAACCCGGCGCGCTGGCCGTACGTGAATCACTTTCGCGGCACGGCGCTGGTCGTCGAGCATATCGAGGAGCGGGTCTGCGCGACCACCACCAGTGACCAGTTACTCAGCGGTAAGCCGTTTCGATTCAAAGGCGACACCCCGCCGCACATCGTGTTCATGATCGGCGAGAGCGAGTACGGCACCGCCATGACCCTGCCGCGGTTCGCCAAGCGGCAACTCGAGTACCGTGGCATCCGATGCACGATTGTGCACGTGAACAAAAACGACCCGAACGACTTCACCGGCCTCGAGGCATTGCAGGAGGCTGACCTGCTTTTCCTGAGCGCACGGCGACGCACGCCGCCCAAGGCACAGCTCGACCTCGTCCGGGCGCACTTGGCCAAGGGCAAGCCGCTCGTCGGCATCCGCACCGCCAGCCATGCGTTCGACCGGGAACCGCCCGGTAAACACCACGCGCGCTGGGCCAAGTTTGATGACGAAATCCTCGGGGTCGACTACCGCAACCATCACGGCAACCGCCCCCCGAAAGACCCCGCCACGGTCATTCAGGCCACGGCGGCGGGAGCCGAGCACCCCATTCTGACCGGCGTCCCGCTCGACGCCTTCGAGGCCAAGTCGCACCTGTACAAGAACAAGCCGGTTGCCTCCACCGTCTCGGTGCTGATGACCGGAACGCTCGCGGGCCGAGACGACATCAGCGAGCCGGTGGCGTGGACGAACAAGGCCAACGGTGCCCGCGTCTTTTACACGTCGCTTGGGAGCACCGATGACTTTGCGCTGCCGGCGTTCCAGCGGCTGCTGCTCAACGGCGTCCTCTGGGCACTCGAGAAACCGGTCCCACCAGCCGACCCGCGAGTCGTCGCCGGGAAATAAACCAAGCCATGGCCAGCGAAATCGAACCCATCCAACCGCGTGAATCGAAGATGACCCATTCCGCCGAGATGCGGTACCGCGCCTTGGCCAACCAGATTCGCACGGTGAAAAGCTACGGACTCGGCAACCCGGAGATCACCCATATGCTGGGCCTGGGCAGGTTACCCCGGCAGAACATCATCATCGAGGAGGCGCAGCGGATCGTCGCGGAATTCTCCGCCTATCCTCCCGAGTGGGCCAAGCCGTAGCCCTCGGCCAAGCGGAGACTACGGCGCGGCCGGCGCGAGCACTTCCTTGCGGTTGATTTTGGACGACGGCGTGGCGTCCGCCTTCAGGTCGCCCAGCGCGTACTGCAGACCGTCGAGGTAATGCTGCAACACGGCCGGGTTCCAGTAGGTGGACTCGTTATGGCCAAGGTTCGTGTAGAAAACCCGGCCGCCCTCGAACGTGCGAATCCACGACACCGGCACGGTGCGCCCGCCCTCGGTGTATTGCTTC
>JASMKO010000059.1 GCA_030749225.1 Verrucomicrobiota bacterium
GCTATCCGGCCCCACCCCCTCGATAATGGTATCGTCGGTGAATAAAAGCTGGTTGTTCGGCGTGGAAACATACAGTGCGGTCATTTCGTTGGCGAAGTTGCCAATACCAATGCCCAACGAATCGTCATTCCTAAACCGTGCAGCATCGATCCCCATGGCTCCACGAACCATGCCATTATTATCAAAACCAATTCCACTGATGCCGCCCATCTCTTTGAATGATCCGTCCTTATTGTTCCTGAATACAAAGTTGTGCACCGTATCGTTAGCAACCACAAAATCCAGCCAACCATCGCCGTCGATATCTACCGGTGACACACCCAGTGACTTGGCCATAGGCACCTTTGTAGCACTTGAGCGAACCTGCACCCCTGCGGATTCCGAAATGTCTGTAAACTTTCCATCACCCTCGTTCCTGAAAAGATAGGGAAAAGTACCCTCAAAATTCGTCGGCGGACCGTAGGCACGCCCAATCCCAACGAGCGTGTAATTCACCTCGAAGTCAATCTCTCGCGACCACCGGACATAGTTGCAAACAAACAGATCTAGATCCCCATCATTGTCGATGTCGGCAAATGCTGCACTAGTACTCCATTCTTCATCATCCCCAGCAACTCCTGCTTGTTGTGTCACATCAATAAATTTGCCATTACCAAGATTGCGGAATAATCGATTCGTTCCGACCGCCGTTAAATAGATATCCGGGAGAGCATCGTTATCGTAGTCTCCAATTGCCACCCCCATCCCATAAAGCCCCACATCGAGACCCGACCTCTGTGTAACATCTTCAAATTCACCCTTTCCATTATTTCGATACAACGCCGCAGTGGTCAATTCGAGTTCTGGTTTTTTTTCGATGTCCCAAGGCCACCAAATGCCGTTAACAAAAAACAAGTCTTGATCTCCATCACCATCAAAATCAAAAAAAGCAACCCCACTCCCCATTGACTCAGGCAGTAGCTTGTCCCCAGTAGCCCCATTATTGTGCACAAAATCGATCCCTGACACAGTCGTAATATCAGTAAACTTAACCTTTGGCACAAAATCCTCACCAGGAATTTCCCGTTGCTCCGGTGCAACAAGCTTGGTTTCTATCGGATCCAACCGTTTTTCTTGGGGCTTCAACAGAACGAATGTCAAGTAACCGACGATAACTAGGGATAGGACTGTAAACACCGACCACTTAATTGCGTGTCCAATTACAGTATCGTCCTCATGAACCATTTCCTCCAGTTCATCCTTTGGAGATGTTGACTGATAACCTTCAGACTTGGATTCTTTCATTGGGTCGAATTGCAAAAGAACGGAGCATGACTCAAAAGCAATTGATAAGCCAAGCGATTTGTTATTTGAAAGTATTTACTGCCACAATTCGCTTGATTCAAAATATACAGACAAGGTTTTTATGGCAAATAATTTAGCTAGCAATTTCCACTTGGTTCAGACGACAATGGCGACTATTTTTTGGACATGACCGCGGATTACGGATCGAGCCAAGCCACTTCAAATGCCAAGTATTTGCTGCTTATCGTGCTTGTGGTACTGGCCCCGGTGATTTTCACTTGGATCACTACTGATCCAAGTAAAAGTGATATCGATGTCGATCACTTGCTAAATGCAGGTAAAACCTATTACGACTCTGGCGAAGCCCAAAAAGCCATTGACGCCTTCTCCCTGGCTCTACAGCACAAGCCAACTGAGACTGACCTACTGATCAACTTGGCCAACGCGTACCGACTGGCCAATAAATCCGAGGACGTCATCAAGTACGCCGAGGAAGCATTGGCCATCGACAATAACATCGGAGCCGGGCATTTTCTCATCGGTTGCGCGCATCTGCGCCTAAACCAAACAACGAACGCAATTCAGGCGTTGCAACAAGCTTACGACATCGACAACACAGTTAGTGCGGTTGGCTATCTACTCGGCAAGTCCAAGCTGGCTGTGGGCAACTTTGAAGACGCTATTCTCTATCTTGAGGAGGTGGCTACATACGAGGAGGAACATCTCGGTGCAGCCTACTCGTGGAGTCAGGCACTCATGCAAGCCGGCCAACCCGATGAAGCCAAAGTCGCCCTGGAATTGCATCAGCAACGCATCGACGGCAAACAAATGCCTCAAGGTCAGGCCGCCTGGGAGGCGTGCATCTACACCGAGATCAAAATTCCGTTTAAGCTCGACCAGCCTTCTTTGGTTGGAATCGAGGTAAAATTCGTCGATGACACGGCGAATGCGTTCGCCGGCAATGCGGCTAATTACGCCGGGCCGTTCGGCGTGATCGACTTCAACCGCGACGGCAACAATAGCCTGTTCGTGAACACGCGTACCAACATCTTCCGCACGCTGCTCAACACAAACGGCGTCTTCACGCCGGTCGGCTTCGAGTTCCCGGCCATCGACGGCGCACGCTACTCGCGCTGCCTCGTCGGCGACCTGAACAACGACCGGTTCGACGACGTGCTGATGCTCGGCGACCAAGGCTCGCACGCCTATCGGTTCGCCACCAACGGCCTCGCCCGCGACCTCTCCAAGTTCTCCAAGATCGCCTCGCTCAAGGCGGTCGACGGGATCATCGCCGACATCGATTCCACCGGCAAACTCGACCTGCTCGCCATCCAACCGGGCGACGCCGGTCTCAAAGTGTTCCGCAACCTCGGCAGCGTTTATTTCAAGGACATCACAAAAACCTCCGGCATCCCGACTCAGATCACCGGCGCGCTCAAGCTCTTCATGGACGACTGGAACAACGACGATATGCTTGACCTGTTCATCGCGCGCGCCGGCGAGACGCCGATGTTCCTACAAAAAAACCGGGGCGCGGCCCACTCGCCGACGAATACCCTGCCCGCCCTGCCGGCCGCCACCTCGCTGGCCACCGGCGACCTCAACAACGACCTGCGCACCGACCTCGTCACGCTGGCAAACGGGCAACTCGAGATCATCTTCAACGGGCTCGAGGAAAAACGAACGGTCCCGCTGGCCGACGGCATGACGGCGATTCAACTGCTCGATTACGACAACGACGGCTGGCTCGACCTCCTCGCCACCGGCGACGGCGTGCAGGCGTTCCGCAACCGCGGCAGCGCCGGCTTTGCCGACACGACCACCGCGCTTGGCCTCGATACGCTCTCCGGGCAGGTAAGCCAACTCGCCGCCGCCGACATCGACCGCGACGGCGACTCCGATCTTCTGCTCGCCCACGATGACGGCCTGAAATACCTCCGCAACGACGGCGGCAACGCCAACCGCCAACTCAAGGTTCGGCTGTACGGCAACCGATCCAACGCCAGCGGCATCGGCATCCAAATCGAGACCACCGCCCCCGGCCTGCGGCTCAAGCGCACCGTCCAGTCGCTGCCGATCGAGATCGGCATCGGCCAAAACGAGATGCTTCAATCCCTCAACGCGCGATGGTTCGACCTTTCGCTGTTCAACCTCGACGTGCAGGTCAAGCGGGACGAGATCGTCACCCTCACCGAGTTGATTTTGCCGACCGGATCCTGCCCCTACCTCTACGCTTGGGACGGCGAACGGCACCGCTTTGTCACCGACCTGCTCGGCGCATCGCCGCTTGGCCTGCCGGTGGCCGATGGCATCTACATCGACGCCGACCCGGACGAGATCGTCTGGATCGGTGACGAGACGAACTTCAAACCGCTCGACGGCCGTTACCGGCTGCAGATCACCGAGGAACTGCGGGAAATCCTGTACCTCGACGAAGCCAAGTTGCTCACCGTTGACGTGCCACCCGGCTCGGAAGTCCACCCCACGACCAAGCTGCGCCCCTCCGGCCCCTTCCCGCCGGCCGGTCTGGCCGCCTTGGCCAAGCGCACCCCCCTCCGGCAGGCACGGCGCAGTGACGGGCTAGACGTCACCTCCGCGTTGCAGGCCAACGACGACCAATGGGTCTCGCCGATCGAACTGCGGCTGCCGCAGTTGCGCGGCTTGGCCAAGCGGTATTCGGTTGAACTCGACTTCGGTCCGCTCGACACACGCGCCCCGCTGGCGCTGGCGCTGACCGGCTGGCTGCATTTCGGCGGCGGCATGGCCAATATTGCCGCCTCACACCACGACGGGTTACCGTTCCCGTTCCCCACGCTCGAGGCGCAACTCGACGATGGCACTTGGCAAAACATCGACGTGACCGTCGGCGCGCCGGTCGGTAAAACAAAGACGATCGTCGTGGACTTGGCCGGCAAATTGCCAAGCGGTGCCAAGCGGCTTCGACTGTCGATGGCATTCGAGATTCATTGGAACCGGATCGCCCTGTTTGAAAAAGCGGCGTTGCCCGACGTTGCCGAAACGCACCCAACCGCGACCGATTTGCATTGGCACGGCTACGGCGCGAAGGAGGATTTGCCCGCGCACCTGCCGCTGACCCCGATCCACGACCAAACCCGCGACACGCCCGATTGGCGCCTGACCCCCTCCGGCTGGGTCACCCGCTACGGCGCGGTCGACGAACTCGTCGCCGCCAAGGACAACCAACTCGCACTCATCGCCGCCGGCGACGAGTTGACGCTCGACTTTAACGCGGCCCGTCTGCCCACCCAGCGGCCCGGCACCACGCGCCACTTCTTCCTGTTCACCAGCGGCTGGGACAAAGACGCCGATTTTCACGTCGCCCAAGGCTGGACCGTCGAACCGCTGCCGTGGCACGGGATGGACAGTCAACGCTACGGCCGCGAGCCCCGCCCCAAGCTCGACGACGGCTGGATCAAGCAATACAACACCCGCTGGATCGGCCCGCGCCCCCTCCGCAAGTCAGCAAAACTCACAAAAGCCAAGTGAATCGACTGACCCCCATTTTCGTGTTGCTCACAATCGGCGTGGCGGCCGCCGCTGCGGGCTCGCTGGATCGTATCGCGAATGTGTTCATCGAGGATGGGTTGAAGCTCCAGCACCTCGAGTTCAGCATCACCGATACAGGCCTCAATACCCATGTCGACAAAAAGTACGTCACGAAAAAAGATCGCTTCGGCGACACGCCGCAACTGCCGGACGGCCGTATCCTCCTGAAGCCAACCGGCGATCCGCTTGGCCAAGCGCACGCGTGGGAGTACCCCGCCTCGCGTCCCGGCAAGTATTGGGTGGAACTTGTCTACAGCTTGGCCAAAGGCAAAAGCACTGCGGTGCCGAACATCAGTTCGTTCCGCATCCCGACCGAATTGGAGACCACCGGCGCGGCCAACCGCTTCCGCAATGTCACGCTGGGGAAGGT
>JASMKO010000060.1 GCA_030749225.1 Verrucomicrobiota bacterium
CGTCACCGGCCACATCGATGCCGTCGGCACGATTCGCAAGTGGGAAAAGCAGGGGAAGGATTGGCTGCTCGACGTGGACGTACCGGCGGCGTTGATGATCGGTTTCGTGCCGAAAGGCTCGGTCGCGGTCGATGGCATCAGCCTGACGGTGGCGAAGCTGCGGAAGCGCGGGTTCGCCGTGTGGATCATCCCGCACACGCGCCAAGTGACGAACCTTCGCAACCGCAAAGTCGGCGACCCGGTCAACCTCGAGACCGACCTCCTCGGCAAATACGCGCAGCGGCAGTTGGGCCGGTAGATCGTTTGAACGCAGAGAACGCCGTCGCTCGGCGTGCTTTGCGTTTAATTGGTTTGGAGGCTATTTCCTACCGCCCTTTTGGCGGTAGCGGATATAGTCGCGGGGGACGCCGAGGAGGCGGGCGGCGGCGGAGACGTTGCCCCCGGACTGGTCGATGGCCCGCTGGATGATCTCGTTGATGGTGCCCTCGAGCGAAAAGCCGTCCTGCGGAAATTGAAATCCGGCGTTGAGCAATCCGCCAGTCGCACCGTCTGGGGCGGCCGGTTCGCTGCCACCCGGCAGCGCGGCGAACGTCCATTCGGCGCCTTCTTCGAAGACGACAGTGCGCTCCAGCTCGTGGCTGAGTTCGCGGACGTTGCCGGGCCAGGGATGGCCGAGCAGCCGCGACTGGCCCTCGGCGCTGATCGGCCGGCCGGCGACCCGGTGGCGGCGGCAGAGCTGCGAAAGCAGTTGATCGGCCAGCTTCAAGATATCTTGCCCGCGATCCCGCAACGGCGGGATGACGAGGCGGAACAGGCTCAGCCGGTGATGCAGGTCGTCGCGGAACTGGCCGTCTGCGACCGCTTGGCCAAGGTCACGGTTGCTGGCGGCGATGATGCGGACGTCGATGTCGATTTCCCTGTTGCCGCCGAGCCGCCGGATGCGCTTTTCCTCAATCGCCTTGAGCACCTTAGCCTGCAGGCCAAGCGGGAGGCTGGCCAACTCGTCGAGAAACAGCGTACCACCGTTGGCCGCCTCGAATAGGCCCATGCGCGCCGTCTTGGCGTCGGTGAACGCGCCACGCTCGTGTCCGAACAACTCCGACTCGGCGAGGCTCTCCGGCAGGGCGGGGCAGTTGACCTCGACGAGCGGTCCAGCGGTGCGCGGGCCGTGGTGGTGCAGCCAGCGGGCGATGCTGGTTTTGCCGGTGCCGGTTTCGCCCTCGAGCAGCACCGGTGACAGGTCGCGGCCAAGCCGCTCGTCCGCAATGAGGATCTTGTCGAGTTGCTCGCGGAAAGTGCCAAGCGCGTCACCGAAAAAAAGCCGCTTGCCCGTGGTAGCGGGGTCGTCGCGGTCGTGCTCGGACAAGCGGGCGGATTGGCGGCTGGCCCGGGCGCGGTGCAGTACGAGCGGCAGCACGGTGGGATCGATCGGCTTGAGGAGGTAATCCTGTGCGCCGTTCTTGATCGCCTCGACCGCGCTACGCACGCCGCCCTCGGCGGTGCAGACGACGACGGCAGTGCTGGGGGAAAAAACGCCCTCGGTGAGCAGGTCGGTGCCGAGGCCGTCGGGCAGGTTGACGTCGAGCAGCGCAAAGTCAAATGGCAGCGACTGGATCATGCGGCGCGCCTCGTCGAGCGTGCCGACGGCGGTCACGTCGGCGTTGTGCTGCTCGAGCGCGGCTGCCACCTGTTTGCGCAAGAGCGGCTCGTCCTCGACCAGCAGCACGTTGGCACCCTGCAGGGCGGTTTCCGTCACGCGCCTAATGTCGGGGAGGCTTGGCCTCGCCGCCACCAAAAAATGCTTCCGTTTGGCAAGCGCTGGCTTGCGCCTCGTTTGGCTTAGCGGTATGGTTTTTCAAGATTTTCTTCACGTCATGAAGCGCAAATGGATCACCTTTGGCCTTCTGGGCTTGCTGGTCTGTGTGCCGCTGTATCAGTTGGCCAAGGTGTTGACTAGGCTGAACCGGACCTTTGTGATCGCCGGCGGGCCGGAGAAGGGATTGTATCATCCGATTGCGCTCTCTCTTTCGAACGTGGTCTCGCGGTTGGGCCGTCGGGCTACGGTGCTTACCACAGCTGGATCGCTGGAAAACCTGAAGCTGGTGGCGGAGGGGGAAGCCGACTTGGGGCTGTTCCAACCCGGCTCCCGCGAAACCCTGAAGGCGTTCGCCCCGGCGCTGCTGCAGCAGGAGGCGCAGCGGATTGACCCGAGCCGCCTTGGCCACGTGACATTCGTGGCAAACCTGTACTCGCAGCCGCTGCACATCGCTGTGCGGGAAGGCAGCGGCATTGGTTCGCTGGGGGACTTGAAGGGCAAGGTCGTCAACCTCGGTCCGGAGCTTTCAGCCGACTACCCGATGTCGCTGCTGTTGCTGCGCAGCCTCGGGGATGAGTTGGGGGAAAATCACCGCAACCTAGCATACGCGGAATTGATCGAGGCGTTCGAGCGGGATGATGTGGATGCGGCGTTCATCACGGTGGGTATACATGCGGATGTGTTCCATGCGCTGGCGCGTACCGGCAAGGTGCGTTTCTTGAGCATCCCGTACAACGGGGCGCTGGCGGCGATGGAGTTGCACCTGTCGCCGTTTACGGTGCCGCGCGGCATCTACCGGCTCGAGGGCAAGGCGGTGCCGCGGGCAGATATCGAAACAGTGGCGACCGGCGCGCACCTCATCACGCGGGATGACATCCCCGGCAGCCTCGTCGAACGGATCACGAAGGCGATTCTCGAGACCCCGTTCCAGAAGGAGAACCAACTGGGTGAGTTGTTCGAGCAGGGCAAGCCGTTTGCCCGCGCCATGCCATTTTTCCCTGTGCACGAGGGTGCCAGCTGGGTGTATGAGCCAGAGGCAAAAAACTTATTGAGCACCGATTTTGTAGAGAAGTGGGAGGGCCTGCGGTCATTTTTTGTGTCGCTTATTGTAGCTGGGTTCTTTGCTTACAAGTGGTACCAGAAGAAAAAAGAACGAATGAAGGATCACAAGCTAGATCATTACATCCACACCGTCATGGAGATCGAGCGCCAACAAATTAGCATTGAGGTAGAAAATACTGAAGAAGCATTGCAAGAGCTACAATCGCTGCTGGATCAGGTAACTCACCTACGCCAGGAATGCTTCAAAGATTTCTCTGTGCACCGGTTGCAAGATGATCAAGGCACCGACTGCTTTCTTGAACTTTGCGCGTCAATTAGTGAGAAGCTTAATGCCAAGATGACTCGCCTTCGATTGAGCGGTGAAATCGCGCGTCTAACTGATGCCATTGAGAAGAAATTGTGATGCAGTTTGTTTTTTGCACTGCTCCAGGATAATTGATATTTTGTCGTCTCTCTTGCTCCTGCGATTCCCTGATCGATAGCTGTCGCGATGCATTTTTTTATTGATCCCCGCGTTCAAAGGAACTCGGTTTGTTCCGCAAAACGTTTCAGGTGTTTATCATTTGTTATTCCGCCAAGATTCTTGTGATTTTCTCTATTCTCGGGTTAATGAAGGCTTTGGTGCCTCGGAGCTAAGCGCCCCTATGCAGGTGATAGTCATTTTATAACTTAATAAATAATTACCCGTGCGCTGAGTTTTGTTTGCGGAACAGCTATTTTTGGATTTCTTGAAACTATTACTTTACATAAGATTACTTACAGCATAAAATCTTTGATATGAATACTAACCCATACATAAGAATAAGCCTGTTAATGCCGGTTTTAGCCTTATTGGCCTCATGCTCAAATTCGAAGCAAATTTTTGGGAATATGTCTTTTGAATGGAGTTCCGATAAAAGAAGTTACACAGCCATTGCCAAAACAAAGGGGGGCAAGGAAATGGTCAAGGTTGAGTGCAGGTATGTTGGCAAAAAGCCAGATGGGAAGATGGAGGAGCCTATTTCGCGGGACTATCGTCATGATCCCACAGACTTTTATCACTACAAATTTATTAATCTTACCAACAAAACAATCACGCTTGAAAGCGTCGATTATCGTTTTGATAGAGGCCAATACAAAAAAATATTTCAGCGGAAAACACAGCGTGATATCGCCGATTATATGAATAGCAGTATTTTAGAACCAAAAGGAACACTAGAGCGTAAGAACTCTTGGGTTTGGGGAAAATTTAATCCAGATGTTTTGCACAAGATTTATCACGCCAGAGCAGAAGAGGAAGAATTTCTGATAGATATTCACCTAACTTTTAAAGACTGAAATTGCCTAGCCATACTAATAGTGGAGGCTTATGCTCGAAACGGTTGTAACGCCTGCTCTTGAATTGCTCCCCGTTCTCGGGGTGGGCATGGGATATCGTGATCCACTTTGTAATGATATTTTACGATGTCGGGAGAAAATTGATTTCCTAGAAATTACAGCTGATCACTTTCTGCAGTCTCCAACTGCTAGATGGAGATTTCTAGACAGACTGTGCTCTAAGTACACATTGATTCCACACGGCTTGAATCTTTCTCTTGGAAGCGCTGAGGGAGTAAATGTTGAATACCTAAATGAGTTAGTCGAACTTATTAAGTATGTGAAACCACCTTGGTGGAGCGAACACATCGCTTTTACAAAGGCGGGACAAATTGAAATCGGGCATCTCTCTCCGTTGCCATTCAATCAAGAATCTATTGCTGCTTTTTGTGACAATGTCCATGAGGTGCAGGATAGAATAGAAACGCCACTAATTCTCGAAAATATAACCTACAATGTTGATCTTCCATGGAACGAAATGGAAGAAAACAAGTTCCTTGGTGAACTATTGGATCGAACTGGTTGTGGTTTATTGCTGGACGTTACGAATCTTTTTATCAATTCACAAAATCATGGATATGATCCTGTTGAATTTCTTAAAACAATCCCGGCAGAACGAATCATACAACTGCATTTTGTAGGAGGCATGATCAAGGAAGGCAAATGGATAGACAACCATAGTCAAAATACACAGGATGACATCTTCACATTAATAGATTCCGTTCTGCAATATGCGCCGGTTAAGGGAATCATTTTGGAACGGGACGACAACTTCCCGCCCTTTACGGCACTCACTGACGAATTGGAGCGTGCAAGGAATTTGGGTAGAAAACATAAACGATGGGCCTAGAAGAACAACAGGCAGCACTAGCAAAACTTTATACAAGCAATTCTTTACGAGAACAGTTGGCAAGTTCAGCCCTAAAAGGGGATTTCTACTTGGGTTTATGCCAATCTGAACAAATAAAACTATACACTTTAATTAATACGGATATTAAGATATTTGCTCTTTCCTTGTTAAGAAAAAGGCTTGGAGTAATAAAAAAAATACTTCCTGCAACTTGCGCATTATTGGCAGAAAACTTATCGAGTTTGTTTCAAGCATTTGCAGCGGACAAACCTACCACCGGCGTTAAGAGACATTTAATTGATGCAAGTAATTTTGCTAATTATTTAACCCAAAGAAATCCAAATCAAATTTTCGGACTAGATGAACACAAAGCAGTTTTGGAGTATGAAAAGACTTGGGTTAACAGTGAATTATCGCCTTTGGTCCTTAAGGTTAAATGCTTCAAGCATGACATTTCCAAATACACTACACAGTTGGAGAGGCAAGAGCCAAATCGAGTTTATTACGGAAAACCACGTCTTTGTATATGGTTGCGGTTAAGCAGCAGCCACCGTGTGTTCTATTGGGAGTTGTTTCCGCGTTTTTGGCCGAAATAGTCGAATTTAATTTAAAAACTTAAAATTCTTGACATTATTTATTAATAGATCTACTTTTGATTAACGCATATAGTTATGAAATATCCACTACCTGAAAATACGAGAATCAGTTTGGACGGTTTTTGCGACCAACTAGAGAAATCAATTGGTTCGCAATTTGTATCCGGTGTGCTCTATGGGAAATTGGCCCGCAACATTAACAAAACTCCAGACATGTCAGTTAATTTCATGGTGATTTTGGAGGAAATCAGCACTGCTAATTTGGATGAAGTCGGGGGAGCTTTAAGGAAATCGAAAGTCCAAATAGAATTACTCACTTTAAGTGAAGAGGATTTACGTAGTTCTACAGATGTTTTTCCAATAAAATTTTTGGATATTAAGCGTACCCACGTCATATACCGTGGAAAGGACGTATTGAGCGAACTAGAAATTTCCAAAGAAAACTTAAGGCTAAGATGCGAACAGGAAATCAAGAACCTGATGCTCAGGTTGCGTCTGAACTATGTTTCCAGAAAACAAAACAGCAAATCCATAGCATCGTTATTAAGTAGGATTTATCTGACTCTGATTCGTAATTTAGGAGTGTTAGTGGAACTTAAGTGCGGGGATGTATTAACCACAAATTCTGACATTATCGAAGGTGTCGGTAAATTGGGTATAGACATTGCGGTATTGCAGGATGTCGAAAAACTTAGGCAGGATAATTTTTCCCACGACTTGGAAGATCGAAAACGATTACTCGAGAAAGTGATGCAATGCGTTAGAGATGCCGCAGCAATGGCAGATAAACTTTAATATGGAAATAATTTGGATTAATATATTTTAAATAATAAGTTATGTGGTTATTTATTATTGTAATAATATTAATTATCATTGTCATTGTTGTTTGTTCAATTGGAGGAAGGAGAGGGGGGCATTATAATAGTTGCGGCAGTAGTTGCGGCAGTAGTTGCGGCAGTAGTTGCGGCAGTAGTTGCGGCAGTAGTTGCGGGGGCTGCGGGAGCAGCAGTTGTGGCGGTGGTTGCGGGGGTGGAGATTGAATTTGGGACTGATAGGATTGCACAAGTTTGAGATTCAGCTAAGAACTTTTCCTTGAGGTTCAATCGGAGAGGAATCAAGTACGTTTTGGATTGCCTAGGGTATGCATAGCTCATGAAATTTAAATGGTGGGAGCTTTTAGTTGCCGTACCGATTTTCGCGTGCGGTGTATATGCCTTGTTCGCCTATCTGAAAACTATATTGGCATTAGTACTCGTTGCGCTAATCTTAGCCGTGGTTGTTTTAGTGATCGCTTCAGGGAGTGGTAGAGGTCGCTTCTTTGGTCGGGGTAGTGGATGTGGTGGTAGTGGATGTGGTGGAGGTGGATGTGGTGGATGTGGAGGTGGCGGGGGTTGTGGCGGGGGTTGTGGCGGATAATCTCCATCAAATTTTCGTAAAAAATTCAAAATTTCGCTTTGAAAATGAAAATGATTAGCAATGCGTTTGCATTTGCTTTCTTTTTTGGTTTTTGCCACGTCATTTTTGCTCAGAAATCAACTGTTATTGGCATTAAGGAGGCGCCTCCTTTTGCCTTCAAGGATTCGAAAGGTGAATGGGTGGGCATCACGGTGGATTTATGGAAAGAAATTCAAGGGGAACAAAATGCTAAATTTCTACCTCAAGAAATGGCACTGGATAAATTGCTCATTGGCATAGAGAGGGGCGAAATTGAAACAGGTCTTGGAGCGATATCAATAATTTACGATCGGGAAAAAAAATTAGACTTTAGTATTCCTTATTTTGAAACAGGACTTGCTTTAGCCGTCCGGATTGAATCCGAGGGTAATGTGTCGAATTATATTGATACACTAGGCAAAGTAATTAAGGCGTTGATTCCATGGATACTTCTACTACTAGTCGTTGGAGTGTTGATATGGTTCTTAGAGAAAAAAATAAATGAAGATCAATTTCACAAGCCCTTGGGCGAGGGTATTGGTTCCGGTATCTGGTGGGCGTGTGTTACAATGACTACCGTTGGCTATGGGGACAAAACTCCCAAAAGTTTTTTTGGGCGTATTATTGCTGTTGGTTGGATGTTCTCCGGAATCATCCTGATTTCCAGTTTAACCGCAACGATCACTACCTCAATGACCATTGACAGACTATATGACCAGATTGCAAGTCTGGATGATTTGAAAAAACAAAAGACAGGAGCAATTGAATCCACGTCAGCCGTGGACTTATTGCAAGACAATGGAATTACTCATGGCACATTCCCTACCCTTAATGAGGGCCTTGCAGCACTCAGCAACGGAAAAATCAATGTGTTGATTCACGATGAGCCAATAATGAAACACGTTATCGCACAAAAGTATTCGGGAATGCTTCAAGTTCTGGACATCGTCATGGACAAGCAACTATATGCCTTTCCTGTTCAGGATAACGCTATCATATTGGAACAAATAAATTTAGGGATTATTAAAGCGATAGAGTCCGGAAAAGTTGAATCTTTAATTCAACGTTATTTGCACGAATAAGCGATGCATTTGTAGCCTTCATGTTCGTCTTGAACTAGGAGCCGAAAATTATGTTGAGTTGCGGTTGATGAAGCGAAATTCCTCAGGCAGAACTTACAGTAAGAATCTCACGCTCAACTGGCCGTCACGGGAGGATTTCAGAAATCATCAAGGTAATCGGAGCGTTCACGAAAGAAACAATAAGGGTCGCGCTCGTTGAACACATCAAGCCCCTGCCCGTAACTGACCGCCAAACAGCCGCCACATACCTTCCGTAGTCGACAGAAGCGACACTGACGGCAGCCTATCCTGTACTGTCTCGCCTTAGGGGATTTATAAACCCCTTCAATGCCGAGATCCAGCGCGTTCCCGATGAACGACGGAAATTTGCGACAGGCATGCGCTTCACCCTCCGGCAGAACCGCGATGAAATTGAACGCTGCGCCGCAGCCGAAACCGGTGCAGCCGCCAGTCGCAGGCCGCTTGAAGTGATAGCGCACAATATTGAAAAGACTGTCCTTGAACCAGAGCGCCGAATTGGAGCGCGAGGCCATGATATAACGTTTCATGAACTCCACGTATTCGGCCTGTGTAGGTAGTTCCAGATTCGAGCCTTCGCCGACCTGAGCCAGGCGGTTGAACGTAAAACGATCCGCAAGCCCCTTCAGCATCTCACCCAATGGAATCACCTGATTCATGTTGCTCCGCGTTAAGGTGAGCATCACGTTGGCCCGGATACCGTGCTCCTGAAGTATCTTTAGGAAGTCGAGAACACGATGAAAATGGCCAGGGCCTCGAATTTCATCGTTGTGTTCTTTCAATCCTTCCAGGCTGACCTGATAGTAGATCGGCTTTCGAATCTGGGCGATTCTGGCGATAACGCTCTGCGGCACTGGATTACCCAGGAACGATACCCCAAGATCTTCATTTCCGATGCTCTGATATAACTCCCAGAAGTAGGGATAGAGAATTGGGTTCCCTCCGGTCAGGCAGACATGTCCGGCAAGCTTTCGGCCTCGACAGAACGAAATATGGCTTTGAAGGATCTTGTATGCATCGTCGAACTTTAGCGCAGTGCGATCCGTCCGGTCATAGCAATGGCGGCAGTGCAATTCGCAGTCATTGGTGAGATGCCACTGGAGTGTGAAGCAGTTGGACTTGCGGCCTAAAATTCTGCCATCTCGTAGCATTTCCTTTGCAATTCAAGTTCTATTTTGCACTCTGCTTCCACAAGTTGTGCGCCTCGCTGAGCGAAAAGCTCAACGCCAAGATGACCCATCAACGGCTGGGCGACGAGATTTCGCGCCTGGCTCACTCGATTGGCAACAGCGGGTAACCGGATGGGTTACTTCTCGCGCTCCCGCAGCTTGTCCTCCCTCTGCTCTCGTTCCTCCCGTTCCGCACGCTCGCGTTGCGCGCCCCTGTGACGCGCCTCGAGGGCGTGTTCGATTTCTTCGAGTTGCCCGTTGAGTTTGCCCAGTTTCGCTTTCACCTCGGCGGCCCGATACTCGAGCCGGTGGCGCTTAACCTCAGCCTCGTCGTCGTCGCCTTCAACTTGCCTCGCGGCGACTGTCAATTCCTCGAGATGCGCAAGCGCCTCACGGCGCTCGGCACGCAGATGCTGAAGGTGCTGGCGCAATTCCGCCTGGCCGTTCTCCCGCTCGGCGCGCCCCTCCCGCCGCCGGTGTTCCTCGAGCTCGTGCTGGAGCAGGTCGGCGTGGTTGTGCCTGCCGCCTTCGCGCAATTCCTCGATCTGCCGTTTCATCTGGTGCAGGCGCTTCTGGAGTCCGGTGTCTTCGCGGCGATACTCCCGTTCTTGGGCGTGTTCACGCTCCTCCCCGTGCTCGCGGAGATGCTGGGTCAGCTCTTCAGAGATGTGGCGGAGTCGCCCCCGCGTTTCCTCACGCAAATGGTAGATTCGATCCTTTGTCATTTGTGCCCGGCGCAGGTGCTGCTCCAACTCAGCGCGTTCCTCCTCGCCCTGCGCTGTCTCAGTTTCGACCTCCAAACTGACCTGCTCCAGTTCCAGTTGAAGGATGCGCCGTGTCAGTTCGTCGAAATGTTCCATCAATGCGTCGGTCTCGATCTGGGCCAGTTCGGCTTCGATTTGGCGGCCTAGGTTTTCGTGATGTTCGGCCTTGGCCAAGCCGGTTTCGCAGCAAAGCAGGGCGGCCAATGTCAGCCCGGCGACGATGGGGGTCGGGGTCTGTTTTCTCATGATTTTACGGGATAAAAACAATGTCAAGTGAGGAGCCTACACCCGTCCCCTCTTTCACGCAACTGGTTCTTTCTCGCTTGGCCAAGCACAGGCGTTTCGAGCGCCGGCGGCTGGTTAGCCTAGCTTGGCTCGGTGTTTCCAGAGTTGGTGCGGCTTGAAGATGCCAAGCGGGGTGATGATGCCTGTGATCAGCTCCGGCGGCGTGACGTCGAAGGCCGGGTTACGCGCGCTGCTGCCGGGGTTGGCAATGCGGACCTGCTGCCGGCGGCCGCGGGGCGTCACGCCCCAGGCACTGAGTACTTCCTCCTCGTCGCGTTCCTCAATCGGGATGGCTTGGCCGGACTCGAGTTCCCAGTCGATCGTCGAAAGTGGGATGGCGACGTAGAACGGGATGCCGTGCCGCTTGGCCAGGACGGCTTTGGTGTAGGTGCCGATCTTGTTGGCCACCTCGCCGGTGCGGCCCAGCGTGCGGTCACTACCGACGATGACGAGGTCGATCTCGCCGCGCTGCATCAGGTGGCCGGCGGCGTTATCGGCGATGATGTCGTGTGCGATGCCCTGCTGCGCCAGTTCCCACGCGGTGAGAACGGCACCCTGAGAGCGGGGCCGTGTCTCGTCGCAAAAAACGTGGAATGATTTGCCGTTGGCCTGCGCTGCGTACAGCGGCGCGGTGGCGGAGCCGTAATCGACGAACGCCAGCCAACCGGCGTTGCAATGGGTCAGCACATGGGCGCCGTCGTGGATGAGCGGCTCGCCCACTTGGCCAAGCGCCTGGCAGTGGGTCGCATCGTCGTCGGCAAACTGCCCGGCCAAGGCTACGGCCTGCGCCTGGCGGTCGGCCACGGTCGGGCCGTTCAGCTGCGCGAGCATCGATCGCATGGCGTTGACCGGGTCGACCGCAGTGGGCCGTGCCTTGGCCAGCGTGTCGTAGACCTTGGCCGTGTGTCTTTCGAACGCCTTCAGCCCGCGGCCCCGAAACGCTCGCATACCCTGCGCCAAGCCATAAGCGGCGGTGGCCCCAATCGCGCCGGCACCGCGCACGACCATGTCGGTGATGGCGCTGGCGGTTTCTCGGTAGTCTGCGGTAGAGACGATTTTAAATTGATGCGGGAGCAGCCGTTGCTCGATGAGCCTGATTCTGTTTCGGGCCTTGTCACACCAGACCGTGCGGTAGTGCCGCGACGTGCCGTGGAGCGTGACCTTCATGGCGCGGGGCGCGCGTCAGGGGCTGCTGAACTTGACCTCGAGCTGGCGGCGGATGCGCTTGTAGCGCGGATCGGTTCGGACATTGTTGAGGTCGGGATCCTCGTCCATCCATTGCGAATCTTTGTAGCCGAAGTGGATGGCTTTGTTGAGGGCGGTAATGGACTGGTCGATCTGGTCGGTGAGGGAGTAGCTGCAGGCGAGATTGTAGAACACCATCGAGTCTTCCGGGAGCAGCTTGGCCAAGTGTTCATCGACAGCGAGACCGTCGCGAAACCGGTCGCGCTGAGTGTAGCTGTCCCCGAGCAGTTGGAGCGCCTCGACGTATTTCGGGTCGCGCTGGGTGAGACCCTCCAAGAAGGAGATCTCAATGTCCAGGTCCCGTTTCTCCTTATTCGTAAGCGGTTGTCTTGCAGATGAATGCTTCGGCATAAACCACGCCCCTTTTTGCCGATTCGCGCGGCCAAGTCAAGTGGTGCTCCGCAAAAAACAGGACAGGACAGGCAACCAACGCACCCATACAACGGTGCCCGGTTGATTCCGGCGTGGTGCGCTTGGCCATGCGCATCACTGTTTCTTTGACTGATGTAGTGCGTTGTGTTTGGGGAAATCGTTGTGGTAGCGCCTGAGCAGCGTGGCTTCGTCGTTTTTGACGAGATAGATTTTGCCGCGGATTTTCAGCGTCTCGCCGGGTGCGAGGCCGCCGAGCCGGAAGTCGCTGTGCAGGCAGCGGATGACGCCCTGGAACAGCTCTTGGTACGGCTCGAACGCGGTCGCGAAGATCATCGAGCCGTCGCCGCTGAAGCAGCCGATCAGTCCGTTGCTCGGCACGGCGGGGTGCAGCGGGCGCGGATTGACGTCGGCGCGCGGCACGCCCGGCCCGGCCCAAACCTGGCCGGGGATGTAGCGGGCCTCGGTCGCCCAGCCCTGCGTCGGCATGATTGCCCGTTTGCCGTCGAGGTAGACGAAACTCCTTTTGATGTAGGCGTACTTGTCGGCGGTTGCATCCGCGCCGGTACCGGTGAATTTCCCGACGCGAATGCACGGCTGCGCCCAGTGCGCCTCGGAGCGCTTGGCCGTGGGGTTGTGCGCGTTGAGCCGAAAATCGACCTCGTCGTGCGTGGCGGTGATGACATGCTCGACCGTCACGCCGTCGTTCACGTTGCAGCGCAAACGAATCTGCGAGCCGTCCCGGCTGCGGGAGACCAGGCGCGTTTTGTGACCGACAACGGTGTGCCGTCCCCAGTCGGTTGTCTGCGAATTGTCACGGCAATACGCCTCGAGGTAATGGATTTTCATCTCGCGGCCGGGGAGATGGTCGCCGCTGATCGTCAGGTAATTTTTGGCCCAGTGCAGCCTGAGTTTGGTCGGCTCGGCTGCTTGGCCAAGCGCCACAGCGCACACGAAGGGAAGAATGGAAAAAAACGCTTTCATGGTCAGACGACCGCAGAGTCGGCCTGCAGCGGGGCGGTGTCAACGGCAATGCGCTTGTGTCGGGGCACGCCGTCGGTGAATACTGCCGCGTCTATGGGAGAACCGATAAACGTACCGCTGCTCAATTTGTGCTCGCAAAACCAGCCTCTTGCCGAAGAGTTGAAGGCCGCCTTCGCGCGTGTGCTCGATTCGTCGCAGTTTATCCTTGGGGCGGAGTTGGCTCGGTTCGAGGAGCGAGCTGCCGAGTCGGTCGGGGCGCAGCACGCGATTGGCGTCAGCTCCGGCACCGACGCGCTGCTGCTCTCCCTGATGACGCTGGGCATCGGCCCCGGCGACGAGGTGCTGTGCCCATCGTTCACGTTTTTCGCAACGGCCGGCGCGATTGCCCGCACTGGCGCGATACCGGTGTTCGTCGATTCGCTCGACGCCGATTTCAGCATCGATGCCACCGATGCCAAGCGGCGCGTGACCGACAAAACCAAGGCGATCATCCCGGTGCACCTGTTTGGCCATGCGGCGGACATGGACGGCGTGCAGCGCTTGGCCAAGGCGCGCGGTCTAGTCATGCTCGAGGACGCCGCGCAGTCGATGGGTGCGACCCACGGAGACAGGCAGGTCGGCACGATGGGCGATCTGGGCGCGTTCAGTTTTTTTCCGTCCAAGAACCTCGGCGGCTTCGGGGACGGCGGCATGATTACCACCGACGACGACGCCTTGGCCAAGCGGACGCGTATCCTTCGCGTGCACGGCGGCGCGCCAAAGTATTATCACAAGGTCGTCGGCGGCAATTTCCGGATGGACCCGCTGCACGCCGCACTGCTTGGGGTCAAACTGGATCACTTCCCGGACTATTTGGCCAAGCGCCGCGCCAACGCCGCGCAGCACCTCGAGCGCCTGGCCCAGTGCGAGCACGTCGCCGAAGGCCGGCTCGTGCTGCCTTCTGAGATCGACGGCCGGAGTCACACGTGGAACCAGTTCACCCTCCGCGTGTCCAACGGCCGGCGCGACGCCCTCCAGGCGCACCTGACCGAGAACCACATCGGCTCGGCGATCTATTATCCCGTGCCGCTGCACCTGCAGGAATGTTTCGCGCATCTGCCCAGCTTCCGCGAGTCGTTGCCAGTTTGCGAAAAAATGGCGGGAGAAGTGTTAAGCATCCCGGTATATCCGGAGATGTCGGAGGAGCAGCTCGACCACGTCGCCGACACGCTCGCCAACGCGCCGCTCTGAGCGCTACAGCGTCTTGCCGCTTACGGCCCCGGCGGTTTGCAGCAACCGTGTGAGGTCTTCCCAGCCGTTGGCGGTCGCATAATCTAGTGGTGTGTGGCCTGATTTGTTTTGGCTGTTCAAGTTGGCATTATTGCGGATCAGCAGTTCCACCGCCTCCAGCCGGTTGTGCAGCACGGCTTGGTGCAACGGCGTGGTGTCGCTGTTGCTAAGCGCGCCCACATCGGCCCCGAGCGCGATCAGCAGTTCCATTGTGTTCACCTTACCCGCACCGGCGGCCCAGTGCAGCGGCGTGCTTTTGTGTAGCGGCCCGGGGACGTCCACCTTGACGCCCCGGCGCAGGAACGCCTGCACGGCGACGGCGTCTCCCTTGGCGGCAGCCATATGGATGGATACCTCTCGCCCGGCGCGGCCGCGTTTGGCCTCGATCAAGGCGGCGGCTTCGGGCTGCCGGTAGCCCTTGGCCAGGTCGAGCGGCGTACCGCTTTGGCTGATGGCATTCACCGGCGCCCGGCGCAGGAGCAGCAGCGCGATGACGTTGGTGCTGCCCTTGGCGGCGGCGGAGTGGAGTGGAGTCCAGCCGCCGTCGGTGCGCGCCGTCTTGTCCGCGCCGTGGTTGATCAGCAACTCGGCGGCCTGCGCCTGGTCCGCCTCGGCGGCCCAATGTAGCGGCGTGGCCCGGTGTTTTTTCATGCGAAAATGAACGTTGGCCCGGTTGCGTTTCAGCCAGCCGTCGAGCGCCTCAAGGTCGCCGTGGCGCGCGGCAAGGTGCACCGAGAGCGTGGCTCCTTTCTTCGCGCCAAGCTGGGTGAGCAGCTGCACTGTGGAGTTGCGCTTGTGAATGCGCGCGAAGTCAAGTGGCGTGCCGTCGGGGCAGAGCGGGCTCAGGCCTTTGCCGAGGTCGTGCAGCAACTGGAGCACGGTGTCGCGGCCATGGATCGCCGCCGCATGAACAGCCGTCCAGCCGTTGGGCGCGGTCGAGTTCGGCTTGCCGCCCTGAGCCACAAGTTGCTTGATGGCATCAAGGCTGCCGTGAGTGCAGGCGAGGTAAAGCGCGTCCACTTTTTCCTTCTGTGTCTTGGCGTGGAGGTTCGCGCGGAAGACCAGCAGTGCCTCGATGTTGGCCGGCTTATCTTGGATTGCGGCGACGTGCAGCGGCGTTTGGCCAAGCGCGTTGGGCGCATCGACCGCTTGGCCAAGCCTCAGTGCTTGTCGCAGCGCATCGGTGTCATCCGCTGCGGCCAGTTCGTGCAACGTGCGGGTTTCGACCTTCGGCGTCGGTTGCGGCTTGGGTGTCGGGGCCGGGTGCGGTTCCGGTTCGCCCGGCCCGCACCCGACTTGGCTAAGTGCCACGCTGAACAGCGCCAGCAAAAGCGGTTGGAACATCGTTTCCCTGGGCTTGGCCGGGTTCATTCGAGTCGATCGGTTGGCGGTGGATTCAACGCCCGAGATGCGCCCGAGGCAACGAAAAACCGGCGCTCACTCGGCCTTGCTGACGACGCGGAAAAACTGCCGAACCGGCTCACCGCCAAACGGCACGACGAGGCTCAGCGGCTCGCGATCTGGTACGACAATGATCTTGAGCCGCCGCCAACTGACGAGATTGGCGGAGGTCTCAACGTGATGTGTCCGCCCAGCGAGGCCGTAAAAAACAAGCCGCAGCTGTCCGTCGTCGTCGAGTTCGATTGACTGGAACATCGGTCGGTACGGCGGCTCAAATACCAGTTGCGGGCGTAGCGTCGAATCGCCCCTGAGGGTAAACCGCCCGTCTCCACCCGGGCCAATGTTGTTTTCCCAGCCCGCCAAGCGCCACCCCTTGGCCAGGCGCAGCGACAGCCGCATTGGCAACCGGGTGAAAAACCGCGCCGCCCGGTTTCCGCCGTGGCTCGGCAGGGCCAGCCCCTCGGCCTCGACGCCGAGCAACCCCGGCACATCGGCGACACGAAGCGTTGCCGGTGTACCGAGCTTGAACGATCCCTGCAGGTCATCCCAGACATGTTCGTGCCGTGCCTCGGCAAACGCGCGAAGCACCTGCACCTCCGCCAGCCAATCTGCAGGGTTGCGATGCGGCAGGGCCGACTGCGAGCTGCTGTGTGTGGTCGGCTGCCAATGCGCGATGTGCCGCGCCATTTCCGGGGCGAGGAGGGCCAGCTTGTCATTGATCACCCGCAGCAGACGCGCCTGGCTGAGCGTGGTTTGCAGGTGCGTCGTGTAACGGTGCACGAAGCGCTCGCGGCCGCGCGGCTCCTTGAGCAGCGCCTGCATCATCGAGACAAACAGCGGCGGCTGTTTGGCGGGGAAGTACAGGATCTTTCCGCGCAATGTGTTGACCCAAGGGCGCCGACCGCTCGTACCGAGGATGCCGTCCAAGTCGTACGGAATCCAACGCCAGCGGCCGCTCGGGGTGCGGGGTCGCCAAGATTGCTCGTTGTTAAGCGGCCAGTCGCGGTTGTCGAGGAACACCTCGGCGATCACGTAATCGAACAGGTTGTCTAGATCGATAAACGGCTCGAGCTCGCTCATCCATGCAGTCGGTTTTTCCGTCGAACTTGTGAACAATTGCTCGAGGCGTTTCCAATGCTCCATGTCACCGGCACGGATGCCGTTTTGCAATAGATCGATCTCATCTGGAGCGACGCTATGATGGCTGGCAATAAAATGTCGGTCGATCCTCTCTCGTAGATTGTGAATGCCCCAGTAATTTCCGTTTAGGTAGACAATTGAGGGCCGCCACGCCTGCGAATCCAGTCCCATCCCATGCGTTAACTCGTGGCCGATGGCGTCGCGCATAAAGGCAAGCTTCCAACCGTTGCCGCCATTACGAAGCAGCAACCGGCGAAACTTGCCGATCCCCAGTTTCGGAAAAAAACGATGATTAAACGCGCTCTCCCCGTATCGCGCCCGGGCATAAAGCCGCAGCGATTTTTGGTCGTACCGTCGCGTCCAGCCACCGTGAATCCGCAGCCCGGCGGTTTGCCCGATCGCCCGCTGTCCCCCCGGCTCAAACCACTCGAAAAAGACCGGGCGCTCCCACTCGCGGTAGGCATTCTCGGCGGTGTAAATGCCGTGCGCGGGATCAGATAAATTCCCCGGCCCGGTGGTCAGCGACACGACTGGGAAGTACGCCGGCTCGCCGATCAGGTAACTCGCCGTGATCACCGGCCCCGGCAGGTGCCCATTGTGAAAAGACCGGGCACGAATCACCACCGGCTTGGCCAAGCGGAGTGGCTCCGTGTACCTCTTGGATTCCGGCCCGGGCACGGAGCCGTCGAGCGAGTAGCGCACGTCGCTGAAAAAATCGGGCGGTTCGATTTGCAGGTCGATCGGTCCGCTGTATACGCCGGGCGGAATGGACAGGCGCAGCGAACCGGCCCAGCCGGCGTGCGGCTTGGCTGTGTTGGTGTTGCCCGGCGTTGGCCGTGAGAACAGCGCTGGACCGGGAGCATCCGCCACCACACCTACTGTTGCATCTGGTGGGCACGGTGGCAGTGGCAGCGTGGTGGCGGTCCGGCTAAGTGGCCCGGTGAGTGTTATTCGGTCGTCTCCGTCGCCGAGCCTGAAATTGGCGTGCAGCGCCGCTGTCGGGAGTGCCCACTTGGCCATCAGCCACGCCTCTACGGCATCGATTTCGGTGGCGCCAAGCTGGCGGTTGTATACCAGTACCTCGCCGATGTCGCCGTGCCAGTTGCGGTCCGGCAAAAACCGATCAGAGCCGATCAGGCTCGCCTGCAACCTGCGGGTACTCACGCTTGTGACGAGGCAGAGCGACCTTGGCCAGCGAGCTGCCGTGGGGTTTACTGGCGAGCCGTTGATGCGTGCGGTCGACTCCTCCCCGGAGAAGGCGCTGTGCGGGTGAAAGTACAGCACCCGGTCACCACCGCGCGTGAAGTCCGTTGTCGCCATCTCCCCGAGCACGGCGCGAAACGAGCTCGTTGCGTAGGCTTCCTCCCGCGCAACGACGAATACCGTTCGGGCATCGTTCAGCAACTGGAGCGACAGACAGTCGTCCATCCCGTCGAACCGCAGCACCTGCTGGCCACTCAACGGATCGTTTGCCGTTCGCGGTTGCCGGGCGAGATCGGTTTGCGCGGCCGTGATGCCGGTGGCCGATTGCCAGCGCGACACGCGGCCCTCCGCATCGACGGTGAGCGAGTTAGCGTTCGTCGCGTCCAGCCAAAGCCGCAGGCCGGGGAAGTCCGGCGGCGGTGCGCGCACCGGCTTGCGGATCTCACGCCGATCCTTCCCGGATGCGAAGACCAGCAGATGTTCCTTCGCGGCCAGCGTGATGTCCGGAAAGCTCCACTTGAACGGGTCGGCAGGGTCGTCAGACAGGCCGAAACGGTCGAGGCTGATCGGCCCGCCGGTGGTATTGTGAATCTCGATCCAGTCTGGGAAGTCGCCGTCCTCATCGGCCAGTGTTGTCCGGTTGTCGGTCATCGCCTCGCTGATAATGACCCCGGAAACATTGGCCAAACCGCCGTCGGGCGGCTGTGGCCCATACACGAGACGTTCAAGCCAGCGGCCATCAGCGCTGGCCAGACCGATCTCTCCCTGTGTAGCCGGGAGCTTGAAACCCAGCGTGCGACTGTCGAGCGTGAGTTCCGCCGTTGCCCCGATGAAACTCAGCGGTGGGAACACAAACATCTCCGGCGCGCCAACCGGCTGGCTCGAGAGCCGCATTCCGTCGAGCGCCACCGGCAGCGCGCTGGGGTTAGCCAGCTCAATGGTGTCGCGTTCCCCCTCCGGCGGGCTGGCTGTCCAGTCGGCTACTCGCACGGCGCCCGCTTGGCCAAGCGCAATCCCGATGTTCGGCGCGCCGAGCGTTGGCCGTGTGAGCGTCCAATCGCCGGTGCGTCCAGCGCGTCCAATTGAGTGCCCCCGCAACTGTGATCCGAACACGATTGAGTCGAGCAACTCTCCGTTGCGGTCAAACAGCCAAACTCCTTCGCCATTGGCGTTTAGTTTGAAACCGAGTTCGCTGCCTAGCACAAGGTACGCTTCGGCGGCGAGTTGGGATTCCGCTGGGAAAACAAATTGGCGTGGTTTTGCAGGGTTGTCGGTTAGGCTCATGCCGCTCAAGTCGGTGGCAGCTGCGCTGTCGTTGAACAACTCGACCTGATCCGGCGCATCGCCGCTTGGCGAAGCAAGCAGTTCGTTGATGAGCAGCCTCGACAGGTCGGGATCGACGATCCACGGCTTGGAGCGTGTCGCTTGGCCAAGCGGCTGCCAGCGACCCGCGCTGTTTTTACCGATGACCTCAACCAACGTTTCGGCGGGCGGGAGCTTGGCCAGGTGGATCGGCTTGTCGACGGGATGTTCGCCTCCAAATGGGCCGCTGATGACGCGGTAGCGGTAGTGCGTGATGCCGGGGCCGCCCACGGTGAGCATGGCGTCCGTCTTGCGCGTCGGCGTGGGTGGTTCATTGGAGATCGACGCGCCGGACGGCACACGCGCGCCGATGTCGAGGCCGTTTGGCCCGGTGCCGATCGCAGGCGACCCTGGCCGGAGGCGCACATTGAGCGGCGCGTTGGCGAACATCGGGTCTGCATCGAGATTGCGTTCGCCAAGCCAGTCGTGCGTCCTGCGAATGATCGAGTCGAAAACATGCAGCCACACCCAGTTTTGCTCGAGCCAAAGCGGCTTAAGGTGAAGCAAATCGGTCTTGTTTAGGGTGAATATGTTGCCGTTCAACCGTGCGCCGCGCGGCATTTCGAGTTCGCGTAACGGCTCGTCGAAGGCAATCGCGCCGAGTGTGCTGCCGTAAAACGTGTTGTTCGCTGCTCCCAGCTGCCCTCCCTCCTTCAGTAAAATGTGGTGGTCGTTGTCGTAAAACATATTTCGTGCCACCGTGATGTCGGACGCCTCGCCGCCGTGCCGCCCGGTGGTGATCGCGGCAGCGAGGCCGGTGGCCGGGTTGCTCTTGTGAAAGCCGCGAAACGTGTTGCCCTCGAGGTGCGCATCCATTCCGTCCAGATCGAGCCCGTCGTCGCTACCGCCAAGAAATTTGTTGTCGTACAGTTCCAGGATCGGGCCGGGCCGGCTGGCGCCGCTCACGTCGAAGATGTCGTTGTAGCCGGTCGTTCTGCCGAAGCGGTTCCGCGCAAACATCAGCTCCCCACCTGTGCGGATGCCGATGCCGCGCACGTGCTCGCTGTGGCTCAGGTTTGGGAATTCGCAGTCGCGCACCGTGAGCGACGCATCCTCAAACCAGATCAGGTTCGTTCTAGTGCTGTGCCACTGCACGTGGTCAAGCGTGACCGTCGAGTTTGTTACCGCCAGCGCGTACGAGCCGGTGTGATGAAAATCGACGTGAGCGATCCGGTTGTCGGCCTCAGAGCCGCTGAAACCGATGCCGCCCCACGCCATGATGGTCCCCGGCGCGCGAATAAACTGGATGCGTCTAAGCGCATTGCCCTCGGCCAGCAACCGTCCTTCAACAAGCAGCCGTCCTTCAGGGCCGAAACATACGGTTGCCCCAGGATCGACCGTCAGCGTGACGCCGGGCGGAACAACCAGCGGCTTGGCTACAAGCAGTGGCTGGCTCGTCGTCCAGCGGGCGGAACGCGTAAGCCGTTGGCCAAGCGGGCGGACTGGCATGTCGCCGTGCCAGACATCGGCAAACTGCCGGGCGACCTCGCCGCCTTCGGCGTTCAGCGCGCGCACGAGCAGCCGGTTCAACCCGGGCTGCAGCGCGGCCTTGGCCTGCCACCGCGCCTCGGACGCGACCCAATCGGCGGCTTGGCCGTCGACCTCGATGGCCACCGTTACCGTGGCGGGCGCCTGACCGGACAACGGCACCGTGGCGTTGTCGGAGAAAAGGAAGCCGTCGCGCTTGGGCAAGCCGGTGGCTACGGTCAACTCGCGCGGGATGTGCGACAGAACAAACTCGGAGCGCTGGGCGGCAAAAGATTTGAGCCGGTCGATTTCGGAGTTCGGCAGATAATCGCCGACAAGTCGGTCGATCACCGGCTCGAGTTGATCGGCTGCGAACACCTTCCTCGCTAAATCGTCTAGGTGAAACCAATACCGTGCGGCCACCTCCGGGCGGCGCATCAATTGGTCCATCGCCGGGTTGGCGACAGCACGCCACAGAGGAAATTGAACCCCGCCCTGCGTACCGAGTACGGCGTCGAGGTCATACGGGATCAGAGTGAACCGCCGGTCCAACTTCCCAGCGTACAGCGCGTAGTCGCCCTTGTCGCCAGTGACGAGGCTCGTCTCGGCGTTGCCTAGCAGGTCGTGCATGGCGAGATGCCGCATCCACGCTTCGATGTCCATCTGATCAACTGCTTGGCCAAGCACGCGAAGCAACTCGATCAAGTCGGAGTAGTCGTTTTGCCATGCGTTAGTTTGTTTGGCGTAAAAATACTTTTCCGCGTATGCTGCTGGCTCGTCGCCCAGAAAGCTGAGGTCGGCGTGGCCACCGCCCTTGTACAGGTTGCCGTTGTCATCGTTCGGAAACTGCCAGCGGATGTACTCCACGTTGAGCGGATCCAGCTCGGCGATGTGGCCAAATGCGTACGCACCGCCAAGCGGTTTGTTGTTTTCGAACACCCGCACCGCTCGGGCGCGGGGCGCGGGTAAACCGGCGAGTCGAAACAGCGCGCTGCCGAGTTCCTGTGCGTGTGGGTAGATGGCGTTGAGGTTAACCGCTGTGCGGCCGCGCCACGGTCGGTCGTTGGGGAAGTTGACGCGGCGGCTTTTGTGCACAGCCGCGCGCGATGTCGTGCCGCGCAGCCGGATGCCGACGTTGTAGTGCACGCGTGTCTCGCCGCCCTCGCGATTGATGAATGTGGCGCTCATCTGCGCGTCGCTGCTGTTGTGCCACGGGCGACGCCCGATCTCGGCCAACTCGTCGCGCTCACGCCGTGTCAGGACAATGCGATGCACGGGACGCCCCGGCGCAACGACTTGATCGTCCACCTGGTACAGCAGCCGGGGACAATCTGGTGTCGCGCTTGGCCAGGCGCGAGTTACGCCTTGGCCGTCGGTGACGCTCACGTAAAACTCGACGACCTGGCCGTTGGCCTGCGGTGGTATCCTCGCTGCAAACTGCTCCGCACCCGTTGGCGCCATCGGCAGTTTCTGATAATCGGTTTCGCCGTCGAGTCGGTAAACGAGCCAGGCGCTGGCGCTGGCCGGTGACTCGTCGAGGAGCTGCGCGGTGACCGTCACCGGTTCGGTGGATCGCGGCACAGCGGGAGTATGGTTCACGTCGAGAATCATCGGCGGCAGATTGGTGGTGTGGGTGGAATTGGCATGGCCGGGCGTGCCGCGCTTGGGCAAGCTGGCGCGCCAGTTTTGCCCGTGGTTATTGGACAAACTGGGCTGCATCAGTTCGAGTGAATGCCCGCCACTGTCGTGGGCCGCTTGCCAGATCCAGCCGCGATGGCCCCCGTGCAACGGGCCGTGAGTGCGCCGCGCCCAGTCGCCTTCGGTGGCGTAGCGCACCTTGTCCGCGGTCGCACCGGTGGCGTCGACAAGTCGGACGGTTTCGCCATTGTTGGCGAGTCGACCAAGCCAGTTTCCAACGACATTGTGAACGCCGGGATGCAGCTCGGCGAACCGCGCCGTGTTGGCCGCGACCACCAGTCCGCTGTCGGGTTGCAGGATGGTTTCGGTAAACGCGAACCGGACGCCGGCGTCGAGTTGCCAGCCGTCAATCGAGACCGGCTCGGTGCCGAAGTTCCACAACTCAATGAACTCCTCGTCCACCGACTCGTTGGCGGGCCGGTAGTGGATTTCGTTGATGCGAACCTGCGCTGTGGCGCAGATGAGTCCGGCGCAGAACAGAAGCCCAAGCCAGACACGCCGCAACGATCGGTTCGACAGCGGCATGGTTATTTTTTACGGCGGCGCGCCTTCCGCTTGGCTTCGAGCAGGCGGCTGGTGGTGGAGTCTGCCTGGTCCGTCTTATTCGGCTCCTCCGCCTTGGCCCCGGCGGTAGCGATTGGCTGGGCGGGCGGTTCGGCGACTGTCCGTTCCGGTTCGAACAGGCTCGGCTTGGGGGTTCTTGGTTGGTCGCGCTGGAACGTCTGGCGTGCCTCATCGCGTTTGGCCAGAAGCGAGGCGAGCGACTCATCGCTGCTCGTCCCTCGTTCCCGACGACGCCAAAAGAAAAACAGCCGCCGGAGCGTGGCAGTTGCTTTTAGCCATTCTTCCCAATCGAGCTGGATGCGGCGCACGCCGACGTCGATCGGGAACACCAGCACGGCAAATTTGATCAGCCACTCCCAAAGATCGACCGGCTGAAATGTCTTGCGCCGGTCGCGCTTGAACGGGTTGTCGGCGTCGAAGTCGTGGCTGAGCAGCTTGCCGCCGCCGACTTCGGCCAGACGCTCCAGTCGGGCAAGGTTCGGCTGTGATTCGGCAAACTCCGGCGAGTGGTCGAGGTTCGCGCCGATGACCTGTGAAGTGCGCAGTTCGCCGTTTTCCATCTCGCGCAGATGCACAAGGTAGGCGCCGGTTTCGCGCGTCTCGAACGCCGCCTCGTACCGGCCGGCGGCAGTCTGCTTGAGCGAGACGAGTTCTCGCTCGCCCTTCGGCCCGACGACAACCGCCTGCAGGTCGAGGAAGTTGCGGTAATTCCCGGCTGCGTCCATCGCCTCGACGCTGATGAGACCGCTGCCTTGCTCGATCGCAACCTGCGCGTCGAGGCTGCCGGTCTCGACGCGGCGCAGGCTCCAGTTTGCAAGTTGCGACCAGAAGGTCTGGTACCGCACCCAGCCGATCCATTGGCTGCCCCACTTCGCGTGGGCGTCGGAGGTGAATGCCACCGCCCGGCCCAGTCCGTATTGCCAGTTCGCCAGTAGTGGATCGCCTTGCGCGGTGAGCAGTGGAGTCTCCGCTCGGGGTTTTTCACTTGTGGCCACGTAGCCGAGCAGCGGCGGGTAGTCGCCAGGCGTGAAGCCGGTCAGTGCCTCGCTGGCGGCGACCTGTTGCGGTGCGAACGGCTCCTCGTAAATCGCAGTCTTGAGGATAACGGCGGTTTCCTTGAGGAAAATCTGCGGCAGCTGTGCCGGGTTGGTGATGTTGTAAAACCGGCCATCACCCTTCTCGGCGATCTCGATCATCGTGTCCGGCCCGGCGTGTCCGGCGATCAGCACGGTGCTGACGGTGATCTTCTCGCCGCGCATGTTGGTCATCAATTCGTCGTTGGGCGCGCCGGGATCGCCGTCGCTGAACAGGATCATGTGCTTGAGGCTGGCGGTCGATTCCTTCAACCCCTGAAAGCCCATTGTCATCACGTTCTGGAACGATGGCAGGTCGCCCTGGTTCATGCCCATGAGTTGCCGCCCCAAGTCCTGCTTGTCGCCGACTTTCGTCAGCGGGAACAGCCAGCGATCCTGTCCGTCCCACAGCACGACGCCCAGCTCGTCGTTTGGCCCCATCGCGTCGAGCACACCGACGGCGCATTGGCGGGCGACCTGGTTGCCGTTGTTGAACTCCATCCCATGCATCACTAGCACCAGCGCACCAGGCGGCAGCACCTTTTTGCTGCTCAACTCCATGCTCACTGGCAGCGCCCGCTCGAGCGGCGTGTTGCGGTAGCCGCCCGCCGCAAACGCCTGGTCGCCGCCGATGCAGACCAGCCCCACGCCAAAGTCCCGAACTGCGCTCTCGAGCCGCAGCATCGCGTCGCGGCCCAGGTCGCCGGCGTTGATGTTACAGAGGAAGACTGAGTCGAACGCCTGCAGCCCTGCCAGCGTGCCGGGCAGCGCGTCAAGCCCGCCGAGCGCCACCTCGAGCCTCGCTCCGCGCAGGGCATTGGCCAACGGCGCCTCGCGGCCGGGGTCGGACGAGACAATCAACACGCGCGGCTCGCCGCGCACATGGGCAAAGCCGGAGGCGCGGTTGTTTTGCGGGATACGGTCACCCCCGGCCTCGACCTGTACCTCGTACGAGTAAAATCCTGCTTGGCCAAGCGTCTGCGGAAAACGGAAAAGGTTTTTCCCCTTGGCCAGCCGCACCGCCTGTTCGCCGAGCAACTGGTCGTTGCGGTAAAGGCGCACCGTTGCCGGCTGCTCGCGGTCGGACAGCGCAAAAATCCTGGCGTCGAACGGCTGGCCCTTCTTTACCGTGCCGGGAACGGCCAGGCGCTGCACCGAGACATCGCCGCCGCCCTGCGTGCCCAGCGGCACCACGTCCACCGACACAGCCAGCGGCTTGGCCGCCATCACCGCCTGCACGGCGTCGCCGAGGTTCTCGTTGCCGTCGGAGAAGAGCACGAGCCGCTTCTGCCCGGTCTCCGGGAAGGCCGCGGTGCCGAGGCGGATCGCCCCCGCAATGTCGGTGCGATCCGTGCCGACGACCGTCTGAATGATGTTCGTTTGGAGATCCGCGGGCGTGAGAGTCGTTTCGATGCCGGCGTTCGCGCCGAACACCATCAGCCCGACCATGTCGCCTTGCTGTTTCTCGGCTGCTGTCAAAAGCGCGTGGGCGGATTGCTGTTCGCTCGGGGGCACACTCTGTGAGCGGTCAATTAAGAAATAGACATTCATTCCTTCCTTCGGTTTGTTCCACTGCAGGCCGGCGAGGGCCAGTACCACGGCAGCCACAACCAGTGTGCGCAGCCCGTACGCGAACCAGCGGCGCCAAGCTTGGATTTGCAGATCGGTTTTCCACGCGAGCCAAGTCACCCAGCCCAGTGCCAAAGGCAACGCCAGCAACCAACCGGGCTGAGTGAAATGAAAATTCATTTATCGAACTAAATTGAAAGCGTGAAACATAGGCACCGGTTCACGGCAAATCAGTTTTTGAACACGGTGATTTTGTGAATCCGCCACGTACAGGTTGCCCCTTGAGTCGAGTGCCAGGCTCCACGGATTATTGAACTGTCCCGGTGCACTTCCTGCGCCGCCAATGATCTCGAGCACCTGGTCGTCCGCGTCCAGTACCGTCACGCGACTGTTCCCAAACTCGCAGACATATTGCCATCCCTTTCCGTCTACACGCACGTCATACGGGTAGCTGAACTGGCCCCGCGCCGTGCCGGGGCTACCGTGCTCGCGCAGGAATGCCCCGTTGCCGTCGAACACCTGCACACGGTGGTTGCATGAGTCTGCGACGTACAAATTGCCAGCGTCATCGAGCGAGAGCCCTTCGGCCCGGTTGAACTCGCACGGCTTATGGCCTGCCCCGCGGATTTCGATCTGCACCGCCTCGCGGGCCGGGCTGAACTTTTGCAATCGCTCGACAATCTGAAACTCACTGACAAACGCCGAGCCGTCAGGCGCAATTGCGACCGCGCGCGGAAACGACAATTCGCCGCGCTCTGGGCCGTGCCGGCCCCACTGTGACAATAAGCGGCCTTCCGGCGTGAAATGGTTGATGCGCGAGTAATGCGGCTCGACGACGACGATGTTCCCCTCGTGATCAAGTGCCATGCCTTTGGGCCGGCCGCGCTCGATCTCCGGCATTTGCCAGTGCAACAGATAGTTGCCATCAGAGTCGAATTTTTGGATGCGCCCGGTCATGTCGCAGACATAGACATTGTCATCCCGGTCGACCGTGACCGACCGTGGCTTCACGAACTGCCCCGGTGCATTCCCACGACTGCCAATCACGCGCACCCCAGAGAATACTTCGCTCTCGAACGCCCCATCGCTTGGCCAAGGCTCACACCCTGCCGCCAGCCAAAGCAGGGCGCAACCCCCCGCCTGGCCAAGCTGTCGTCTCGTTCCGCCAATCACCTTCAACCCGCCCAATCCTCGTTGGCATCTCTGTTTTTTCAAGTCCTCCCGGTAGATGACGGCAAATAACTTGACCCGTGGGAGGAGGCTGGACAGCCTGTCGGTCTTATGTATTCCATCTCAATCCTTAGACGGTTTGTCGTTGTTGTGCTTGGCTTTTCTGTGGTTGGAGCGGCCCGTGCTGGGGATGCAAAAGTCACTCATCACTACGCCGAAAACGATGGCGTCAAGATTCACTATGCCACCGCTGGCGATTCCGGGCCATTGGTGGTGATGATACACGGCTTCCCAGATTTTTGGTATTCTTGGAATGAGCAGATGAAGGCGCTGCAATCGTCACACCGTGTGGTGGCGATGGATTTACGCGGCTACAACCGGAGCGACAAGCCGAAGGGGCTGGAGCAGTACTCAATCTCTGTACTGGTTTCCGATGTCGCCACCGTGATTCGCGACGCGGGCGAATCGAAGGCGGTGATCGTCGGACACGACTGGGGTGGCATGGTGGCGTGGACGTTTGCTATGACAAAACCGGAGATGACCGAACGATTGGCCGTGCTAAACCTGCCGCACCCGAAAGGGCTGAACCGCGAACTGGCCAACAATCCAGATCAACAGCGCAACAGCCAGTATGCGCGGAATTTCCAACAACCGGGTGCGCACGAGAAACTGAATGCCGAGCGGTTGACTCGATGGGTCAAGGGGGAGGCCAAGCGAGCGAAGTACATCGAGGCGATGGAGCGCTCCGACATCAAGGCGATGCTCAATTACTACAAGCGCAACTACCCGCGACCTCCTTATAAGGAGGACACGTCGGAGCCGGTGCGGTTGAAGATGCCGGTGCTGCTTATCCACGGGCTGGCCGACCAGGCGCTGCTGCACGGCGCGCTAAACCGCACGTGGGAATGGATCGATGGCGATCTGACAATGGTGACGATCCCGGGCGCAGGCCACTTCGTGCACCACGACCGACCGAAGCTAGTCAGCGGCACTTTGAAGATGTGGCTGCTCCGCGACCGCTGATCACGGCTCGCGAATCTCGATGCGGTAGTAGCGGGTATGCTGCCGAGTGGGTAGGAACTCGGGGAGCCGGACGATGCCTGCGCTTGGCCTGGGATCGAGTCGGCCGACGGTGCGCCAGTTGTCGTCGGCCAAGTTGTCTCGGGCCTGTAGCCGGTAGGCGATCCCTGGGTGAGCCATGAACTCGACGAGGACGGAGCCGTCGATTACGGTGATGGACTCAAGGGCGAGGTGGCTTGCGGCGTCTGCGGGATTGGTGCCGGCGAAATATTCCGCGAGGTTCGTCAAGCCGTCGCCATCTGGGTCCAACCCGGCGTCGTCGACGCCAAGGCCGTGGGTGTTCTCCCAATCGTCCGGCAGGCCGTTCAGGTTGGCGTCGATCCGGTTGGGGGCACCGGGCGTGTCGATGCTTGGGAAGCGGGCGATCGCGCTGGCTCCGTCGGGGAAGCGTCCCTCGGAGACCCCCTCGGACTGGCGTGTAAACGTCACCTCGTCAACGAGCCGGTCGTCTGCGTCGCGCAGGGTGATACTTTCGCCGCTGCCGCGGAGCTTGAACGAGACATGGTCGGCACCGCGTCCGGCCCGCCCGTCGGCGATGATTTTTTGGAACGCAAAATAGCCGCCGCCTATGTAGCTATGGTTGGGTAGCCGGTGCAGTGTTGGGTTGGCGGGATTGTCGGAGAGTGCGAATCCCCCGACGGCCACGGGTCGGCCGGTGGGGTTGAACAACTCGAACCAGTCGTCGTCCTCGTCCGGGTCGGCCATCCATTCGTTGATGCGGAGCTGGGCTGGGTCGCCGGTGGCGAGTGGTCGATTGGCTGCGCCCGGGGTGGGTTCGCCTGGACTCCATGCGGCGTGGGCCAGTGGGTTTCGGCCCAGCGCCAGATCCGGGGCCTGAAGGCCGAACACGATGCCGTCGAGCAGCGCCCCGCCGCGGGTCTGGGTGTCGTGAAGGTACAGCGCGTCGCCGGACGCCTTGAGGCCGAAGCCGGTGTTGGTGGCGGAGGCCGGGCGGCCGGGATCGCACTCGAAAACTGCGTAGCCGCCGCCGGCGATTACGCTGCCGTCAGGGAAAACGAACCGATGCGGCGAGTCGGGCGAATCGCTCAGCCCCATGCCGGAGAGGTTAACGGGGACAACGAGCGGGTTGTACAGTTCCACCCAGTCGGGATAGCCGCCGCCAGTTGCGCTGAGGGAACGATTGTCGGCCAGGAACTCGTTGATCACGAGTCCCGGCGTGCCGTCGGCTGAGGCGGTTTCTGCCTCGAGCCGCAGGCCGAACACGATGTCGCTGCTGTTCCCGCTGACCTGGTGCACCTCGGCCGCGAGTGTGTTTTCACCCGGCTGAAGTAGCGCAGGATCGAGGTGAAACGGCCCCTCGAGCGTGGCGTTGATGATGTTCCGTCCAGCCAGCATTTCGTGGTGCGGCGCGGCGTCTGGCGGCATGCCCATGCGCAGCATCTCCTTGCCGTTAAGGTGGAGGATTGCGCCGTCATCGACCACCGCCCAAAGCTGCAGCCGGGTTGGGGGGGTGCCGCCGCTCCAGTTGAAACGGGTCCGGAAATAGAACGTCCGCGGGCCAAGCGCAAGCGGCGTGTTCACCGGGGCTGGCATCGGGCTGGACTCCTTGGCCAGCAGCGCCCGGCCGCTTGTCCAAATGGCATCGTCGAAGCCCGGCTTGGCCCAGTCGGCCGGCGGCGAGTCGGCGTCTTGGTGGTAGCGCCATAAGGCGGCCATCTCGACGAGGGTGACTTCGATCGGGGTCGGGTTTATGACCGGCTTGACCGGGTTGAGCGAGCCGGGGCTAGGCAGAGGCAACGGTTCGATCGCTGCGGCTCCGTCCGGCACGCGTCCCATCGACACACCCGGCGTTTGCGGGGCATACCAGATCTGGTCGACGACCGCTCCGTCCGCGTCGAACAGTGCGATCAACCCTTGGTCGGCGGAGAGTTGAAAGCCAAGATGCCGCGCCCCGCCGCCGGTCAGGAAGGCCAGCGCCTCACCGGCCCCGATAAAGGAGAGCGCCGGGAACAGCCGGTGGCTCGTTAGCCGTAGGGGGCGATCGGTGAGCGATACCTCCCGCAGTGACACCGGCAGCGCGGAGCCGTTGAAAAGTTCAACAAAATCGTCGTTGTTGGTGCTGGTGCCCTTGGCCAGCCACTCATTGATGCGGAGAGCCGAGGCGGTGCCAAGCGGGGCGGGGCGATTGGCCTGCCCCGGTGTGGGGTGCGCCAGTCCCCAGCCACCCGGCAGCCGGGCGATGGAGTGATCCAAGAGCTGCGGGCCGTACACCACCACGTCCAGCAGCCGCCCTCCCCGTGCCGGTAGGTCGAACAAAGCAACCGACTCGCCGTCGTCGGCCAGCGAGAAGCCAAGGCTCAGGTCGGGCGTCTCCCGATCTCCCCCAGTGACGACCATCCGTTCGCCCGGCTCGAGTTCTGCGCCGTCAGGAAAGACGAACTTCGCTGGGACGTCCGGGTCATCCGTGAGGCTCATGCCGGAGAGATTCACGCTCAATCGGCTGCGGTTGTGAATCTCGACCCAGTCGCCGTCCGCCGCCTTGACCTCGCTGATCAGCAGCGGCGTGGCTTCGTCGGAAACAATCCACGACAACGCGTGTGGCGACGGCATCCACTCCCCGGCGGCGTCGCGCCCGAGGACCTCAAGCGTGTGTTGCCCCTCCGCCGGGATGGTGAGAATGAGCGGCTCCTCAATCGGTCTCGGCTCGCCGAAATCCCCGCCGTTTAGCCGGAACCGGTAATGCGACAGGCCCGGCCCCCAGACGGTGAGCATCGTGTCGCGGTTGGGCGCGGGTGAGACCGGTGCGCCGCTCAGTAGGAGTCGGTCGCCTTCCGGGCCGATACCGCCGCCAAGCTGGCCCAGCCCGTTCGTGGGGACGGCGGGAGCCTCGATGTTGCCGTTGCCGGGCCGGAACGGCGTCTCCACAAACAGACTGTGCGTGACGTAGCCGGTCGAGCCGGGCGGGAACAGCGCCGTGCAACCCTCGAACATGTTGTTCGTCCATTCGTTTTTGCCGCCATCGGGCACGCTGGCAAACTCGGCCACATAAACGGCGCAGTCAGAGAAGCGGTTGCTGTGAGCCGCCAGTGACACGCGGCCGGAGAGGCGAAGCGCGACGTCCGTCTGGCCAAGCCGGTTGCGCGCCAGTAACGCGCTTGGCCAAACGCCGTCCGTTGTGCCGTTGATGGAAACCATCGCCGAGCGCTTGGCCGGCGATTCCGGATGGCGGAAATTGTGGAACCGGTTTTCCCACAGGAAACTGTTGCAGTCGGACAATGCGACCGCCTCCCGGGCGCCCCCGGAAAAACGGTTGTCGCGCAGCTCCAGCCAGGCGGCGGGCTGGCCCTGGCCGTCGAACACAAAGACCGGGGCTGGGCGATCGCTCGCGGCAAAGTGATTGCCACGAAAGAGCACTGGCGTGTCGCCGGAAAAACCGTTGCCACTCACGACTGGCAGCGCGACTGTTGCGGCTGTCTCGAACGAACAATCGGTGGCCACCAACGCCGAGTCGGAAAACCGGATCGCTGTGCCGAGCAGATCACGGAAGGCGACGCCGGACAACTCGACCCGCGAGCCGTCGGCCTGCACCGCGGGGGAGTCGGCCGCGACGGAGGCAATGTTCACGTCTGCCAGCCGGTTGGGCTGCACGGAATCGATCCAGCGAATCCCGCGCCAGCGATGGCTCATGCCTGGAGGCACGGTCAGCGTGGTCGGCCGGTTCGGCTCGCCGCTGATTACCAGCCGGCCGTGAATCTCGAGCTGGGTGTTTTCCCCGAAATAGACCATGGCGCCGGCCTCGATCGAGAGCGTGGCCTGTTTTTGGATGACTGTGTTGCCGGGAAAAAACCACGGGCCGGCGGCGGCGGACAGCACCGTGTCGTTCGTGATGAGCGCGTCGACCAACTGGTGTGCGCCGGTCTCGTGCCAAACCGTGAACTCGAGGCGGTCCACTTCGGCGTGGTCCGCATCGAAGGCTTGCACGCGGAGCTGATTCAGCCCCGGTTGCAGTTCGAAATCGTCCGCCCGCCACGTGGCTTCCCAGGCCGACCAGTTCACGGGAGCGCCGTTGATCATCATCGAGCGGGTGGCGATGGCGTTCGCCCTGCCCTCGAGCGTGATTTGCGGGGTTTGGGAGACGCGGTGTCCCTGCTTGAGTGGCAGGCTGGTTGAGAGGGTCAACACGCGTGGGATTTGCGACAAGATGAACTCGCGCCGGTCGGCGACAAACGCGTTCAACCGCTCGATCTCCGACTCATTCGCCCGACCACCCAACACGTGTTTGACAAAGGCCGGGAATTGGGCCTCCGAAAAAACCGTTTCCGCCTGCCGCTGCAGCTCGGCGAAATAACGGGGCACGAACGCCGGGTGTTTCAGGAAACGGGCCACCTGGTCCGGCTGGGTCAGGTGGCCGCTGGCGTTGGCCGGCTCGGCGGCCTTGAAGAGCCCCGCGGTCGGGCTGCCGGGGGTGTCGCCCCGGCCGAGGATGGTGTCGAGGTCGTACGGCACCAGGACATGCCGGTTACTGGACAAGTCCTTGAATTGGATGAAGTCATCTCCGATCCCATTGCCAAGGCCGGTTTCGCGATTGTCAAAAAACGTGTTGATCACGAAGAAGCGCAGCCAGTTGTCCACGTCGACCGATGCCTCGACGGCTGCAACAAATTCCTCCTCCGGTGTTTCGCTCAGGAGCCGGCACAGCCCAATCAAGTCCAGCCAGTCGTCCTCGGCGGCGTTGGTTTCCTTGAAATAGACCTGTCGGTACGGCTCGGGCTCCTCTCCGAGGTAGGCGAAGTCGGCCTCCATCGAGCCGGTGCGGAGGGTGCGGTAAATGTTCACGGGGCCAAGGTCGTGCGAGTCTCCGAAGTCGCTGTCCACCACGTCGTTGTGAGCGTACAGGCCGTACATCGGGTAGTTGGCCGCGGCGGTGTCTGCGCCGTTAAGGCGGACGCGCACCAGGCGCGAGCGGCCTATCAGGACACCCGCCTGCTGGCAGAGCGCGCTGCCGAGCAGCTGGAGGTGCGGGTATTGCGCGTTGAGGTTGATCTTTTCCACGCCGTGCCAAGGGGCATCGCTGGGGAAATCGACCCGGTAATTGTTCGGTGATTTCCAGCGGCTGCCGTTTCCGCGGTTACGGATGTCAACAAGGTAGCGGATCTGCTCCCTGCCGCTCATGTGGGAAACGAACGTGGCATTCATTCGTGCATCGCTGAACCGGCCGGTCGGATGCCGCACCATCTTGAGGAAATAATCCCGTTCTGTTGGCGTCATGATAATCCGGTAAAATGGAAGTGAATCGTCCGCTACCGCGTCATCCACCTGGTAGAGCAGGTTGGCGCGAGGCTCACTGTCCGGGACGGAAACCGCCGGGTGGTTGCGTGAGTTTTTTTGCACGTCGCTGGCCCGGATGAAAAACTCAACCACCGTGCCGTCCGGAAACGCCGGGATGGTTTGCCCGAACAATCCGTCCCCGGCCAGGCCGTCCCCTTGCGCGCCGTCGTCGAGCAGAGGCATTGACTGAAACGCCTCTGCCGAGGCAGGTCGGAAAAACAGCATGGCAGTTAAGCCGGCATTTTTTTCATCCACCAGCCGTGCGGTGACCTGCACTCTGCTCGTGGAGCGCGGCACGAGTGGCGAGTGGCGCACGTCGAGAACCATCGGGGGCGCGTCTGCTCTGAAGACGGAATTGGCCGCGCCCGGCGTGCCGGCCTCCGCAGTGCTGGCGGCCCAGTTTTGCCCATGCCGGTTTGAGAGGACCGGGTTGATGAGTTCGAGTGACCGGCCGCCGCCGTCGTGTTTGGCCAGCCAATCCCAGCCCTGGTGCTGGTGGTGCGGCTGTCCGCGCTGCCGAACGGCCCATTCCCCCTCGTCGGAGTAGGTCACGGAGTCGACCGTCTTGCCGTCGGCATCTGCCAACCGGATGGTCTCGCCCCGGTTGCTTAGCTGCCCGTTCCACCCTGCCACGACCGGTCGGACACCGGGGTGCTTTGCCGCGAACCGGTCGACATCCGCCGCGATTACGAGATAGCCGCCCGCCTGTACGGTGGTTTTCGGAAAATCAAACCGCACGCCGCGCCGCACCGACCAGCCATCGAGACTGACCGCCGCGCCGCTGGTGTTGTGCAACTCGATGAACTCCTCGCGGACATCCTCGGATGCAGGGTGGTAATGGATTTCGTTGATGACCACCCCGCCGAACACCGGCCAGGCGGCGACCACGCAGGTGGCGAATAGCACGGCCCGCTTGGCCAAGCGGCGAATCCGCGCCGCGGTGCGCGAGCCAAACTCGATTGTTAATTGATGATGCAATGCCATGCCGTTACTCGTCCACCACAAGGCGCAACCTGAAAAAGCCCGAGTCCGGTTGAAGCGGGTTCAGGCGGGTCGCCCTGGTTTCACCGGCAGGGGCAAAGACCGGCTGGAACTGCTGCACGGTTTCCCACGGCGCACCGGTGGCCAAGCGGCGTTTGTGCTGGAGTTGATACGCCCGGTGCGGCTTGGCCTGCCATTGGAGCAGAGCGGTCCCGTCTTGGCTCCGCTTTGCCTCGAGCCGGATCGTGCTGAAAGGGTTGACCGGATCGGTATTCGCCGCCAGTTCCCAACGGTTAGCCAAGCCGTCCTCGTCAAAGTCGTCACTTGGCAGGATGTCGCCAATCCCCGACATGGAATCATCCGTCTTGGCCCGGACCATGCGCTGCTCCCATGCGTCGGGGAGGTTGTCCGCGTCCGCGTCCTCCGATTGGCTCGCGGTGAGTGACAGGTCGAAAAACAGGTCGGTGCTGTCCGGGCGCGTGTTGAATATGTGTACCGCAACGATATTTTTTCCGGGTGCAAGCGACGGGATGCTAGCGGCTGGAAAAACGTCGCTCCACTCCCTCGGCGCGAAGTCAGACTCGCTGGCCCGGCCGTTGTGCGGCAGTTCCCCCAGCGGAAGGCCAACGCGAGCGAGTTCCTGCCCATTGATCCATAGGGCAAAGCCGTCGTCGTACGTCGCGGCAAACCGCAGCACGTCCGCGGCGTCCACCTGGCCGAGTGCGAACTCATGCCGCAAATAAACGGTGGTGTAATTGTCTCGCATGTCGGCCAGTGCGGTTTGCACCCCCTCGCGACCGTAGCCGAACGGCGCGGAACCGCTTGGCCAAGGGCCATCGTCAAAGCTGCGAGTCTTCCATGCGTCGCTTGGCTCGGACGCCTCCTTCACACCCTTGAGCCATTTCCATTGCGCTGATTTTTCTGCAATCCAGGTTTGCGGCGCGGCCGCTTTTTGCAACTGGAACCGCACCGCCGTCGGGCCCATCAACTCGCCGTTCACGGCCCCCGATAATTCCACCCGGAACGCATCCGTCTCCGTTATGCCAGGGATTTCCAGCGAGAGGTCCTTCGCTGTCTCTCCGGGTTGATACTCAACCACTCCGCTAGCGATCACGTCACTGGCTTCCCCGTTTTGTTTTTCCACACGAATATTGAAACGAACCTGCACCTGCTTGGTCGAGGGGCGGCTGAGGCCGACGGTGATGCGGCGTGGGGCGATGGGCCGATCCCATTCCCTGAATCCCACGCCCGGCACAAACGGGGAGTCGAACAAAAAAGGCGTGAGCAACGCGGCATGATCGGCGGATGCCCACGGCTGGTTGTCGGGAAATGAATCGTGCAGCCGGGAAAGGTGGTTGCCGTCGATTTTCATTCGAGAGATTTTCTCCGCCCACAGGTCGCGGCTCAAGCCCCAGACATCGCGCCGGTTGAAGATGGAGAGGCTGGCACTCATGGTAAGGAGCCCGATATGGCCACCCGCGTAATTGTCGCCAAAGCGTGCGCCTACCCCGTTGCCGGTGAGCAGGCAGCGTTCAAGGCTGACATTCGGCGAGAGGTATCCGGCCTCGACCGCCTGCCCGCAGTTGAGAATGACCGTGTCGCGCACGCGCACGATCTTGTCTGTCCCGGACAATGCCAGCCCCTCGTGGAAGCAGCTCTCGATCCAGCAACCGGAAACGGTCACCGTGCCCGGTGAGTCGCCACCGGCGTCGATGCCGTCATCCTTGCACCAGCCGATGAGCGTGCCGATGACCTCGTGTTTGCCGAGGGTGAAATAAAGCGCATCATTGTCGCCGTCTGCGAAGGTGCTGTCGTCGTTCGGGAAATCGAGCAGCACGCTGTCGCGGATGGCCACGGAGCCGCCGTTGAACTGGCCGACGGTCTGGCAGCGTTGCACCACGCAGCGGTCGAGGGTGAGTCGGGCATCCTCCCCGTGGAACGCCTGACCGGCATTATTGATAAAGAAGCAGTCAGAAAATGCACCAGCGGCCTTTTCGCCCAGAAAAAAGGCGGCCTGCTCGTTTCGATGCGTGCCGGGGACGCTGTTGGCCAAGAACCACCATGGGTTTCCGCCGCTGCCGGTCACAAACGCCCAGTTCGCTTCCACCGCTGCCGTGGCTCCCCTCAATGTGACGCCACCCCATGGCGTGTCTGGCGATTCGGGGCAGAACACGATCGGGGCCGTCTTGGCGCCGTCGACGATGAGCCGACCGTGCACCGTTACCTCGACCTTTGGCGCCAGCTTGACGACGCAACCGCTTCGGATGATGAGAGTGGCGCCCTTCGCGATGTTCAAGCTGGAGGTCACATGGACGCGGGTGTCCGGCTTCCATGTCGTTGTTTTTTTAATGTCGCCCTCCACGGCTTGCCATGCGTCGTTGTCGATAGTAATGGTGTTTTCGGCTGACAACGGCCCGGCATGGAAGGGAATCGTTTTCGTTTCATCCACCGGCAGCAACCCGGAACCGACGCCCCGTTTCAGCCCGATGCCGTTGCTGCCCTTGAGCGGGCCGGTGAAATTTACGCGTCGGGCTTGCGCATCCATCACCATTGCCACCACCGGCACCGGCAGTCCGGCAGGGAAGCGGATCGGCATAAACAGTTCCAGCCGGGTGGTGTTCCCGGCGTTGGCCTCGAGCGCTTCGCCGGAGGCGATCGGCGGCAGCGGGGTCCACGGCGGCAGCGCCCACTCCGCTTGGCCGCGCGCCGACTGGATGACGAACCGAACTAGGCGGGTGTTTTCTCCCGCTTGACCAAGCGGCCGCTCCACCGAGTGCAGTTCATGATAGCCGGGAGCGGTCACATCAATCCAGACTCCGGCGGGGATGCGCTGGCCGTCGAGCCGATGTTCGGCCGGAGCGATTCCGGTTTGGCTGACGCGAATGCGAGCCGGCCTGTTGGCGACCTGCTTGTCCGAGATGCCCTCAATGATGATTCCGCCGTTGACTTGCGCTTGGCCAAGCGCGGCGATCACAAACGCCAGCGTGACGAAACAAAACCGGGACGCAGTGGAGGCGGTTTGCATTGGCATTGGTTTATGGCAGCACGCGTAGCCGGAAGTAACGCTCCGGCTGGGCTTTTTCGATCAGTTGGCGCAACACCACTTCATCGCCGTTTGGGTTCGGGGCGATGGAGCGCACGGTGCTCCATTCGCCCAGCCCGAGACGTTCGCATGACTCGATAACGTACGCCCGGTTGGGTTGGGCGTTGAAGCGCATTTCCAGTTGGCTGAAGTCGCGAGCCACCTTTAGCGCAGGCCGGTCGGCGACATCGCGCGACGTGTTGGGCTGGCCAGGGGTGGGGGTCGTGAGGCGCACCATGATGCGGTTTTCAGCGTTCGGTTTTATCCCCCATGACGCGGCACCCTCCAACGAGCCAAAGCGGGCCATGGCACCCAAGCCGGTCAATTGGCCGCGGTCGATCTGCGACAGAAACAGCGAGCTGCCCATCGCCGAAATTTCGAATCGCCCCGGAGCGCCCGCTTGGCCGTAAAACTGCTTCGCCTCGAGCAGGAGAAATCCGGCGGGGGGGACGGCCAGGCCGCTTGGCAGCCGGAACTTGGCCAAGCTCGACGGCGTGTCGCTCAGGAACCAGCCGCCGATGTTCACAGCTTGGCCAGCTGGGTTGAATAACTCGATCCAGCCGTCGCCGCCGGGCATTACCTCGTTGATCCACAGAGGGGAGTTCAGCTCAGCCAGTTCATCGTCGTCCCGGCCAGGGGAGCCGTCGGTGAACAGGCCGGGCATCCAGCCGGCTTTGGATGACCATGAGGCTTCAGCGCTGGTGGGATCGCGCAGGACAAGCGACAGTCCGCGACCGGCGGCCTGATGATGCCAGTCGCCGTTGTACTCGACCGATAAAACCGCTTCGCCCCACGCCGTTTCCAGCCGGATGGTTTCGCCGCTGTTGGACAGTTTGCCTTCCCATGGGCCAAGCACGATTGTTCCCCCGCCTCCCTGCGCGGCGCGGATCAGCCCGGGATTCCTCGCGATGACGAGCCGCTGCCCGGCTTCCAGTTGGTCGATGCCGGCCACCGCGAAATCGTACCGTACCCCGCCGGCTAAGCGGAGGTCGCCCAAGGCAATGCTGCTCCAGCCGATGTTTTGCAACTCAATGAACTCGGCGTCCGGATTGCCGGCCGGGTGGTACATGATCTCCGTGATGCGCAGCGCGTCCCGGAGAGGCTGGATCGACGGCGCGGAGGCGGTGAACTCCGCCGGGGCCGACCAGTGGCTTGTGCGCCCGGTGTTATCCTTGAAGCGTGCCCGCACGCGGTAGGTTTTGCCCGGCTCGATCGCGGCCGACGGGACGTACACTTGTGGCGTGAAGGTGGCCAGCTCGCCCGAGTCCCAGGTGGTGTGCCACTCAAAGAGCGGCAGCCGAGCTGGCTGGGTGGCGGGATCGTATTCGGCATCGACCTCGGCGATGCGCCACCGCATCGTGCCAAACGTGTTGTCCCCCTGCCGGTCGGAGAAGGGGCTGGTTTCAAAAAATAGGGCGTTGGCAGGATACCCCTCTGGCCCCTTGTAGGCGACCTCGGGGGTGCGGGGGATGCGTGTGGAGTCTCCTTCCGCCCGGATCAGTTGATCCAAGTGGGCTGCCCGGCCGCCGCTGGGCACGGTGGGGCCGGTACTGCCGGACCAGCCCCGGAATGCAAAATTTTTCATGTCGCGAACCTTGGTTTTCATTGGGCCGAAATCCCGGCCGTTTGGGGCGGAACGCCAGCGGTCGCGATCTGCCATCGAGAATTCGCCGATCATCCCGGCCATATGGTCGATTACTGGGTTGAGAACCTCCTCCCTCCAGACGAGGTCGCGGAACTCGCGGATTACATTGCGGTACTCCTGCCGGAACGCTGCGGTGGCCTGCCCCGAGGCAATGGCGTTTTTCGGATAGTCAATGCCCTGGCCCCAGTTCGGTCCCCACGATGCGTCTGCATCCCACGGGAGCACAGCCAGGCGGCCAAGCGGCGTCTCCATGCTCGGCTCGAAATACCAGGCCCGGTTTTTGGAATGCGAGTCGCGCGGCCAGTAGTCGTAATGCCGGATCGCCTCGCAGACGGTGTGGTAGCGGTACCAGAGATCCCAGTGCACGTGCGCGCGCAGCCAGTCCAGGGAGCGTGCGGGCCGGAGCTGCTGGCGGATGTTTTGAAAATCCCGGTCATCGGTGACGGCGGTGCGGCCTTGGTTGCGCTTGACCCTGTTGCCGTCGAAGATGCCATCCTTCAGCTTGTACAGGTTGCCGTCTTCGAGTTGGTGGGAATCCAGAAACCGCGCGTCGTAATCTTCCATGGCGAGGTGCATTCCCCAGAAGTCGCCGGTGTATTGACCGTTGGAATTCTTCGGGGCTTCCGTCGGGCCGGTCAAGGCGCGGAAATGAAAGAAATGTGTGTGCGGTGCGGGCACGCCGAGCAGGTTCCAGAGGAGTGAGTTGGCGCTCTCCGTCAGGCCGAAATTGCCGACACGCTTGTTGTCGAACATTTTCCCTGTGTTGAGCGTGCGCCATTTGACAGGATACTTCTCGCTGTAATTGTCCTTAGCCTGCAGGTAGTGGCCGCGGTTGAACCGGAATCGCATCGAACGCTTGCCGCCACCGCTGTAGCGGTCGTTGGCTTGCCGCAGCCGGTAGCGGATGTGGTCATACACCACGCTGTCGTACACGAACGCGCCTTCCCAGTTGAACTTGCTGCGGGCTTCGGTCTTGGACTTTGGAATCTGGTTCGAACTATAGGCGTTGCACTGGTCGAAATCCCTTTTGCGCGTGACCAGTGTATAGACCGGCAGCGACCGCATCACCTCCGTTGGGTAGGCATGGCCAAGGCCGTTTGGGTGCACTGTGCGCCGCGTCGGCTTGTAGACCGGCACACCGTCGTACACGAAAGCCGCGAAGTTCAGTGAAGGGTCGCCCGGCACGGGAACCCGCAGCGAGGCCATCCCGTCGGAGGCGGTGATCCGGTACCGGAACAGCGTCCGGTTCTCCTGCGCGGGAACCCGTACCGAATAGATCCCATCGCCCACGGCGGCGTCCTCTTCCCGTCCGTCGTCGCGCATGGGGAGAGTTTGCCAGTTTTCCTCGGCTTCGAACTCCGGGTTGACGGGGAGCGGCTGGCTGGCATCCGAGAGCAGTCTCGAATGGGACAGCGGCAAATAGGCGGGGAGATAGTCGCCGGGCGCGACCACCTGGTAGTGCAGGCGGACTGCCGCCACCCCGTTCGGATCTGTGATTTTCGCTGTGACGAGGAACGGTTGCTCCGAGGCGGGTTGGCGGGGGGCAGTGGCAACTTGTCGAACCTGCGGAGCGGCGTTCGTGGCAAAGACAGAGTTGCGTCTGCCGGGTGTCGGGCTGGCCGCTGCTGGGGGCCGGGGCGGAACGAGCAGCACGGCGTCGATCGACAGGTCGCTGCTGCCCAGCGTGGCGTTGATCACGTGAATGGCAATGACGTTGTCGCCCTTCTTCAGGAAGGAACCGGGATCGGGCAAGTCGATCAGTTCCCACTCGCGTTCGTGGTCGCCGACGCCGCTCGTGGAGTCGTGCCGCATCTCGCCGTCGGCGACGTGCCGCCGCGCGACTTCCTGCCCGTTGATCCAGATGATGCAGCCGTCGTCCACGTACAGCTTCAGCCGCAACGCCGGCACCGCGCCGGGATCTGGCACAGGGAATTTGTGGCGCAGATAAACGGTGGAGTATTTGTTCCGCATGTCATCGAGCTTTGTCTGGTCGTCGTTATCGCCATAGCCGATGCTGGTGCGGCCGGTTTTCCAGTCGCTGTTTTCGCTGAAGTCAATTGTCCTCCATGCAGTGCCCCCGGCCGGCGGTGAGGTGCCCTTTTTGTATCGCCACCTGCGGTCGTTGTGGTCGATGAAGACCGTCTCCTCCCACGGCGATTCACCCTGCCCCTCCCTGGCGGTCGATAGCCTCCAGCTTCCGCCGAGGTCGTTGTTGAGGGTGGGATGGATCAACTCAATGGAGTTGCCGTCTTTGCTGCCGACCGGCCACGGAAACTCGTTGTGATAAGCTACCGCATCGGCCACCTCGCCCTGCTGGTCGCCCAGCACCAGTCGCTCCCCGTCATTGGCCAAGCGCCCGCTGTACGGGCCAAGCGCTCCGGTGGCAAACACGGCCTTGAGTCTCGCGGGATCCTCGGCCACGACCAGGTATCCTCCGGGCTCCAGCACGGTTCCCTGCGGGAACGTGTAGTCGATGCCCTGCGTGAATCGCCAGCCAGCCAGGTTCACCGTCACCGGGCCGCGGTTGTGGAGTTCGACATACTCCTCCGGGGAGGTCTTGTCGGCCGGCTTGAAATGAATCTCATTGATCACCACCGAGCCGTTGGCCAAGGCGGCAACGGATAACAGCGCGGTCAGGAAAAACAGGCGGTTGGTCACAGGCAAACGCATTTCAAGCACCCCGGGTGCCACGAGGGTTGTTTCACAAATACAGGTGTTTTCGTCCTGTTGCCTCTCCGTTCACGTGGGCAATTTGCGCACCGCTGCGTGGCTTCGGCACCCGGCAGGGCGGAATACTGCCTGCCAACGGGGGGAAAGGCCAGATTGGCTCACGGGGTCGGGCAGGAATCCTGGGTGCCCCAGTCAGGGCAGCGGTTCCCCGGCGGCGGCTTCCATCAGGCGGTACCAGTCCTCGTGGGAGAGCCGCAACCCGTCCGCCTTGGTGGCGTCCCGGATGTGGTTGGGGTTGGTGCTTCCCACGATTGGCACGATGCCGGCCGGGTGCCGCATCAGCCACGCCAGCGCGACGGCGGTCGGGCTGCACTCCTTCTGCTGGGCCACGACATGCAGCGCGTCGCGCACGGTCTGCTCCTGTATGTGGTTGGCCTTGCGGAGCGAGACGGGGGCCTCGCGGCCAAGCCGGCCCTGCGCCAGCGGGCTCCACGCGACCGGCGTGATGCCGTGGCGCTGGTAGTAGTCGAGCGACCCGTCCTCGAGTGTGTCGTAGTGAAAGAGGCTCAGTTCGACTTGGTTGCAAATCAGCTTCATCGAGCAGGCCGCCTGCAGATGGTCGAGTTGATCGACGGTGAAATTGCTGACGCCGAACTCGCGCACTTTGCCGGCTTGTTTCAGTTCGTCGAACGCCTTGGCCACTTCCTCCTGTTCCAGCAGATAGTCCGGCCGGTGCAGCAGGAACATGTCGATGCAGTCGATGTCCATGCGCTTGAGTGAGGCATCGCAGGAGGAGACGATGTGTTCGTGGGAGAGATCGTAGCGATGCGGCGAGTCCTTGTCGGGCTCACCCTTTTGGCGGATGCCGCACTTGGTCGTGATGGCGATATGGTCGCGCATACCCGAAACTGTTTTGAGCGTGCGGCCGAACACCTCCTCGGCGAGTCCGTCGCTGTAAATGTCCGCGAGATCGAACATCGTGTAGCCGGCCTCATAGGCGGCGGTGATGGCGTCGCGGCCCTTTTGTTCATGCTCCTCGTCTATGGGCGGATGAGAAATCACCCCCGTAATGCGCCAGCAACCGTAGCCCAGGCGGCTGCATTTCAGGCCGGATTCTCCCAAGGTTATCGTTTGCATGACTGACTTTAGCCAACCGTAGCATATCCGCTTGGCCAAGCCAAAGAAAACCACAACCCGCTTGGCCAAACGGAGTTAGTTCAAATAATCGCGCGGGTCGGCGACGTGGCCGGCGAGGGCGCTGGCGGCAACGGTGGCCGGGCTGGCCAGATACACTTCGCTCTCCTTGCTGCCCATGCGGCCGGGGAAGTTGCGGTTGGTGGCGCTGATGCACTTTTGGCCGCCCTCGTTCATGCGGCCGAAGGTATCGACCGGCCCGCCGAGGCAGGCGGAGCAGCCGGCGTTTTCCGTCATGCGCACCCCGGCGTCGGTGAGGATGTTCCAGACTGGCTTGCCATCCCACTCGGTCGTTTGCAAATCGTGGACGATCTCCGGTGTGGCTGGCACGCCGAAGGTGTCGATGCGCACCTCCTGTCCGCGCACCACCTCGGCGAACGCCAAAAAATCACTCGTCTTGCCGCCGGTGCAGGAGCCGATGTAGGCGCGGTCGAGCTTCAAGTCGCTCATCTCGCGGGCGAGCTTGCGCTGGCCGGGATCGGGGTGGCACGCCACGGTCGGCTCGAGTGCGCCCAGGTCGATCGTCGTGTCGTAAACGAACGTCTCGTCGTCGTCGCGCTCGACCGTCTCGTAGTCGCTCTTCGTGCCGCTGAGCTGGGTTCGCTCGTCGACCATTGCGCCAGTTTTGTCGTCGTACTCGAAGATGCCGTTCTTGCCGCCGGCCTCGATCGCCATGTTGGCCACGGTCATCCGGTCGTCGATCGACAGGCCGGACGCGCCCGGGCCGTCGAACTGCATTGCGCGGTAGGTCGCCCCGTCGAAACCGATCTCGCCGATCGCGTGCAGGATGATGTCCTTGGCCATGACGCCCGGCTGCAGTTCGCCCTCGAGGCGGAAGTGCATCGTCTCCGGCACCTTGATCAGCAGCTTGCCGGTGCCCATCACGAAGCCGGAGTCGGTGTTGCCGATGCCGGTGGCAAACTGGTTGAACGCGCCGGCCATGCAGGTGTGCGAGTCGGTGCCGAACAGAATTTCACCGGGCCGAAGATGCCCTTTCTGCGGCAGCGCCGTGTGGCAGACGCCGGCGTAACGCGAGCCGTACTGGCGCTTGAGCAATCCCTGCGAGGCGTCGAACTGCCACTTGCCGTCCTCGTCGTCGATGACGTCGTAAAAGTACGGCAGCCCCTGCGCCTTCGCGAACTCGCGCAAAATGTCCACGTTGCGGTTGGAGAGCGAGTCGGAGGTGAAAATGTAATGGTCAGGAATAATGACAATTTTTTTCGCGTCCCAAACCTTGGCATTCTCGCCGAATTCCCGCTTGAACACCCCGATGGTTCCTGGGCCGCAGACGTCGTGAGTCATCAGTGTGTCCACGTTCACCCAGACGTTTTCGCCGGCGGTCACCTCACTTTTATTGGCTGCCCGGGCCAATATTTTTTCAGTCAACGTCATTGCAACCGGCACAATTTACCGGCGTACCTCCGCTCAAGCAAGGAAGCGGTGGGGATTTCGAATTTCCCAACTCTTAGGTGTGAATCCCGGCGACAACGTCGCGGCTTTTGAGCTCGGGCGAGTGCGGCTCGAGCAGCATCGGTTGGTCGTGGTCGAGGTGTTCGCGGCAGATGTCGAAAAACTCGGCCTTGGTCTGTGCACGACGAATGTCATGCAGAAACCGACCCTTCGGGTCGATCCCGATTCCGAAGTAATTCATGTATTTTTTCATTTTTTGTACCTGACTACGCTCAACGTAATTTTCCGGCGTGGTCATCTCGAACAGGTCGGTGACGTAGTGGAGCACCTCGAGTCCGCTTGGCCAAGTGGGTGTCTCGTGGTGGAGCTGCTGGCGAATTTGTGTGAACAGCCAAGGGTTGCGGATGATGCCTCGTCCGATCATCAGGCCGCGTGCGCTGGTCTCGGCCAGCACCGACTCAGCCTTGGCCGCGGAGTAGACGTTGCCGTTAGCCAACACCGGGCAACCGGCCTCCCCGACTGCGCGGGCGATTAAGTCGTAATGCACAGCGCTGCGGTACATCTCCTTCACCGTGCGGCCGTGGACTGTGAGCAGATCGAGGTTGTGCTTCGCAAAAATCGGGAGCAACTGGTTGAACACCGTTGGGTCGTCGAAGCCGAGCCGCGTCTTGACCGTGAACCGTGTTTCCACCGCTTCGCGCAGTGCGCCGAGGATGCGGTCGACGCGTTCCGGTTCACGCAACAGGCCGCCACCAGCGCATTTCTTGAAAACAATGGGTGCGGGACAACCTAGGTTGAGATCGACCGCGGCGATGGGATGCTCCTGCAATTCGCGCGCCGTTCGCACAAGGTTGGGGATGCTGTTGCCGATCATCTGGGCGACAACCGGCTGGCCGGTAGGGTTCTCCGTGATCGAGCGCAGGATCGGTTTTTCCAAACGAGAATCGGCGTGTACGCGGAAGTATTCGGTGTAGTACACGTCCGCGCTGCCGCGACTCCGGATCACCTTCCAGAATGGCAAATCGGTGACGCCCTGCATCGGAGCCAGTGCCAGTACTGGCTCGTCCCGTTGCAGCAGGGCGTCAAACTGTTCAACCTGTACGGAGAGCGGCATTGCGCTCGCGGTTTCTCCCGCTTGGCCAGGCGCTTGGCAATCCCAAAACGCCGCCGGCTTGCCTTGGCCAAACGAATGTGCCGACAATGCCGCTGAAGCCATGCGCAAAACAAATCGTCATTCATTCCGCCGGTTATATGGCCTCTGTCGCCGCTTGGCCAAGCGCTTGGCCCTGCTGCTTCTTTTACCAGTCATGGCCAATTCTCTAGTTCTCGGTGCCGGTTACGATCGGCCGTACGGTGATCCCAAGCTCAGCCGATCGGTGGTAATGGCACCCAACGGGATGGTTGCCACCAGTCATACACTCGCCGCCGAGGCCGGTGTGGACATCCTTAAGCGGGGTGGCAATGCCGTCGACGCTGCCATCGCGGCCAACGCTGTGCTGGGTGTGGTTGAGCCGATGAGCTGTGGTATTGGCGGCGACCTGTTTGCCATCGTTTGGGATGCAAAGTCGAAAAAGCTCTACGGCCTCAACGCCAGCGGCCGCTCGCCGTTGGACATCTCTCGCGAGCTAATCCGCGAGCGCGGGCACGTACGCATCCCGCTCAAGGGGCCGCTCAGCTGGTCGGTGCCGGGGTGCGTTTCCGGCTGGCAAGTGTTGCACGACCGGTTTGGCCAGCTGCCGTTGTCCAAGATTCTTGCGCCGGCTGTGCGCTATGCACGGGACGGTTTTCCGGTTACCCAGATCATCGCTGGGTACTGGAGTGGCAGTGAAGGGATATTAAGCGAAACCAGGACCGCAAGTAGGGCATTTCTCAAAAACGGCAAGGCTCCGAAGGAAGGCGAGCGGATGAGCAACCGCGACTTGGCCAAGGTCTATCGCGCCATTGGCAAGGAGGGGGCGAAGGTGTTTTACGAGGGCTGGATTGCCGAGGAAATGGTGCGCTACAGCGAGTCGGTCGGAGGCCTCATCACGATGGAGGATCTCAAGCGGCACACTTCGGAATGGATCGAGCCGGTAAGCACGAACTACCGCGGCCACGTGGTTTGGGAGCTGCCGCCAAATGGGCAGGGCATTGCCGCGCTGCAAATCCTGAACATCTTCGAACCTCACGACATCACTGCGATGGGACACAACACCGCCGACTACATTCACCTGTTCACCGAGGCTAAGAAACTGGCGTTCGCCGACCGAGCCAAGTTTTATGCCGATCCGCAGGTGGAGAAGAATCTCCCAATTGCAGAGTTGATCTCGAAGCCGTACGCCCGCCAACAGGCAGAGCGCATCGACATGACCAAGGCTGCACAGCGTGTGCCGGCAGGCGACCCACTGCTCAAGCACGGCGACACGATCTATCTCACTGCGGTGGACAAGAATCGCAACATGGTGTCGCTCATCCAGAGCACATACTACGGCTTCGGATCCGGCCACGTGCCGGGCAACGTCGGGTTCACCATGCAGAATCGCGGCACGCTGTTCGCGATGGATGACAAGCATCACAATCGGCTTGAGCCGTTCAAGCGGCCGTTCCACACGATTATCCCCGCGATGGTGACGAAAGACGGCAAGCCGATGTTGTCGTTTGGCGTGATGGGTGGTGACATGCAGCCGCAAGGCCACGCGCAGGTGCTCGTCAACATGATCGACCACGGCATGAACGTGCAGGAAGCCACCGACGCGGCGCGCGTCCGTCACGACGGTTCCGACACGCCCACCGGTGACGTGATGACCAACGGCGGCCGGTTGATCGTCGAGAGCGGCGTCAGCGACGAGGTCGTTGCGGAATTGAAAAAGCGTGGCCACAATGTCAGCCGCGGCGGCGCTGGGGGCGGTTACCAGGCCATCCGTATCGACCACGAGACCGGGTTGCTCCACGGCGGATCCGAGGCACGCAAGGACGGCGCGGCGATTGGCTACTGAGCCAGCCGCGTGTACGCTTGGCCCACGATGAGTGCGCGCGAAAAAATCCTGTCACTCGAACAACTGTCCGCCTGGCGCGAGCAACTTCGCGAGGACGGCAATCAGCTTGTGGTGACCAACGGCTGCTTTGACCTGCTCCACGCCGGGCACGTGACATACCTTGAGCAGGCGACGACGCATGGCGACGTGTTACTGGTCGGCTGCAATGGCGACAAGTCCGTTCGCGAGCTCAAGGGGTCAGGTCGACCGCTAAACGCCGAGGTTGACCGTGCTCTTGTGCTGGCTGCTCTGGCCTCGGTCGGGGCCGTGGCCATTTTTCCCGAGAAACGCGCGTTGAATTTTTTGCGCTTGGCCAAGCCGGATGTCTACGTGAAGGGCGGCGACTATACGCCCGAGACACTCGACGCCGACGAGCGCGAGGCGGTTGAGTCGGCTGGGGGGAAGATCGTGATCATTCCGTTCGTGCCTGGCAAATCGACCACATCGATCATCGAGCGGATGAACGACTGACCAGTGAATGAAATGTTTTTTTCGATGCGGATGGGCTTGGCTGGCTTGTGGCCTCCCAGGGTTTGCGCTTGGCCAAGCGCTTGGTCAGGCGGCTCCGTTTGATCAGCCGCCCGAGTGGGCGCGGGAGGCGATCTGGTACCAGATTTTCGTCGAGCGATTCCGCAACGGCGATCCCTCCAACGATCCCCGTCCGGAGCACATGCAGGGTTCCTACCCGGGGTTTGTTCCGGACGACTGGAAGATCACCCCTTGGCATCAGGACTGGTACGAGCAGGAGGAGTGGGCCAAGGGGGAAGGGGAACATTTTCACAAGCTGGCTGCCGCGCGGCGTTTCGGTGGCGACTTGCAGGGGGTGCTGGACAAGCTCGACTATCTGCAGGATCTCGGGATCAATGCCATCTATTTTAACCCACTCAACGACTCGCCGTCTCTGCACAAATATGACGCGCGCCACTACCGGCACATTGACCGGACGTTTGGACCGGACCCGGTCGGCGACACTGCCATCATCGACGCTGAGGATCCGGTCGATCCCGCCACATGGAAGTGGACGGCAGCCGATCGGCTGTTCCTTAAACTGATCCGCGAACTGCACCGCCGCAATATGCGGGTGATCATCGACTACTCATGGAACCACACCGGCAACACGTTTTGGGCGTGGAAGGATCTCGTGAAAAACCAGGCCAAGAGTCGGTTTCGAGACTGGTATGACATCATTTCATTCAATGATCCCAAGACGCCCGAAAACGAGTTTCATTTTGAAGGCTGGCTTGGTGTGAAGACGCTGCCGGAACTCAAAAAGGTCAATGTTTCCAGCAAGCGGAAGGGCCACGTCTTTGAGGGCGACCTGCATCCGGAGGTCAAGGAGCACGTCTTCAACATCACCCGTAGATGGATGGATCCAGACGGCGACGGCGATCCGGCGGATGGCGTGGATGGCTTTCGGCTCGATGTCGCCACGCACGTGCCGCTTGGCTTTTGGCGTGACTACCGGAAGTTCGTTCGAGGGATCAACCCCGACGCGCTGCTGCTCGGCGAGGCGTGGTGGACGAAGTGGCCGGATGAGTTGATGGATCCGAGGCCGTTTTTGCAGGGCGACATCTTCGATTCGGTTATGCATTACCAGTGGTACAAGCCGGCTCGGCGGTTGTTCGCCCAGGCGGGGGGAGGGCTGAAGCCCAGCGGATTCATCGCCGAAATGAACCGTGTATACGCCGGGTACACCCCAGCACAGACCCAAAATCTGATGAACCTCGTTGCGAGCCACGACAGCCCGCGGTTTGGCACCTCATTTCAAAACAAGCACAAGTACAAGTACCGCATGGGCGCGCGCGGTAACAAGGAACTCAAGCTCGGTCCGCCGAGCATTGAAGTTGTCCGTGAAATGCGGATGATGTTGCTGCACCAGTTCACCTTCACCAGCGCCCCGCACATTTGGAGCGGGGACGAACTCGGCATGTGGGGCGCCGACGATCCCGACTGTCGGAAGCCGATCCTCTGGGAGGACGTGGAGCACCGGCCGCAGGTGTTCACGCCCGACGGCCAACGCCACGAGCCGATCCCGGTAAAGCCGGATACGGAGATGTTTAATTTTCAAAGAAAACTTATCGCTCTCCGAAAAAAACGACCGGACTGGTCGCGCGGACAGCTGAACTACATCCTCGCGAATGACAACGCCATGACGCTGGCCTACCGTCGGAAACTGGATGACCAGGAAACGTTCATCGCGTTCAATTTGTCAGGACAGTTGCAGACCATCCGTTTGACTACGGGTAATCGAACAAAAAAGGAAATACTCGTGGAATCGAGCCTGGGGAGTGTGGCAGGTCTCCGGCAAGAAAAGCGGACGGTGAACCTCACGCTGAGCCCCTATTCGGGAGTGGCGCTCAGCGTCGAATAGCGGTCGGGATCATTTTGCGCCACTACTGTCTGAATCCCTTGTTCGGGGTCTCGCTTTTTCAAACACATACAGCAGGTTCGGCTCGCTGATTACGTAAAGCCTGCCGTGCTTGTCGAGCGCGACGCCCTCGGCCTTGAAGATGGTGTGGTTTAGGCCGGATTTGCCGCCACGAAGCAGCAGGCGGCTGGACTCGATGCCGTATGGGTTTGCCTCAACAACACACGCAGATTCGTGGCTGAGAATGAGCAGTCGCTTGTGCTTGGCGTCGTAATGCAGGCCGGAGATGTCGCGCAGGCCACGCCCGGCGAGGCTCATCAGAATGGCAGTCGTTGGCGCGTCAGATTCCTGCTTGGGCGGGATGATCTTGAACACGGCTGGGGATCGTTTTTCGCGTGCGACGAAGTAGCGCTTGGCCAAGGGGTCGTACGCGATGCCCTCAAGGCCGTTGGTGGTGTTGACCTGGATGCCGGCCTCCAACTTCTTCGCCTTTTTCCAATTAACGCCGCCATCCTTTGGCTCGAGCTCGACAAGGACGATGTTGCCGCGCGCTTCCTCGGCCACGGCGAAGCGGTTTTCGCCCAGCCATGTGATGCCCTCGGTGTCGTCGAACTTGTTGAGATTGATTTTGCGCTTGAGGGAGCCGTCGAGCCCCAGTTCGACGACCCGCTGCGGCGCGTCGAGCACGACGAATAGGCTGTCTCGCCGGGCGTCGTATGTGAGGCCGGAGGCATTCTGGCTGACGCCCTCGATCACCACTGGTCCCTTGGCAAGGGTGTACTGGTCGAGGTGAAGTGACTCCTCCGCTGGGCCAAGCGTTTGGCCAAGCAGCAGCAAGGTCACCATGAAAATGGGTTTCATCCGAAAACCGGTGGGAATCTACACTGTGAACCTCCCGCTGTCACCCAAGTCATAAAACGAACCGGCCAAGCGCTTGGTCAAGCGGGACGCAATTCGTTTCAGAAAACTCTCGATCAACATGATTAAAATTCAGTTCTTGGAGGACGGTCTCGGATCGACCTTCCAATCCTTGTTCCGGCGTAGACCGTAGTACGGATAATAATCCCACGAGGCCTCCTGGCCAAGCGCCCGGGGATCTTTTGTCTTTTTCAAATGTTCAAAGAGCCGGTTGCGCAGCTTCCCTTGTTTCCCCAAGTAGTCGACGTTCCCCGCGAGGTTGTTCATCTGGTGCGGATCGTTTTTCAGGTCGTACAGTTCCTCCGCTGGGCGCATGCCAAACGCCAACTCGGCGAGCCGAGCCACGCCGTGCTCGTTACGTTGCTGCATCATGAAGGTCTTTGTCGGCGAACTGTCGATCTCCCCGTATGGGATAGCACGCGCACAGACCGACGCATCCGGTGAACCGGACGGCCAGCGGTCTGGCTCGAAGTTGTAAATATACATGAACTCCCGTGTGCGGATAGAGCGGCATGGATAACCCTTGCCACCCTTGCGACAGCCGTCATGGCGTTCCATCGCGATAAACGCCGCGTCGTGATGAGGCGATAGCTTGTGAGCAAAAACGTCCATGAGGCTGCGGGCGGTCATCATGCCCGGCACCTTCAGGCCGACTGCTTCGAGGAACGTCGGCGCGAGGTCGCTGAGGTTCACCAGCCCATCCACCGTGCGGCCGGGATTGCGAATGCCCCCGGGCCAGCGGATCGCCAGTGGCACCCGCGAGCCATCGTCGTACAGGCTGGCCTTGGCTCGCGGGAACGGCATCCCGTGATCGCTCGTTACGACGATGATCGTGTTGTCCAGTTGCCCGGCTTTTTGGAGTGACGCCATCGTGCGCTCGACCATCCTGTCAAAATGTTCCACCTCGACGAGGTAATCCAACATGTCACTGCGAATGATGTTGTTGTCCGGAAAGATCGGCGGCACATTCACCTTAGCGGGATCCTTGCCGTTACGGATACCCACCCCGGCCTCGAATCCGCGATGAGGCTCGTGTGAGCCCAGCCAGAAACAAAACGGCTGCCCCGGCTTCACCTCCGAGAGGAAGTCATCAAAGTTTGCCGCGTAATCCCGACCGGACATGCCCTTGCGGAGCGGATTCAAACGGCGGTTGTTGAACTCGCGACCGGCCGGGTTGACTGTGCGTCCACCGGCCTGCAGCCGCCCCGGGCTCCAACCCTTGCCGGTGAATCCTACTGCGTATCCAGCCTTGCCCAGTTCCTCTGTGTAGGTGGAGAACTTCGCTGGCAGTGTGCTGTGAATGTTGCCCGCCTCCTCGAGCCGCCAAATGTGTTGGCCGGTGAGGATGGCGCTGCGTGACGGGCCACAGGTTGGCGCATCACAAAAAGCATGGACAAACCGAAGCCCCTCCCGCGCCACACGGTCAAACGCCGGCGTTTTGATCACCGGGTCGCCGTTGGCCCCGGTGTGGGCATACGATTGGTCGTCGGAGATGCAGAATAGGATGTTTGGGCGGGAACCCTCCGCAGTCGTCGAGCCGGACGGCAGCAGACCAAACGACAGCCACAGGCCGGTGAGGAGGCATTTTGCCGAAGGGGAACGATTCAGGACTTTCATTGACGGGTTGCAAAGGCTCATGCGGAACTGTGTTTTTTTCAATCCTTTATCCGCTCGGCCAAGCGCTTGGTTTGTTTTTGTTTGCATTGGTTCCGGATTCGGCATCGACTGTCTGCCGCTAAACCTAAAACGACCAAACGCAACGGCTTATGGAACCCATTGACTACATCGTTCTAATCCTCTACTTCGCCATCATGGCTGGCATCGGTTTTTGGCTGATGCGAAAACAGAAGCGGCAGGAGGACTTTTTCATGGGCGGCCGCAGCTTTGGCAAGCTGATGCAGACCTTCGCGGCATTCGGTGCCGGTACTGGTTCGGCGGATCCCGTGAACACCGCACGGGGCACGTTCACCAACGGCATGAGTGGCATGTGGGGTGTGATGTACTGGCTGTTCGTCACCCCGGTGTATTGGATCAGCGCCGTGTGGTATCGCCGCATGCGCTGCCTTACATTGGGTGATTGGTTCGTGGAGCGGTACGAGTCGAAAAGGCTCGGTGTGGCGTACGCCTTGTTCGGCTGCTTCTACTACATGGTCTACGGTGCGATGCTTTTCACGGCCATCGGCAAGGTGGCTGCGCCGCTCATGGGCGACATGCTTTTCGGGATGCCGCTGCAGTATGCGCTGCTGCCGATCATCGCGGTGATCGTCATCACTTACGGTTTGCTCGGCGGCATCGCGGCTGCCTACTGGACCGACCTGATACAGGGCATCTGCATCATCCTGCTCTCCGTGCTGCTGATCCCGTTTGGCCTGAATGCAGTCGTCAAAAAGTTTGGCGGTGACGGGCTGATGGATGGTTTTCGGATCATGCATGAGCAACTTGGGGAGGAAGCTTTCACCATTGTCGGCGGTTCGGCAGCGAGTGAATTTCCCATATACGCCATTGTGGCCATCGTGATCATCAACATGATCGGGATCGTGTTGACGCCCCACTTTCTGGTCACCGGTGGCGGCACAGCCAAGAGCGAAACCGATGCTCGTGTCGGGCTGGTGACGGGAAACCTGATCAAGCGGTTTTGCACCATAGGCTGGGTAATCACGGCTCTGATTGTGCTCACACTTTACGGAAGCGATGCCAGCCTTACCGCCGACGCCGACCGGGCGTGGGGCTTCGCCACGGTGGAACTGCTCGGAGGCCTTGGTATCGGGCTGGTGGGCCTGATGGTGGCCTGCCTGCTGGCCGCACTAATGAGCAGTGTGGACTGCTACATGCTCGTCTGCTCCGGTTTGGTGGTTCGAAACATCTACCAGCCGTACATCAACCCCAAGGCCGGCGAAAAGGAAAGCCTCCTTGTGGCCCGCATCGTCGGGGCACTCGTAGTGATCGGTTGCATCGTCTTTTCCCTGACCATCTACGACATGTTTGGCAACCTGCAGCTCACATGGATTGTGCCGATGCTGTTTGCCGCGGTGTTCTGGGTGGGAATGTACTGGCGACGCGCGACCACCTCGGCGGCATGGATCACGTTCACATTTTGTCTGTTGTTCTTTCTCGTGCTACCCATCGTCGTGCCCAAGCTCAGCTCCGGCATGACGACCAGCCCGGGGCTCACCCGCACGAGCCACGTCATCCTCTCGACTATTTTACGGCCTGCTTCGCCACTGGATGTCTCGCGCGGCAAGGCTGGGGTGGAAGGCGAACAGATTACCGAGACAAAGCGCAGCGGTGGCGTAGCCCTGTTCTGGACCGGCAGCGTCAAGCCGGTGGGCGAGGAAAAGCTTAGGGAGATCGACCGGCGCAGGGTGCCCGGCGGAGAGGAGGTCATCTACGAGTACGACTGCGACCTAGTGGCCAGCGGCCGACTGCGGCTCGACATGCTGATGATCGACAAGCTCGGCGTGAATCTCGCCTCAATGAAGAAGGCGGCTATCAAGACGCTCGACCTGCCGTTCGCGACCATCGTCCCGTTTCTCGTGATGATCGTGGCCAGCCTGTTGACCAAGCCGAACAGCAAGGAGGCGCTTGACCGGTTGTACGTGAAGATGAAAACGCCGGTCGATCCCAATCCGGCCAACGACAAGGCACAGATGGAGCGCAGCTACGCGCAGCCGGACCGTTTTAATGACCGAAAACTGTTCCCTGGCAGCTCACTGGAGTTTCAGCGGCCAAGCGCTTGGGATTTCTGGGGTTTTATCGGCTGCTTCGTGATTTGTTTCGCCATCATCGGCCTTGCAATCCTCGTCTCCCGCATCGGCACCTGACCGCTTGGCCAAGCGCTTGGCTTGCGGGCGGGATAGGTTATGATGCCGTGCGTGCCGTCTCCCCTGACAGGCGATTTTCCCAGCTACCGCCCGCGCCGACTGCGCGGCTCGGAAGTCTTGCGCCGCATGGTGCGCGAGACGCGCTTGCACGCCGATCAACTCGTGCTGCCGTTGTTCGTGCGGCCGGGGCACAAGGTTCGCAACGCCGTGCCGTCGATGCCGGGGGTGTTTCAGTTGTCCATCGACGAGGCCGTTCGCGAGGCTGCCTCGGCCCAAAAGTCCGGCGTCCCGGCGGTGATCCTGTTCGGCATCCCGCCCAAGAAGGATACCCGAGCTAGCGGTGCCTATGCCAAAAACGGCATCGTGCAAAAGGCGGTGCGGCAGTTGAAGCGGGATGTGCCGGGGTTGCTGGTTATGACCGATGTCTGCCTGTGCGAATACATGAGCCACGGGCATTGTGGCCTCGTGAAAAAGAGCCGCAAGTCGGTCACCATCGACAACGATCCCTCGCTCAAGCTGCTTGCCTGCACGGCCGCCAGCCACGCCGAGGCTGGCGCGGATGTCGTGGCGCCGAGCGACATGATGGACGGGCGCGTGGCGGCCATTCGTGCTACGCTTGACTCGGCCGGGTTTAACGACACGCCAATCCTGTCGTACGCGGCCAAGTTTGCCTCGGCCTATTACGGGCCGTTCCGTGATGCGGCAGAGTCAGCTCCGCAGTTTGGCGACCGGCGCAGCTACCAGATGGACGCAGCCAATGCCGACGAGGCGTTGCGTGAAGTCGCGCTCGACCTGCGGGAAGGGGCGGATATCGTGATGGTGAAGCCGGCCTTGGCTTACCTTGACATTCTCCATCGGGTGAAATCGGAGTTTGGTTACCCGACGGCGGCGTATGCGGTGAGTGGCGAGTACGCGATGGTGCAGGCGGCGGCCAAGCGCAGCTGGGTGGATGAGCGAGCCGTGACGATGGAGTCGCTGTTGGCGATGCGGCGTGCGGGGGCGGATATCATTGTGACTTATGCAGCAGCCAAGGCGGCGTGTTGGCTACGGGAGGGTTGATCGGTGAAGCGCGTTTGGCAAGCACGTCAGTTGCCCTTGAATTTCAGCCAGGCCATGGCTACCGCGGCAATCACCACAACGGCCACGACCACACCGAAAATAACGAAGTATTTCCCGGATTTGTCCGACTTTTTGCTGAACCCCTTGGCCGGCCCCTTGGGGGCGTTGTCGAGATTGCCAAGCCGGACGCCCTGCTCAAGATGCTTGTCATGGGACTGGGCCTTGCGGGGGCCGTCGATCTTCAGCTCCACCTCGCCGAACGTGAGCACCTCACCCGGTTGCAGCGGCGACTCGGCGACCTTGTTTCCGTTGATGTAGGTGCCGTTGGTGGAGCCGACGTCGCGGACGTGCACGTCCTCGCCGCGCAACACCAATTCGGCGTGGCTCCCGGAGATGGACTCGTGCGGGAGGGTGATGTCGTTTTCGTTCACACGACCGACCGAAGTGACCTCCTTCGCCAATTCAAACGAGGTCGGCTCAATTCCTTCGGTTAAAACGATCAGCTTGGGCATGCGCTCAGTCCGGGGGCGGCAAAATAGCGTCCCAAGTTGCTATAAGTCAACGGGTTTCTCGGAAACCGGGATGATTCTCGGCCTGAAATGTCAGGCGGTTGCCGGGGCGGGGTCGCTCAGGCCGTCGTCGAGTTTTGGCTTGCCACTCTTGGGTGTTTCCGGAGTGGGGGTGACGGCATCAGCCCCCGATGGGGGATCGACGTCGGGCGGCCGCTCGGTGGGGGTGAATTTGCCGGTGCGGACGATGTCCTCAACCTGTTTACCGTCGAGCGTCTCGTGTTCTAGCAGCGCGTTGGCAATGAGGTCGAGCTTGTCGCGGTTGTCCTTGATGAGCCCTTTGGCCAAGTTGTAGCCCTCGTCGATCAGTCGCCGCACTTCGGCGTCGATCTGCTGGGCGGTCTGCTCGCTGTAGGTCTTGTTCTGTGCGATCTCCTTGCCGAGGAAGACGTACTCGTCGCTGTCGCCATAGAGCACCATGCCGAGTTTGTCGCTCATGCCCCACTGGGTGACCATGGCGCGGGCCATGTTGGTGGCCTGCTGGATGTCGCCGGCCGCGCCGGTGGAGACGTCGCCGGTCACGATTTCCTCGGCGATCCGGCCGGCCATGGTCATCGCGATCGTCTCGCGCATCTCCTGGCTCTGGCGGTTGAGAACGTCGTCCTTGGGCAAGGACATCGTGGCGCCAAGTGCCTGGCCGCGCGGGATGATGGTCACCTTGTGTAACGGGTGGCACTTGTCGAGCAGGACGTTGACGAGCGCGTGGCCTGCCTCGTGCCAGGCAGTAATTTTTTTGTCTTCGTCCGTCATGGCCATGCTGCGGCGCTCGCGGCCCCAGCGAACCTTGTCGCGGGCCTCCTCCAGTTCCGGCATGTTGACGGATTTCTTGTTGGATCGCGCGGCTAGAAGGGCGGCTTCATTGAGCAAGTTGGCCAGTTCTGCCCCCGAAAACCCGGGCGTCCCCCTCGCAATGATGCTAAGGTCGACCGCCTTGGCTAGTTTCACCTTCTTGGCGTGCACCTTGAGAATCTCCTCGCGCCCGCGCACGTCCGGCAGATTCACTGTGAGCTGCCGGTCGAAGCGGCCAGGGCGCAGTAGCGCCGGGTCGAGCACGTCCGGCCGGTTGGTGGCGGCAATGATGATGATGCCCTCCTGCGTGTCGAAGCCGTCCATCTCGACCAGTAGCGCATTCAGTGTCTGTTCGCGCTCGTCGTTGCCGCCGCCCAACCCGTGGCCGCGCGAGCGTCCCACGGCGTCGATCTCGTCGATGAACACCAGGCATGGCGTGCTCTTGCGTGCTTGCTCGAACATGTCGCGTACGCGGCTCGCCCCAACGCCGACAAACATCTCGACGAAGTCCGAGCCGCTGATGCTGAAGAACCCGGCCTCGGCCTCGCCGGCGATTGCCTTGGCCAAGAGCGTCTTGCCGGTGCCCGGTGGGCCAACCATCAAAATGCCCTTGGGAATTTTACCGCCGAGCTTCTGGAATTTTTTGGGGTCCTTGAGAAAGTCGACCAGCTCAGAGACCTCCTCGCACGCCTCATCCACCCCGGCGACATCCTTGAAGGTAGTCTTGTTTTTCTCCTTGTTGAGCATTCGGGCCTTGCTCTTTCCGAAGTTCATCGCGCCACGGCCGGCGCTACGGATCTGCCGGATCAGCACAAACCAAATGAGCAGAAAGATGATCAGGATCGGAAGCAGGTTGACGAGAAACGCTGTGAGTAGGGTGCTCTTTTCGCGGGGCTGAAATCCGGCGCTTTCGATGAGAAATTTCTCCCGGCCCTCGATCAGCTTGTCCTCGAACGAGAACGGGATTTTTTTACCGTTCTCGATACGGAAACCGGTGATGGTGCAGAGCGCGGAGGAGTTGGGCGGGGGATACTCGATGTGGCCTTTGACCACCTCGCCATTGGCAATCCAGTCCTGGAGTGTATTGTAGTCGACCTGCTCTCTTTGGGTCGTGCCGGCTGTCTTGCCGACCTGAAAAAGCATCACGACCATGAAGATGCCCAGTGCCCAAAGCATCCACGAGCGCGGATTTGGGAACCGGTCCTCGCTGTCGGTCTTGGGCTTTTTCTCCCTTATTTTGGGCGGTTTTTCGTCAGCCATTCCCTTCGAACAGAGGAAGATACCACAACCGTTTCTGCTGTGGCAACTCGTAAGCAAAACTGTAAAAGCAATAATTGGGCCGCGTTTTTGGCGCTTGGCTAAGCGGGATTATTTACCAGCCTTGGCCGCCGGCTTGGCCCTGGGCTCGAACTCGAAGCCGACATCGCCGTCCGGCTTGAGCACGAGGTACGCCTTGAACGGCCGGCCTTTCTTGGAGATGAAGTTTGGGATTAGGTCGGTCTTGCCGTCCTTGAGCAGTTTGGCGACCTGCTCTTTCTCGATGTCGCGCTTGAGGATCGTCTTGCCGGTGCGGAAAATGCACTCCCTCGCTTTGCCGGTGTTCTTCTCGCAGACGTAGGCGCGACCGTGTTCGTACACTTGCGCCTTGCACTTGGGACAGCTGCCAACCGGATCCTGCCCGCTGAAGTCGGCTTCCTCCTCCTCTTCCTCGTTGTTGCCGAAGTCGAACTCCACTTTCTGCTCCGCGGTTAGTTTCAGCTCCGCCGAGAAGGCGCGGCCCATCTTGCTGCGGAAGCCGTCCAGCGGCCCGATGCGGCCATTGGCCACCAGTTCGTCCGCCTCAGCCAACTCGAACTGTCGCCCGCCCATCGTCTTCCAGAAACTGAATTCGCACCCGTCGGCTTCGCAATGGAACCGCTTGTACGTTTCCTTCACTACGCCGCCGCACTTGGGGCACGGTGTTTTGAGGACACCATAGTCGCCCGGGACGGTGTCGCCATCAAACGCCTTGGCGGTGCCGACGATTTTCTCGGTCATCGAGCGGATCTCGTTCATGAATGACTCGCGGTCGAACTTACACCGCTCGATCTCCTTGAGCTTAAACTCCCACTCTCCGGTCAGCTCCGGCCGGGTGAGGGCGTCGACCTTGAGCGCCATAAGAAGCGTGATTAGCGAGAACGCCTGCGCGGTGGGCACCAGTTCCTTCTGCTCGCGCACCATGTACTTGTGGCGGATCAACTCCTCGATGATCGAGGCGCGCGTGGCCGGGGTGCCGAGGCCCTTGTCGCGCATGGCCTCGCGCAGTTCCTCGTCGTCTACGCGCTTGCCGGCGTGTTCCATCGCGCCGAGCAGCGTGGCTTCCGAGTAGCGTGCCGGCGGCCGGGTGGCCTTGGACTCGACGCTGACCTCGTCCGTCTGCACCGACTCACCGGCCTTGACCGGCACGAGGTGCCCGTTGTCCGGCTTGGACTGGTCCCGCCCGTGCACGGCGAGCCAGCCAGGCTTGACGAGTACCTTGCCATCGGTCTTGAACGGTTCGCCTGCCACGCGGGTTATACGGGTGGTGACGAGGAATTCGGCCGACGGATAAAATACGGCGATGAAGCGCTTGGCCACGAGGTCGTAGATTTTCTGTTCCTGCTCCTTGAGTGAAGGCGGGGCCGGCTTAAGCGTCGGGATGATGGCGAAGTGGTCGGAAACCTTGGCGTTGTTGAACACCTTCCTGTTGCCACCGTGCACCCAGTCGTTTTTCAGCACGTCGCTGGCGAGCAGGCCGTAACGCGCTTGGCCAAGTGCCTCGAGGGTCTGTTTCACGGTGTCGGTGTAATCCTCCGGGAGGCAGCGTGAGTCGGTTCGCGGATAGGTCAGCACCTTGTGCCGCTCGTATAGCGCTTGCGCGATGCCCAGCGTGTTACGCGCCGAGAAGCCAAACCTCGCGTTGGCCTCGCGCTGCAGCGTGGTGAGGTCGAACAACGTTGGCGCCGCCTGCTTTGTCGGCTTGTTCTGCTCGTTCACTTCGCCCGGCTGGTCGGAGCACTTGGCCTGGATGCCGTCCGCCTTGGCCTGTTCCCAGATGCGCTCGGCCCGCTTATGGGCGTCGTCGGGATCTTTCTTGAACGTTTCATTCAGCCAACGGCCGGTGTACTCGCCGCCGGTGGCGCGGAAGGTGGCGTGCACCTCCCAGTAGTCTTTTGGCTCGAAGGCGCGGATCTCCTTTTCCCGCTCGACCACCACGGTCAGCGTCGGCGTCTGCACGCGGCCGACTGGCGTCAGGTAAAACCCGCCGCTCTTCGAGTTGAAAGCCGTCATCGTCCGCGTGCCGTTGATGCCGATGAGCCAGTCGGCCTCGCTCCGGCAACTGGCGGCACTGGCCAGCGGCTTCATCTCGTCGTCGCTGCGCAGCCGCTCGAAGCCGGTACGGATGGCGTCTGGCGTCATCGACCGCAGCCAAAGCCGCGAGACGAATTTGCCAGCCGTTTTCCTCGGGTGCTTCGCCTGCGCGTACTGGATGATGTAGCGGAAAATCAACTCGCCTTCCCGTCCGGCGTCGCATGCGTTGACGAAGTGGTCGATGTCGTCGCGTTTTATTAGCCGGAGCAACACCCGCAGCCGGGTTTCGCTCTTTGCGATCGGTTCGAGGTCGAAGTGCGACGGGATGTGAGGCAGCTTGTCGAAGGTCCACTTGCCCCGCTTGATCTCCTGATCGGCCGGAACGATGATCGTCAACAGGTGGCCGACCGCGGAGGAAATCACGTAGTCGTCGTTCTCGAAAAAGTCTTTCGATTTGTCACGCGACGCCTTCAGCACGCGGGCAATGTCGGTAGCGACCGACGGCTTTTCTGCGATGACGAGTGACTTTCCCAAAGTGTTTTTCGGTGAGCTAAGGTTTCAATTCGCGTTTAGCCAAGCGAGGCCAAGTCACGCGGCGCGGAAAATGGAGAAAAACCAAAACCAAGTCAAAGCCGAAAAAAATCGCCCAAGCCGCGGTGAATAGGGCGAAGACGGCTCAGCCGTTGGCCAGGGCGTTGATCTGGTTGGCGGCGAAACCGGCGCCGAAGCCGTTGTCGATATTCACCACCGTCACTCCGCTGCCGCAGCTATTGAGCATGCCCAGCAACGCCGCCACGCCGCCGAAACTGGCCCCGTAGCCGATGCTCGTCGGCACCGCAATTACCGGCCGGCACACCAGCCCGGCCACCACGCTGGGCAGTGCCCCCTCCATGCCGGCGACGGCGATGACAACGCTGGCCTCGCGCACGGCGGGCAGGCTGGCGAGCAGGCGGTGTAGACCGGCCACTCCGACGTCGTTCACGCGTGTGACCGTGTTGCCCATGAAGTCCGCGGTGAGTGCCGCCTCGTCGGCGACCGGCAGATCGCTCGTCCCGGCGCATACCACGCTGATCGTGCCGGGGCGCTTGGCCAAGCGCTTGGTTTCGACCGTGATGCACCGGGCCGACTCGTGGTGTACGGCGTCAGGGAATTGCCCACTCACCGCCGCGGCATGGTCGGCATTGGCGCGGGTGACCAGCACCCTCTCTTCCCGGTCCATCACCTTGGCCGCGATGGCGGCGACCTGCTCCGGCGTCTTGCCGGAGCCGAAGATAACCTCGGGAAAGCCTTGCCGCAGCGGCCGGTGCGCGTCGACCTGCGCGAAGCCAAGGTCGTCGATCGGTGCGGCGCACAGTCGGCGCAGCACCCCGGCTTCGTCCACCTCGCCGGCCTTGAAGCGCCGGAGCAGCTCGCTGGTTTCGTCCGGTGTCACCGCCGGGGAATTAACACCGCCCGCCCCGCGGGGTCACGCGGAAACGCGCTTCGCCGGGCGAGGAATCGACCTTGACCGCCCCGGGGCCGGTGACTAGCCTCCGCGTCGTCAACGGTTGTCGCGCACGGGGTGCGGTTGCCGGCGTTCCCCGGGACTGGGGGGCGTGCGAAACGAGTCAATCAGGGAACAACGCGCTGCAACCGTTCAGCTGCCGTGGAATTCAAGGATATAAAAAGCATCGTCGACTTGATGAAGAAAAACTCCCTCTCGGAGTTCGAGATGGAGAAGGAGGGATTCAAGATCAAGCTGCGCCGTGCCGCCAGCGAGAGCAAGCCTGCGGAGGTGCAACTGCAACATTACCTGCCGCCGGCCAATCCCGCGGCGCCCGTACCTGCGCCGGCCGAAGCTCCAGCTGCCGTGCCGGCGCCGGAGCAGCCAACAGAGCCGGAAATCAAGTCGCCGATGATCGGCACATTTTACCGCAAGCCGTCGCCCGAGTCGGAGTCGTACGTCGAGGTTGGTGACACGGTCACGGTCGACACCGTGGTGTGCATCGTCGAGGCGATGAAGGTAATGAACGAGATCAAGGCCGAGATGAGCGGAGTGATCACGGAAATCCTCATCGAGGACGGCCGCCCGGTGGAGTTCGGCCAGGCGCTGTTCCGTGTACGCCCCGCATGATGAGTGCTGCAGCATGACCGCCAGCCAGGATTCGCCGAATGTTTGAGAAAATACTGGTTGCCAACCGCGGAGAGATTGCCGTCCGGGTCATCCGCGCCTGCAGGGAGCTTAACATCCGCACCGTAGCCGTCTACTCGGAGGTGGACGCCAATTCCATGCACGCCCAGATGGCTGACGAGGCGATCTGCATCGGCGGGGCCGCCAGCAACGACAGTTACTTACGCATCGACCGCATCATCGCCGCCGCCGAGGTCAAGGACGTTGATGCCATCCACCCCGGCTACGGGTTTCTCTCTGAGAATGCCCACTTCGCCGAAGTGTGCGAAAGCTGCAACATTCGCTTTATCGGGCCGAAATCCGCCGCGATGAACGCTCTTGAGGACAAGGCGCTCAGCCGCGAATTGGCCCGCAAGGCCGGTGTGCCGATTCCCCCTGGCTCCAAGGATGTCATCGACACTGAGCAGGAGGCGCTGAAGATTGCGAAGGACATCGGCTACCCGGTGATGATCAAGGCTGTGGCAGGCGGCGGTGGCAAGGGCATGCGCACCGCGCACAGCGACATCTCCCTCGTCAAGGGCTACCACACCGCCCGCAGCGAGGCGGAGAAAGCCTTCAGCAACAGCGGGGTCTACATCGAGAAATTCATCGAGAATCCGCGCCACATCGAATTCCAGATTCTGGGTGACGGCAAGGGCAACATCATCCACCTCGGCGAGCGAGACTGCTCCATCCAGCGCCGCAACCAGAAGCTCATCGAGGAAACCCCGTCACCCCTGCTCGAGAAGCACAAGAAACTGCGCACCCAGATGGGCAAGGCCGCCGTGCGTATCGCCCAGCAGGCCGAGTACTCCAACGCCGGCACTGTCGAGTTCATCGTCGACGACAAGGGCAACTACTATTTCCTTGAGGTCAACAAACGTATTCAGGTTGAGCACCCGATCACCGAGGAGGTTACCGGTATCGATCTCATCAAGCAGCAGATTCTTGTGGCCATGGGGGAACCGCTCAAGCTCTCGCAGAGTGACATCAAGATCAACGGCCACGCCATCGAGTGTCGCATCAACGCCGAGGACCCGTGGAACGATTTTCGACCCAGCCCCGGCAAGATCGAGATGTACTTTGCCCCCGGCGGACGCGGCGTGCGTCTCGACAGCCACGCCTACGCCGGCTACACCATCCCGACCCATTACGACTCCATGATTGCCAAGCTGATCACCTACGGCACCAGCCGCCGCGACGCCATGGACAAGATGAATCGAGCCCTGAAGGAATACATCATCAAGGGGATCAAGACGACCATTCCCTTTGAGAGGGCTGTCCTCCAAGACCCCGAGTTTTGCCGTGGTGTTTACTCCACCAACTTCGTTGAGGACCTCCTCGGCGGTGGCCGACGTGAACTCATCCAGGAAAAGGCCTGATGGCTAAGGGTTAAGGCTGGCTTCTCTTGGCCAAGCGGGGAATCAGTCCGGTGTTTGTCCGAACCAAGCTTTCGGGATGAGGGCTGCTCTCAAGTGGATCGCTTTCCGGTTCCAGGCCGGCTCTGCGTACATGTAGGTCAGAATGGCATCTCCGTTTTTGGCGAAATGGCAGTCTAGGTTGGTGTATTCAGCGGTTGGATGATTCCCAATAGTGCCTAGCTTACGCCATGTTTTCCCATGATCATCGGAGAACGCAGCGGTGAGCGGCGTTCGTTCGCCGAAGTGGTGATGTTTGGGCTGAAACCGGCTATTGTTCCAGAACAACACCAATCGATCCCTTCCGGGCAGTCGGCGAAGGCAGGTGCCCGACTCACCGCCTTCCAGCCCGCTGAAAACTGCCTTCGTCCAGGTTTTGCCACGATCATGTGACCGTGAAAGATACGGCCCGCCGAGTTGGGTTCGAATCGACATCAGCAATGCCCCATCCGCGATTTCGGTAACCGAGCCTTCCATGGCGCCCCGTTTTGGTAGTTCGATCATGGAGGAGCGCTGCCATGTTTGGCCTTTGTCATCGCTGAAATAACAGCCGGCTGAATTTTTTTGTCTCCACTGGTTTCCTTTCCCTCCGTGAAATGGAAGGAGCAAACGGCCTCCTGTCAATTCCATCAGGCTGCTGGCCCCGCCTTGAAGCAACTGTCCCTTGGATTGTTTCCAGATCGGCGGCATTTCCGTGAAGGTGACACCTTCATCGTCCGAGACAAACAGGCACATGGTGCTGCTGTCGCCGCCCTGATGCGCGCGTAGTGCAATCAAGTAAAGTTTACCGAACCGTGTTCTGAGGAGTGCAGGGGCCTGTACGTTCATGTCGCCTTTGGCCACATCAACCAAGCGCCTGGGCGAATGCCAGGTCAGACCATCGTCTGTGCTGATCTTGGACCAAATCGTACATAATCCGTGATCTCTACCGGCCTCTTCTCCGCGATGGTATTTGTGATAGACCACCATCAACCGCCCTTCTGGCAGTGAAATCATGGAGGCGGTGTCGCTGCGGGGTGTGTCGGTGGTGGCCGGTTCGATGACAACGTGTCGGATAACAGGGTCGGCTGCCTGGCCAAGCGGAACCACAGCCGCTGCAATACACAAAAAGAATTGCAATCGTTTCATGTTGACCCGCGGATACTGCCGGTTGTGAGAAGGACGGTTCAAGAAAAACCAAAATTCTGGAGAGGTGCAAAACAACTCGACGCAGCGCTTGGCGAAGTCTACGTTTTCGCCATTCCTACAGGTAAAATGAAGCTGAATTGTTTATTGTTGTTTTTGTCGTTCACCTTGGTCGCGTTTGGCCAAGCGAAGTGCGCTGACTCCTGGAAAATGGAGACCATGCTCGTTTCTATCAACGGCAAGTTTGCGGAGGTGAAAACGGCGGCTAGCGACGTGATAGCGTACAAAAATACAGATCCGCAACTGGCTATCGAGTGGGGTATGATCCATGGGCGAAACACCGTCGTGCTGTCTGGGAAATATCTTATTTCTGACCGTATTGATATCCCGCGCCCGGGCGTCACGTTGATCATCAGTAAGGATGCCTCGATCGAGTTACGCGAAGACTCACAGCACACCGGGATTAGTTTCGGATCTTTGCGCAATCCTGGTTACTGGCAGATCGTCCCGCTGATTTACAACCAGGGTCACGACAATGTGCGGGTGATTGAATTGGGACTGATGGTTCATTCCATCTGGGACAGGAAAACCAGTGGCAAACAAACGTTTCCGATCATCTTCGACGGGCGTAATGAGGAGAAAACCTGCGAAATAAACGGCGGCATGATGCTTGTGACCGGTGCGTCCAGTCAGTCGTTTTGGCTTGTGGATTCAAAGGGTGTCGAGGTGCCGATGATCACGCTGGACGACGGGATCGATGCCGTGCTGGTGCTCGAAGGCAGCGAGGATTGCAAGCTGGGCATGATCACCAACCTCGCCCGAACAAAGGGCGGGGTCACCGGAGAGACGGTGGACTTGAACTCGCGCAGCACCGGCATCGAGGTGGAGCGTTTAATTGGCGAGCGCTCGTACGAGATCATCGACTGCAATGAAAGCCATGCGGTGGTTCAGGAGGCAGTGTTGGTGGGTGAGCCGAGAAAGCTGTTCGGTGGCGGCGCCGGTTCGGGGCCGCGATTCACCCGTCGTCCCTCCCATAAGACCCACTCACTGGACGTTAAAAAAACGACGATCCACAAGGATGTAGAAAATGTGTCGTTGCGAAAGGAACTGCCGATCTTTCCATCAGCATTGCCCAAGTTTGACATCAAGGCATCCGTCGAGGTTGTGCTCAAGGATGGTAGCAAAAAAGTCTATGACAAGACTGCAACCATCGACTTGCGGAACTGATGGCCAAGAGCAAAACTAACCTTCATTCCTGATTCTTGCCCCTTGCAAAGTAATCACGCTTGGTACACGTTTTCCTGCATGACTCAACAGGCAAATTTTAACCGACGAAATTTCCTGAAAACTACCAGTGCCGCAACCCTGGGCGCCCTGGCTGCCGGAGATCCTCGCCAAATTCTGGCAAAGGCCGGCACACAGAAAATTGAGGCAACCGCAGACGCCATGATCGTCCTCTGGATGGGCGGTGGGATGGCCCACACGGAGACCTTTGATCCCAAGCGTTACACGCCGTACGAGAAGGGTCTCTCACCGGATCGGGTACTCAGCACATTCCCGGCTATCGATACGGTGGTGGACAATATCAAGCTGACCAAGGGGCTGGAAAACATCGGCTCCGTGATGGATCGCGGCACGCTCATCCGCACCTACAAGGCGGGCGACCTGGGGTTCATCCTGCACTCGCGCCACCAGTACCAATGGCATACCGGCTATGCGCCGCCGCTCTCGGTGGCCGCGCCACACATCGGCGCAGTGATCGCACGCACGCTTGGCTCGCGTGACCCCGCAATGCCGGCGTTTATCGACATTGGCCAACGGCTCGACGTAGGTGAGGGCGAGGAGCTCAAGGCGTTCCACTCCGCCGGATTCCTTGGCAGCGAGTACGGCCCGTTCCACATCGCCAATGCGGATGAGGCATTGAACACCGTCCGCCCGCCGGAAGGCATGAGCAAGTCGCGCTTTGCCAACCGTTACAAGGCGTTCAAGAAACTGGTCGATCAAAGTCCCGTTGGCCTCGCTGGCAGTGACTACCAGAAGGAATCGCTCCTGCGCTCGCTCGACAGCGCGTATCGCCTCCTCACCTCGCCGTCCGCCAAGGCGTTCGACCTGTCGCTTGAGAAAAAGGAGCTGTTCGACATTTACAACACCGGCCAGTTCGGGCGCGGCTGCCTGTTGGCGCGGCGGCTCATTGAGGCCGGCGCACGCTTCATCGAGTTGACCACCGAGTACGTGCCGTTCCTAAACTGGGACACGCACGAGAACGGCCACACACGCCTTACGGACTTGAAGCGCCAGATCGATGCCCCGATCGCGCAGCTTGTGCTCGACCTCGAGGAGCGCGGCTTGCTCGATCGCACACTGATCGTGCTCGCCAGCGAGTTCAGCCGCGACATGCTCGTCGAGGGCAAGCCTGGCAACAAGGTGCGGGACCAGGTCAACGTGCCGGACAGGATTGATGAGATGAAGCATTACGGCATGCATCGGCACTTCACCGATGCCGGCTCGGTGTTGCTGTTTGGCGGCGGCATCAAGAAAGGCCACCTCCATGGGGCCACCGCCGACGAGCGCCCCTGCTCGACTGTTCGTGATCCGGTTGTCATCGAGGATCTGCATGCCACCCTTTACCGGGCGATTGGCATTTCGCCGCGATTGGCTTACGAGGTGGAGCAACGCCCCTTCTATGTCACCCGCGACGGCCTCGGCAAACCGATCGACAGCCTTTATGGTTGACCCTAGGCCAAGCGCTTGGCCGATTGGCCAACAATCATGATTTCAGTTTAAGGTATTCCTTTCAAGATTTAGGTAGATGAACATAAATACAAATCCACAATTCATTAAGAGCAGAGAATTCGGCTTTTTCACAACAAGCTTGATTGTATTGCTTACAATAGCGACCGCTTCTTTAAACTCTGCAATGGGAGCAAAGCTGAAAGCTGATGACCTCTTTCGAACGGATAAACTTCTCGAGATTCAGATCAAAATGTCTCCTACAGACTGGGAAAAGCTCCGTAAAGAGAGCGACAGAAGAAACGGAGGGTTTAGCCGCTTGTTCAGTGGGAGCCGTTCAACCGGGAGTCGATTCAACCTATACAAAGCGGACATCAACATAGATGGCAAGACTATCAAAAACATCGGCATCCGAACCAAGGGATTCATTGGATCCTTAAATCCTGAGCGCCCGTCCCTGAAGGTGAAATTTGACGAATACGTAGATCAATCTCCCATAGAAGGGCTGGATCGTCTGACTCTCAACAACAATGTACAAGACGAATCCATTGCGAGCCAATATCTCACCTACACACTTTTTAATAAAGCCGGCGTTCCTGCCCCAAGAATTAATCACGCAACAGTCACTGTTAACGGAGAGTATCTTGGGGTGTATGCCCATGTGGAGTCGGTCAGAGGTCCCTTCATTAGGCGGCATTTTGGGGATTACTCCGGAGAGTTATATGAAGGTACAATCGCAGATTTTTATCCGAAAGCAGTCGAAAACATCGAGGCCAAGAATAAGCAATCGAAGAAAAAACGAACTCAAGCCGTAAAACTTGCCCAAATCCTTGAGACCAAGGAAAGCTTCAAACTGGAGGAGGCAGAGAAGTGCCTCAACATCGATCAGTTCCTAAAATTTTGGGCCATGGAGACTCTGCTTGGCTTTTGGGATGGATACACCAACAACCAAAACAACTACTATGCATATTCCAGCCCGAAGGATGATGGGCGATTCCATTTCGTACCATGGGGTGCGGATGGAGCCTTCACCGAAGGAAGAGGACCTTTTAGCCGGTTTGGAGGAAATGACGACGCACCCGAATCAATTTACTCCCAGAGCATGCTCGCAAATCGCCTCTGGCACATCGACGTGATTCCTGGCCGATACAAGGCAGCACTAGAGGACATCCTTTTGAATGTCTGGAAAGAAGAGGACATAAACAATGAGATCAACCGTATCCAATCGCTAACAAAGAACCATTTACATCCTCGGCAGGATCGTGTCGATCGGGGCGTCGATCGATTGATCTCCTTTGTTGAGGATAGGCGATCCAAGTTTGAATCAGAACTTAAGGATTGGCCTGTTAAAGTTTCCGGAGGACCGAGAATTCCGATGCATTCGGTCGAAATAGGTGAACTGAAAGGAACTTTTGAGACCGCGTGGAATGCCAACCGACTGGAAAATGTTGCAAATCATGGCAAAGCCCAGATACATCTCACCTTGAATGGAGAACAAGTGTCATTTTCAAAACTGGGTGTCTTGGGGCAACCCGAAGAACCTCCAAGATGGTTTGGAGGAAGAGAAAGAGGGCGAGCAGAGCGAGTACGGGAACTTAACCCGACTGTTACTTTCCATGGGGTTAGTGAAAAAAACGCTCAACATCTTAGAATTACCCTGACAATTGATCGTGAAAATTTTAAACCCGGGAAAAAAGAAGTACCATTCCGGGGTTCCCTCTTGATGTTCGATCCCAATGAGAATCAAAACGGATTTGGTTTCGAAAGATTCAGGTCAATGAAGAGCCTGGCTGGTACATTAAATCTAAACGAAGCAAAGATGGAGGAGGGAGCGCGTGTTGTCGGCGTATTAAAGACGAAGGTCAATGAAAGTCGGGGCGGATTTTTTAGAGGAGGTCGCAGCAGAGGTCCTAGACGTTAAGCAGGCTGAATAACTCTTTAAACTCCCCATTACCAGCCTACAGCGCAGCTGTAATGTTAGTGCTATCTGGAGCTAAGATATTTAAATGCTGTGAGTTACGCCCTTTCCGTTTCATTTTAATTACATACATGCAGCCTCAAGCCTAGCAGCATGGCCATCGCCCGCACAAAATCCAAACCATCGTATCTATCTTGTGTTTCTAGTCCAATTCTCGTTTGCCAAAAAACTTTAAACAGGCATGTGCGGTGCGCCCCTTGTAATCCTTGAGGGTCAAATCCGCGCCTTTTTCTTTGAGCAATTTTAAGATGGCAAAATTTTTATCTGATGCCTTTTCGTCGTGAATACCTGTTTTTATCGCAGCCACATGAGCCGGAGTATGACCGTAGTCGTCTGCTATACTCATATCAGCTCCGCTATCGATAAGAAACTCCACATCCTTCAAATTGCCGGTGCGCACCGCATAAAACAACGGCGTCCGACCCACAAAATCCCGCTCGTTTACGTCGACCGATTGGTTTAGAAGAATCGGTATTGGATTATATCTTCTGTAAGGCTCCGGTAATATTGAAGCGATATGAATAGGATTTCTGCCAAATCGATCGTTGACTCCGGTCAGCGAATCATAGGACTCCAAGAAGGCTTGATCCCTCGCTGCAAATGCTTCCGCTATTGCCTCCCTTTTCGACCCTTTCTTTATTGTATCATCAAGATACCCGCAAAGGAAAGCGATGCAAATGGACATGAGGGCAACGGGGATACTCTTTTTAACCAGACAAGATGTTTTAAAATGAACTTCATCAGGATGGCTTGAGTCCTTCCGTCTACCCATAAAATAATCACCTAAAAATGTATAACGAACACACTTGTTGTATAAGAGATACATAAAGAAGAGACTCAGGTAAAAAATAACAACTGATTTCAAGACGGCATTTCCGAATGTGATTTCTTGCGCGTACCTTGAGAAAAAGCAGGTGAACAGGATGTGCACCCAAAATACCCAATAAGCTGAATCTGCCAAGTATCTAACATATCGGCTGGGGTTATTGAGGTATCGATGGGCCAGGCCGATAAACCCAAGGCATAATGTCCAAGAAACGGCACAACGTAAAAATACGATGATCGATTTAAACGTACTGTTTGAGAAGATTCCCTCCTGCCAAACTTGAATATTGGCGACTTTCCATGAAGTGATATCAACGACGACATTTCTCATTAAATCATATTTCTCAGTGGGCCCATTCAGGAGAAATACGAACGGGATCGATATAAAGACATAGAACCAACCATTTTGAGCCAGTGACTTCAGTAGCGTGATATTTTTGTACAAATAGATGCCAAAAACATAGAACCCAAAGTAATAGATCATCTCGTTGAGTTGAAAGTTAAAGTGAGATGGCCAGAACATGGGGCTTTGTAACGAAAAATGAATTGGAAATGCTAGGAGAGTAAGGATAAGAAATCCCCATTTCTGAGTGAGCGATATGCGAACCAGAGAGTTCAACAAAGAGTTGTTCTTAAACAGAAAATCCTTGCTGCCGAGTTGATGCATCAGCCAGTGTGCAAGATAAAAGAACAGCAAAAAATAGATAAACCAAAAGTGCCAAAAATTATATTCGTTAAAGACCTCCCTTTTGGTGAACGCACCCCACAATATATAACTTTTAATACGTTCAAGCACGGATGCACCATCGAAGATGTTCGTGTATGCACCCGGCCAAGTGTCATTTGTTACTAGCATGAACACAGGCATGAACAAGAAAATCCCGATCAAAAAAGGCCATAAAATCCTTTTGATACGATCCTTCATCAAAGCATTGATTCCCTTTCGTTGTAATACGAGCTCCGCAAAAAAACCCGCGAGCAGCATGAACAACTGCATCCGAAAGAAATGTATGCCCATTACCGCAAATGTATTGAGGGAATCCCTTTTATGTTCACCTGCGATCCAGTGGAATGAATTAACGTCACAAAAAAACATAGAAATATGGAGAACGACACCCAACATCATGGCGACTGCCCTGACGAAGTCCAACCCGTGGTATCGTTCTTGTTTGTCGATGCTAATTCAGCTCCCTATTTGCGAAGTGCCCCAGGCAGTCAAGGACTGTTCGGCCTCGATAATCCCTAGCATTAATATCCGCCCCCTTTTCCATCAATGATTTCAGAATATCAAAGTACAAATCGGACGACTTGGAATCATAAGAGCCGGTTTTGATCGCCGCTACATGAGCCGGTGTGTGACCGTATTCATCGGCTAAGGTCATGTCCGCACCTTTCGCAATAAGGAATTCCGCATCCTTCAAATTGCCGGTCCGCACGGCATAAAACAACGGCGTCCGGCCCACAAAATCCCGCTCGTTTATATCGACATTTTTTTCGAGGAGAACAGGCATCGGGTTATAAATTCGGAAAGATTCGGGGTTAATCGTGGCGACGTGAAGGGGGTTTCTTCCGTACCTATCCTCGACACCGGATAATGAGTTGTATTTTTCAAGAAAACCTTCATCTCTAGCTATGAAAGAAGCAAACAGTGTTTCCCTATTATCATTTTCCACTGTCTTGTTGTAAAGATATCCCCAGATAAACGCAACGGCGAGAGAAGCTAGGCAAAAAGGAATCGTTTTTTTAGTAATATTAAAGGTACTAAAATCTTTTTCGCCGGGGTCGGTTGGATCTTTTCTTTTCCCCATAAAATAATCCCCTAGAAAAGTATAACGAACACAATTGTTATAAAGAAAATACATGCAGAAAAGAATGAGGTGGAAAACTGCTACTGTTTTAAACATGGCGTTATTGAAGGAAAACTGCTGTGCATATCTTGAAAAAAAGCATGTAAATAAAACATGCACCCAAAACACCCAGTATGCGGAATCAGCCAAATATCTTATCGAACGATTGGGTTTGTTTAAATATCGATGTGCCAAGCCGATGAACCCTAGACATAGCGTCCAGGAAACAGCGCATCTCAAGAAAACGATGGTTACTTTAAAAAAACCGTTTGCATAAATACCTTCATCCAAAACCTGAAAATTGGCGATTTTCCAACTGGTGATATCTACTACGACACTCCTCATCAAATCATGACGCGTCGTTGGTTCATTTAAAATGAATACGAAAGGCAGCGATATAAACAAATAAAACCAACAATTTTTTGCCAGAATTGTTAACAATGAGATATTTTTATAAAGGTATGCCCCAAACACATAAAATCCAAAATAATAGATCAGCTCGTTAACCTGAAAATTAAGTTGAGACGGCCAAAACATCGGACTTTGCAATGAATAGTGGATAGGGAAAGCAAGAGCGCCCAAAATCAAAAACCCCCATTTATTTGAAAGCGCGGATTTTATGCACTTATTTAAAATCGCGTTGTCTCCAAACACGAAATCCTTTTTACCCAACAGATGGAATAGCCAATGAAAGAGGTAAAAATACAACAGAAAATATATGAACCAAAAATGCCATAGAGTGAATTCGTTGAAGACAGATTTATCCTGTAAGGTGCCCCATAGTAAATAACTCTTTGCACGATCAAATGTTGTTGTGTTATCAAAAACATTTGTAAAGCCACCCACCCACGTCGTATTGGACAAAAACATAACGATAGGCACGAACAGGAATATTCCTATCAGGAACGGCAACAGGATTCGCTTTATCCTGTCCTTCATCAAGTAGTTCATGCCTTTTCTCTGAAACACCAATTCAGCAAAAAAACCTGCGAGGAGCATGAATAATTGCATTCTGAAAAAGTGGATGAATTTTACCGTGAAGGTATTCAGAGGATCTCCGTGATAGTCGCCGGCTGGCCAAGTGGAGATAATATCATCCCTAAAAAAGCAGCAGGTATGGATAACCACACCCAGCATCATGGCCACCGCCCTGACGAAGTCCAAACCGTGGTATCGCCCCTGATCCTTCATGGTCAGAACCTAAATGAACTTGAAACCTTGATACTGTAGCGCTCAGTTTCAAGATCAAAGCCGCTGTACCCGTCGCGGTATCCCTGACGTAGTACCAGAAACAATTCTTTGCCCGGGGTCCATTCCCATCTAAATCTGGAATAGAGCCCAACGGTGTCTGTGTAACTGTCGTGTTGCACAACATTCAACAACCCCATGTTTGCGTTAATGTTGACCAGTAATCTTGCAGAGTTGAGCAGAACATCCTCATCAAGGTTTTCCTGTTCAAAGTGGCTGTAACGGTGGGTGGTGGAAAGCAACATGTGCTTGTTTATGCTCCAGCGGAAACCCATGTTGTAATCGGTTCGTTCCCAGTCATACCAGTCATCGTGGATCGCAACGCTCGCCGTGGCACCTAGTTTACGCTTGTTGGAGAGACCTCCCCCAATGGTGATTGCATTCCACTCGTAATCCCCACTTTCAATGGTTCCGGCACCTGGGACGAAGAAGTTGAATTCGGGGTTGTCCCTGAAGTGTGAGTACTTGAGAAAAATCTCGTCGGTTGACTCGAACACGATACGCGGCAGAACAATGCCGTTCTCCATTGTTTCACCTCCACCGCCAAGGTTGGTGTAGATGCTGTTGGTGTAAGACAGGAACATCTGACGGACTAACTGTGAATTGTTGAAGCGGGGTTGCCAACTCATGTGGTTTTGAAATTTATTCACCCCGGTACGACGCACGTAGCCCAGCTTTGGATTGAAGGCCTCGTCGATCCGATAATATGTCGAACCGGCATTGATTAGGTCATTTGGGTAAAGCAACTCGATGGAAACTGCGGTTCCATCATCCCTGCCGGAACCGTGGCTCGACAGCAGGTAAGTGTTTGCCTCAAAAACCTTGTTTCCAAATAGTTTGTCTGTTCTATGCCGAAAATCCACACCGTGAGTGCTTGAGTCTTCATCGGAATTTGGATCTCCAAACGTGGAGATCAGGCCGACTGAGGATTGTTCCAGCACATCACGTTTAATACGCGCAATTGTAAGGTTTGAGTTGGGTGTTGTTGAAGATGCCGCCACACCAGCATTGAGCAGCCCCACATGATATTTCCCCTCATGGCCTGTTAATTTCATCGCATAATCGATATCCGTGATTTGCCGATCGCGGTTCAATCCGATCCTCCTGCTGAAGTAGGGAACGATCTCCGGTGCCGACCACGGCATCACCTGTTGTCCAACCGTGAACACCTCAGCATCCTCGAGGAAGAAGTCGCGTTTCTCAGGAAAAAACAGCGGGAACCGCGTATAGTTCAACCGACGGTCATCCACCTCGGTCTCAGCGAAATCCGTGTTCAGTGTGAGGTGCGCGGTCCAGTTCGGTTTGAATCGGTAGCGGATATCACCACCGACATCCCCGGAGGTTCTTGAATCGTTGCTGTCTCCAATGACATACGGGGTGAATTCCAGGTTAAGATTTTTGTTTTTGATTTGTATTCCTTCAATTTTCCCGGCCTGTGCAAAATGGTAGGTTCGGATTTCCGGCCTTGAATTGGCCCAACGTCCAGCCTCGCCGTTCCTCGGCAATTTGCGCCAAAGGTTGAAACCCCAGTTGTTCATACCCTCCTTGTGCCTGACTGTTGAAAAGGGTAATTTAATCTCGGCATGCCACCCTGTGTTCGTTCGTTTTGTTTTCACATCCCAGATGCCATCCCACTGGGAATTCAGGGAAGAGTTATTCGTGACGTTGGCGTCATATTTGATTCCGTTCAAGTTTGTCCAGAGCACATAGCCGTTCCGGTTGTCGTTCATTGTGTCGATGGCAAGGAACAGGGAATCATCGTAGTAGGGCAATTCATCCCGCTCCATGACACTGGCAACGATTTTTTGCGGTTCCGTGTCATACGCGATAACTCCGAAATAGATGTTCTCATCGTCATAGACCACCATGAATTCCGTCTTTTGTGACATGGGCACACCCTGTCTCGGCTCGTACTGCAGCATGTCGGCGCCGGCTTTCATTGCGCTGCCCCATACTGCTTCGTTCAATTGCCCGTCCAATTCAAGTTTACCAGAAGTATATGTTGCCTGAATCACCGGCTTATCTGCAGCATGTAAGCCGGCTAAAAAAATAAATGATAAAAATGCAAAAAAAGTGATTTTCATGAAGAAAATGAAAGCAAATCGGAATACGTCTATATATTGCGGCCGCGCGAGCCTAATTTACCATTAAACCCTTGCAAGATAAATTGTTAAGCAGACCTAAAATATCAAAGATAAATAGCCACCTGAGAGTTGAACGGCCGGACGATCGAAATTTGTGCACCAACTTGGCCAGCCGTTCCATCGTGCTGAAACAGGAGCATCCACCCAATTGTTTTTGCCAAAACCGCCGACTTAGTCCGCAGCAACTGCGGCTGCGACAAGGCGCATAGCATAAGCCCAAGTTTCCCACCGGGAAACAGTCAAGCCAACTTCAGCGACTGGTCGCTAGTCCCTTCATTGCCTGAACACCAGAAGCTGTATTCTTTTGCCCACTATTGTAGACTAATTACCATCTAAAAGCCCTATTTCATTAGTTTACTCATTGACAGAGAATAATCGTATTGCTCCAATTCTCTCCTTACGTGAGCCCGGACGTTTTCATCAGTTACTCGAGGGAGAACCAGCAGGAGGTGATCAGGCTGGTTGAGTATCTCCGCGCGCAGGGTTTGGCTGTATGGATGGATGAAACCGACATTCACGGGGCAACTTTGTGGACTAAGGAGATCGTCGAAGCCATCCGTGCCTGCGATCTGTTCGTCCTCGCCATCAGCCGTCACTCCACTGGCTCTAAGAACGTCGTCAAGGAACTTGCCCTTGCCAGCGAGCGGGAAAAAATTATCCTGCCGATTTACCTAGAACAGTGCGATATTCCGGAGACGATGGAGTATCAGTTGGCCGGGATTCAGAACATCGCGCTGTACACTTTGGACAAGGGCAAGGCGTACGAGTTCGTTCACCAAACCATCCGTCGCCTGGGCGTTGGCCAAGCGCAGCAGAACGACCAAGCGCTTGGCCAAGCGGAGGCCGCACACAGCACGGGGCACGGCACGATCGCTGGTCGTGGCCACATGTCCCCGCCCAAAGCCAAGGGCGGTGCCGGCAAGTGGATCGGCGCCGCCGCCGCTGTGGTCGTGTTAGCCGTGGCCGGTTTCTTCATAATCCAGGGCGGTAATGAGACACCCACACCCACTAACCCTACCACGACAACAACCCCGCAAGGAACACCACAGTCTAGCGATGGTTCCCTTCGTATCGCCCTGTTGCCGTTTGAGGTCAATGCCGCCAGAGAGGAGGATAAATGGGTGAGCGGCGGGATGGACAACGAACTCAAGACTGCGCTCAACAAGATAGATGGCGTCACCATCATCGCAGGTCTCTCAGTGAACGGATATCGGGGCGCCAACCGGGAAATCTCAAAAATAAAATCCAATCTAAATGTCGACTACATTCTAGATGGTTCCATTACCGTCACCGGAGGCAAGACTTCGTTGAATCTAGATTTCATCAAGGCGGATACCCTCTCAACCGTTTGGAGTGAAACAATCCAAGCCACACCAGATACTGTTTTCAACAGCAAAATTCAGATTGCAACCAAGTTAGCAAGCTCACTCAATATCCAGATAGGGGCAAAAACCTCAGAAGCAATTGGATCCAAACATACCGAAAATGGCCAGGCCTTCCGACTTTATACCCAAGGAAGAGAGCTGTGGATGACGCGTTCTCAGGCTGGCATGAAACAAAGTATTAAACTTTATGATCAAGCGATTGAATTGGATAACAAGTTTGCTCTTGCTTATTCCGGCATGGCAGATGCCTATAGCATGATGGCAGTATACGGTTACATGGATATACATACAGCATACCCCAAAGCAAGAAAGTATGTATTAGATGCAATTTCGAGAAACCCTGCTCTTCCTGAAGCTTACATTTCGCTTGGCTGGATTCAGTTTGCATACGAATGGAAACTAAAAGATTCCGAAGAGAACTACAAAAAAGCAATAGACTTGAATCCCAAAATTGCACAGGGGTATCAATGGCTTGGGATTAATTTACAAACCCAGGGAAAACATGAAGAAACATATTCGATATTTAAAAGAGGATTAGAATTAGATCCAAACCATCACGTGCTATTAGTAAACATAAATGAGACCTGCAACTCGTTGGGTAAGTTTGATGAAGCAAAACAGTATGCAATAAAATCAAGAGAAGCTGAGCCATTGTTTTATAATTCTTGGTTTATGCTCTACAAAACATACATTTTGTCGAAAGAAAAACCGGAGGTTATCGAAGTGCTGATTAACGAAATCGAAGGACTGGTTAATAAAGATCAGCCAATCTACCTAATCTTGACTCATTATTATTGGAAAACAGATCGAAAGAAGGCTGAGTTATTTTATAAGAGATCAGAGGAATTAGACAAAACTGCGGGCAACAGTTTATTGCAAAACAGAGAAGTATTAATGGTCGGTATCGACAATTTCATAAAATCGGCAGAGCAAGCCTTTGAAAACAATACATTAGATTATGCTATAGAATCTGACCTCTTTTTATTGGAATACCAAGATTACCCAGCGTTTCAATCATTTATTAAAAAAGTTAGGAGAGGCAAGTAACGCGATTTGAACCCGCACGTTTTCATCAGTTATTCGCGAGAAGACCAGCAGCAGGTGGTCCGGTTGGTGGACTATTTGCGCGAACAGGGGTTGGCCGTCTGGATGGATGAAACCGACATCCACGGTGCCACCATGTGGACCGAGGAAATCGTCGAGGCCATCCATAAGTGCAACCTGTTCATCCTTGCCATCAGTCGCCACTCAACCGGTTCCAAGAACGTTGTCAAGGAACTCGCCCTAGCCAGCGAACGTGAGAAGATTATTCTGCCGATCTACCTTGAGCAGTGCGACATCCCGAAAAACATGGAGTACCAGTTGGCTGGGATTCAGAACATTGCGCTGTACACGCTCGAGAAGTCCAAGGCATATGAGTTCGTCCACCAAACCATCCGTCGCCTGGACGTTGGTCAAGCGCAGCAGGATGACCAAACGAGGGCCCAAGCGGAGGCCACACCCAACGCGGGGCACGGCACCGGCGTGGGCCACATGTCCCCGCCCAAGGCGAAGGTCAACAACGCCAAATGGATCGGCATCGCCACCGCTGTGGTCGTGCTGGCTCTAGCCGGCTTTTATCTAAGCCAAGGTGGTGATGAGGCTCCTCCAACCACGATTCTCGAAACGAAGACAATTCCGCAAGGGACAAAGCAGGCGAATGATGGCTCCCACCGAATTGCCCTGTTGCCGTTTGAAGTCAATGCTGCAAAGGAGGAGGACAAATGGGTTGGCGGTGGCATGGACAATGAACTTAGAACAGCACTCAATAAGATTGATGAGATCACCATTATCGCAGGTCTCTCAGTAAACACTTATCGAGGAGTAAATCGCGATATTTCAAAAATCAAATCCGACTTGAATGTTGACTACATCCTAGCCGGCTCCATCACGGTGACTGACGGCAAAACCTCACTTCTCCTTGATTTTATCAATGCAAGCGATCTTTCATATATTTGGAGTGAAACTATTCAAGCCACACCAAAAACTATGTTTGATAGTAAGACACAAATTGCAACCAAATTGGCTAGCTCACTGAACATCCAAATTGGAGAAAAAACGGCTTTGGACATTGGCACAAAACACACGGAAAACGCCGAGGCATTTCGGCTTTACACCCAGGGTAGGACACTATGGTTGACCCGATCACAGGCCGGTATGAAACGAAGCATCACACTCTTCGAGGAGGCTATTGATTTGGACGACAAATTTGCGTTGGCCTACACCGGTATCGCCGATGCCTACAGCATGCTTTGCCAATACGGATATCTTGAATATGAGGATGGTTATCCGAAGGCGCGATTGAATGTCCTTGATGCCATCACGCGGAAGCAAGAATTGGCGGAAGCCTACATCTCGCTTGGTTGGATTCAGTTTGCATACGAATGGAAACTGAAGGATTCCGAGGAGAACTATCGAAAAGCTATCAAACTTAATCCAAAAATCGCCCGGGCTCACCAATGGCTGGGACTTAATTTACAAACACAGGGCCGAAGACAGGAAGCGAATGAATCATTGATGAGAGGGCTGGCACTGGATCCAAATCATCAAGTCATCAACATCAACCTGGCATTGAACAACCTGGCAATGGGCAACCTCGAGGCAGCAGAGCAATATGCCAAGATAACGAGGAACATCAATCCCAACTATTTTGACTATTGGGTTTTTCTATACATGATTCATACTCAAGCTGGACAACGGGAGGATAAAATTGCTGCCTTGATCAAGGAAATCGAGGAAATACCAAACAAAGACTCAGCCATTTTCGGCATCCTTATTCATTACTACAAAGATAGAGATCCGAATAAGTCAGATTTGTATTACAAGTTAGCTAGCAAATATGATGAAACAGTGAATAACACCGCCCTCCAAGATCGGCTATTAATGAAAATTGGATTTGATGAATTCATGGAGCTGGCGGACAAGGCATTCGAAGACAATACACTGCCCTTCAACTTTGAAACCCATCTCTTCATCAGTGATTACACAAACAACCCCAAGTACAAGTCGTTCGTCGAAAAGATTAGAAAGGGCAAGTAACGCGATTTGAACCCGGACGTTTTCATCAGTTATTCGCGAGAGGACCAGCAGCAGGTGGTTCGGATGGTCGAGTACCTGCGTGCACAGGGGCTCGCTGTCTGGATGGATGAAACCGACATCCACGGTGCCACCATGTGGACCGAGGAAATCGTCGAGGCCATCCACGGTTGCACCCTTTTCATTCTCGCCATTAGCAGCCACTCCACCGGCTCCAAGAATGTCGTCAAGGAACTGGCCTTGGCCAGCGAACGGGAAAAAAAGATCCTCCCTCTATATTTGGAGGAATCCCAAATTCCGAAAAACATGGAGTACCAGTTGGCCGGAATTCAGAATATCGCGCTATATACGCTCGACAAGACCAAGGCCTACGAATTTGTCCACCAAACCATTCGCCGTCTCGGCGTGGGTCAATCGCAACTGGAAAGCAAGTTGCTTGGCCAAGCGGAACCTGTCTCCGCTTCGGTACATGGCACTGGCGTGAGCCACATGCCGCCGCCCAAGGCCAAAAGCGGAACTGGTAAATGGGTAGCTATCGCCGCCAGTGTGGTGGTTTTGGCCATGACCGGGCTCTTCCTGTCCAAAGGCGAGGATGAATCGATAAATAAAACGCCTTCATCCACCGCTGTTGCTCCGGCTCTAATGGAGGGAACCGCGCGGATTGCGCTCCTCCCCATCGAAGTCAACGCTTCCTCCGAGGACGACCAATGGGTAGGCGGCGGCATGGGCACCCAACTCAGGGCGGCAATCAACAAACTAAATGGAGTTACGATTATCTCCGGAGTCTCTGTGAATGCCTTTCGCGGTACAAACCGGGACATAAACAGAATTCGCGAGAATTTGAACGTAAACTACATCATCGACTGCGAGATGGCCGTCGTGGGAAAAACCGTCACTGCGATTGTAGAGTTCATCAATGCCAAGAACTCCCAATCGGTTTGGAGCAAGACTTACGAGGATGACATTGATTCCATCTTTAACATCAAATCGGATATCGCCGCGAAGATTGCAAACTCTATTGGCATCGATGTGGAATCCACGACTGCAAGCGCCATCAGCCATGCACCGACCGCAAACTCCGAGGCCTTCAAGTTGTACACCCAGGGCAGGACATTGTGGCTCACTCGAAGCCAAGCCGGCATGAAGCAGAGTCTCAAGCTGTACGAGCAGGCCATCAAACTGGACGACCAATTTGCACTTGCCTACGCCGGTATCGCGGATTCTTACAATATGCTCAGCCATTACGGCCACTCGGAGTATGATGATGGGTATCCCAAGGCCAGAAAGTATGTTCTAGAAGCAATCACTCGCAATCCCAACCTAGCGGAAGCATATATTTCGCTTGGCTGGATTCAGTTTGCGTACGAATGGAAATTGAAGGATTCCGAGAAGAGCTACCGTAAAGCCATTCAACTGAACCCGAAGGTCGCCCAGGCTTATCAATGGCTGGGAATTAATTTGAACTCCCAGTTGCAATACGATGAAGCCTACGAGACATTTAAGCATGGCCTTGAGTTGGACCCAAACCACCCTGTTCTCCTACTAAATTTTTCGAACACGGCATCGGAACTCAATAAGTTCGATGAAGCGATCACAGCACTTAACAAAGGGTTCAGCATTAATCCTAATTATAAGGTTCTTTGGCATTCACTATACCAAGTTTTTGTTATGAAAGGTAATAGTGAATCAGACATATCAGAATTGATTCATGAAATTGAAACGCTGGTGGACAAGAATGAATCTATTTATGCACCACTTACCCACTATTATCGAAACAAAGATAACGCCAAATTTGAACGTTATCTTGCGGAGTGGAAGGAGGACAACAAAACCCGGAACAGATCAGCATTTCCGATGTTTAAACTATACGAAGTTGGAATAGACATTTTTATTGAACAGGCGGAAATTGCTTATGAGAACAATCAACTTGCCTTTGGTTTCACTCACGATTTGTTTCTGATCGAGCATCGGAACAATCCAAAGTACAAAAAATTCGTGGAGAAAATCAGCAAAGGGAAGTAGCCCGTTGTGAAACCGGACGTATTTATCAGTTACTCAAGGGAGAACCAGCAGCAGGTGATCAAGCTGGTCGAGTATCTGCGCGGTCAGGGGCTTGCCGTCTGGATGGACGAAACCGATATTCACGGTGCCACCATATGGACCAAAGAAATCGTCGAAGCCATTCGAGCTTGCGACCTATTCATCCTCGCCATCAGCCGTCACTCTACCGGCTCCAAGAACGTCGTCAAGGAACTCGCCCTGGCCAGCGAGCGGGAGAAAATTATCCTGCCGATTTACCTAGAGCAGTGCGATATCCCGGAGACGATGGAGTATCAGTTGGCCGGGATTCAGAACATCGCGCTATACACGCTCGAGAAGGCCAAGGCGTACGAGTTCGTCCACCAAACGATTCGGCGGCTCGGCGTTGGCCAATCGCAGCAGGACGATCAAGCGCTTGGCCAAGCGAAAGCCGCATCAAGCACCGGCATAGGCCATGGTCATATGGCTCCACCCAAGGCCAAGGGTGGCGTCGGCAAATGGATCGCCATCGCCGCCGCCGTGGTTGTCTTGGGTATCGCCGGATTTTTCCTGACCCAAGGCGGGAGCGGTGAGGTACCCGCCCCGAAAACTCCTGCAACATCAAATTCGTTAATCGCACCGGTGGATGGTTCGGTACGCATCGCGGTATTGCCGTTTGAAAACCTCTCCACGGATGACAACCAAACCAAGTGGGCTGACCTCATCTCGCAGGAAATCATCGGCAGCCTAGCAACATTGAATGGAGTCACGCCAATCGTTTGGTCGTCGGTAAACAAGTATCGCGGTGAACAGAAGGATATTGATCAGATCACCCGCGAACTGAATGTGCAACGCATTCTGGATGGGCGTGTCGTGGCGCAGGGCGGGCAGATTGAAGTGTCATTCAACCTTACAGATACGCAAACCAAGTCGTTTATTTGGAACCACAAGGAAAACGGAATGCAGAGCGACTTTTTCAAGCTTAGAAATGCCATCGTGGCTAAAGTTACCTCCACCTTGAAACCAAATGAAACACCGCAAGCTGCAACTGAGGCTGCTCCAACGGAAAACATGGAAGCCTACAAGCTTTACCGAAAAGCCCGCGAACTGTGGAGCACCCGGGGCGAGGCCGAGATGAAACAAAGCATCGAACTTTATGAAGAGGCCATTGAGATGGATTCCAACTTTGTGGAAGCATACTGCGGCCTGGGTGATGCATACGCGATGTTGATCCCCTACGGCTATGTTCCCCCAGATCAAGTCAGGGAGGCAATTCAACTGGCAGAGGATGCTTTTTTTAAAGCGATCAAAATTAACCCTAATTATTCAGGAGCTTATCCGGCCATGGGCTGGTTGGAGTGTATGGCAAAACACCGACATGACAAAGCACTTGAACATTTTGACGAGGCGCTCAAACACAACCCGAACAACGTTCAGGCTTTGATGTGGAAAGCAATCACGTGTCGATCAATGCAAAGATCCAATGAAGCTATTAAATTATCTTCCAGAGCTATTGAGTTGGATCCCAATAATCACGTTGCTTACATGCTTCTATGCTTAGATTATGCATCCGATTTTCAATATGAGAACGCAGAAAAAGCGGCAAAAAAATCCGTTTCCCTGAAACCTGATTATGGGATGGGGCAAAATGCCCTTTTTAATGCGCTTGCGATGCAAGAAAACAAAAAGGAAGAACTCAAAAAGCATATTGAAAGCCTAGAAGCCCTTTCGAACAAAGATTGGAGCATTGAACAAACCATTTTTATTTATCACTATTACTTTGGCACAAAAGAGTCGTTCAGCAAGGCAGCAGATTACATGAAAAAGAAGGCTGAACTCACAAATTACGAGTTAAAAGGATTCCCGCTCTATTTTTTCTGCACAGGTGAAAAAGAGTTGGGATACAAATATCTTGAGGAGGGAGTGAAAAATGGAAACATGTCACTTATGGGAACTCACCGTTTTTTTATCGAATGGAGCGTCATCAAGGATGAGGATCGGTACAAGGCGATCTACGGCAGCAATTATTGAGTTGCCATCTCTCCGCTCAAGTCCTCCAAATTGAACGGGGTAAAGCGCTCTAGCAATGCCTCCACGTCTCTTCCCTGCTTGTCCTTGAAGTCCAAGTTCGCCCCATTTTCCAGCAACAACTGAAAGATATCCTTGTAATTTTTAATGGCGTCGGCGCCATCAACGCCCTTCGTCCAACCGTCGAGATATTTGCCGCCAAGCTTGATCGCTGCTACATGAATGGGTGAGTGACCATATTTGTTTTCCTGCACATTGGGGTCGGCTCCAGCTTTTAATAATTTCTTAACGTCCGGCAACACACCGCTTCGGCAAGCCATGTAAAGGGGTGTCCGCCCGAACTTGTCACGGTGGTTGACATCGATTCCCCTCTCGATCAACAGCGCCACAGAATCGTATTTCCGCAGGTTGACCGGGACGCGCTGGACGGCGGTAAAGAGGGCATTTTGACCGTATTCATCGGTTGTATTGACGTTATTTGCATCGCGGATAAACGGCTCGTTTCGCAGGATGAACGACTCCACCAGCAAAGCGTTGTTGTTCTTTAGGATTGCGACATGCATCACCTGGCCGACTGCGAAGGCAACGAACCCGAACGCAATCGTCTTCACCGCCAATAGCTTCCATTTTGCACTGAGATATTTCAGGAACGGATCCTCCTTAATCGGCTTCCGCCAGCCGCAGAAATAATTTCCCAGAATCGTGTTTCGGACTAACAACATGTACATGAGGATGATCAGGACAGTTGAAATGATGACCGCGATATACGCCTTGAACAAGGTGTTTATCTCGGCCGGTTGAAGCACCATTGAAAAATAAAAGGTAATCGGTAAATGAACCCAGTAGACCCAATAGGATGCATCGGCGAAATACCGAATGAACTCATTTTTCCTGCTGAAGAACCTTTGTCCCAATGCCAACATTGCAAAACAGAACGACCAACATAGCAGGCATCGAACATAGATAGTCAGATATCGGCCCGTTCCCCCATAGAATACACCCTCCCAATATACCTGCAGACTTTGGGGTCTCCAACTATTGATATCCACAACTGGAGAACGATGGATATCGATCGCATCGGTCGCGGCATGAACCCAGAACGAGAAAGCGAATATCATCACCAAATTCCATCTCAAGCTTCGGGCAAGTTTACCGAAGAACTCCTTACAGTGATACAGGCCAACTCCAAAGAAATAGAACACCATGTAATAAGTTAAATCGTTTAAAGCAACATCCAAGTGGGCTTCCTGGGGGAGGAAAATACTGTTTCGTAATGTGATATGAAAAACGAACGTGATGACTGCCAATATAAAAACGCCACAACGTTTTTGAATACAAAAATCCACAAACCGAACGAACCATTTGGACAGTTTTGTCTTTTGAATCCAGCCAAGAATTACCGCTCTACCCATCGTGTGGATGAAGTAAAAAATCATCAAAAGCCACATGAACCAAAAATGAACAAATGTGATTCCAGGGTCGTAATCCGTACCCGAGAAAAACTCCCAAAGGAAAAAGTGCAAGGACCGCTCAAGAAAAGACTTATCAGCTATTTCAGCATTGTGCACAGAGAACACACCAAGCGTGAGAGGATAAATGATCAATATACCAAAAAGAAATGGGATTAATATCCGCTTTAGTCTGTTTTGCGAAAAATATTTGCCTCCTTTTTTCAAGTAAACCATTTCGGCGAAGAAACCGGCAATCAAGTAGAAAAATTGCATCCGAAAAAGATGAATCCACCAAGTAACATGGTAATTGACCGGATCCGAGTAGTACTCCGAATAGAATAGGAAGAGGATTCGGTCAGGAGAGCCAAACAGGACCGTGACATGCAAAATCACGCCGAGGTACATGGCCACGGCCCGGAGGAAGTCGAGGCTGTGGTATCGTTCGGTTGAGTTACCCTGGCTCATGCTACTTAAAATCCCCCATTTTGAATGGGGTGTATTGGGCGAGCAACTCCGGCACCTTCCTGCCCTGCTTATCCTTCAGTGTCGTATCCGCCCCATTAGCAATCAGTAGTTTAAAAATGTCCTTCTTCTCTTGAATAGCTTTTTTGCCATCGGATCCCTTGGTACGCCCCTTAAGGTACGTTCCTCCAAGTTTAATCGCCACAAGTTGAAGAGGGGAGTGTCCGTACTTTTCCTCCTGAATGTTTGGGTCTGCCCCGGCTTTCAATATTTTTTCAACGTCTGATTTGTCACCGTAGCGGCAGGCCATGTACAGCGGTGTCCGGCCAAACTTGTCACGGCAGTTGACGTCGATCCCCTTTTCCAGCAACACCGACACAGAATCGTACAACCTCATGTTTGTCGGTACCCTTTTTACGGCGAAGTACAGCGCATTCTCCCCATATCCGTTTGTGTGATTGATCTCCTTGTAATCACGCAGGAACGATTCATCCCTTTGAATGTATGCCTCCACCAAGGGGGCAATTCGTTTCGAAACAACGGTCACCTGGACCAATTCACCCACGAAGAAAACCATGACACCGACCGCGATCGTTTTACCCACCAACTTCTGCCAGTTGGATTTCAGGAATTTAATGAGCGGATCCTCATTCATCGGTTTTCGCCAACCACAAAAATAATCGCCCAGAAAAGTGTTACGAACCATCAACATGTAGGGAATCATGATCAACACGGTCGAAATGACCAATGCGAGGTAGCATTTAATCAACGTATTCAGTCCTGTATAGGGCTGCAGCAGAAAGGAAAAAAAGACAGTCACCGGGAGATGCACCCAATACACCCAATAGGAAGCGTCAGCAAAGTAACGCACCATTTCGTTTCTCCGGCCAAAGAATCGTTCCCCTAGGGCGAAAAGTGTAAAACACCAAGCAAAGCAGAGAAGACAACGAACATAGATCACCAAATAGCGATCGGCGCCTCCGTAAAAAACGGCATCCAGAAAAACTTGAAAATTAAACAGGCGCCAACTACTAATGTCTACCGCTGGATTGGGATGCGCGTCGATGACATCAGACGCCCCATGAATCCAAAATGTAAAGCAAAGCACGATCGCCAGGTTCAATTTAAGGTTTCCTGCTATCTTGACGATGAAGTCCCGGACATAATAGAGGCAACAACCAAACCCATAGCAAACAAGGTAGTAGACCAATTCATGAAATCCTAAATCGAGACCGGCGTTAATGGGCGGAAAGAAGGCGGTGTCCTGAGGAAGCAGGAGGCCAAAGAAAATAGCAGCCAAAACGAACACCCCATAAGGCTTTGTAATACAAAAATCGACGAACTTAACAGGAGCGGCTTTAAAACCAGCCAACCGGTTTCCAACGACGACGCGAAGCAGCCAGTGTGCAGCGTAATAAAAAAGCAGAAACCAGACAAACCAAAAATGCGCAAATCTGATTTCCGGTATGTAGTGATTCTCTGAAAGAAATTCAAAGAATAAACACTTTATCACTTTTTCCAGATACCAGTTGTCTGATAGCTCTCCGTTGTAGGTGTTAATCAATGCATCACAGAATGGCACCACCAAGATACAACCTACAATGAATGGTATGAATATACGCTTGAACCGGTTTCTGGCGAAATAACCAATCCCTTTTTTTCTACAAACCATCTCGCCGAAGAAGCCGGCGATAATGAAGAAAAATTGCATCCGAAACAGGTGGATTCCAAAAGTCACCTGATAATTGACCGGATCCGGATAATACTCCGCCCACCCAAGTCCCAAGGGGTGATACACACCAAAGAAACTTGAGACATGAATCACCACGCCGAGGTACATAGCTACGCCGCGGAGAAAATCGAAGCTGTGATAACGTTCGGCCGGATTACTATGACTCATCGACAAAAAACAATTATGATTTTGCGGCGAAGAGCTCAATTATTAGAAACGCGATAACGGAAATGCAAAACATTTTGCCCCGTTGACCTGTCCCGCAGCGTAACTGCGCCGTATTTCCAAGCTTGGCGGCCCCTCTTCGGCGACCTCCTCGACGGCGCCCCCTCCCTTGAAGTCCCCCTTCAAGGCAACGCCAAAAAAGCCTCTGCTCCCTCAAGATAAGCACCTCTGATGCCCTCAAGTGGCTCGCAGACCGCTCAGAATCTTACGCCCAATTGAAGCGCCCCTTGCGCTACGAGACCCACGGAGATTCCCTAATCCTGCATCTCCGCAAGCACCCCACCCTCTATCGCGATTACCTTGCCCCCTCCACCTAGGCCAAGCTAAACTCCAACTTACAGCGACGCGATATCTCGGACGATTTCCGCGCCCAAATCGGAGGAATCCTCGCCAAATACCCAAAGAACGATGCCCCCGGAGATTTTCGCCAGCTACTCCCGAGAAGACCAAGCCCAGGTCTTCCCCATCGTGGACAAGCTCCGTGAGCGGGGCCTCAACATCTGGATCGACCAAGAAGGCATCCACGGCGCAAAGCTCTGGAGCCAAGAAATCGTCAACGCCATCGAGGACAGCAAAGTCTTCATCCTCTTCGCCAGCGCCAAAGCCTTCGTCTCAAAGAACGTCACCAAAGAACTCGCGCTAGCCTCCGAATCCGACAAACACATCCTCCCAGTTTTCATTGAGGAAGCCGAGATTCCGGCTGCAATGAAATACCAGCTGGCTGGCATCCAACACTTGGTTCACGAACAAGGACAGACAGAGCAGACAGCCGACAACATCCTGCGCACGCTTGGCAACCTGGACATCCAGTCTGCCGAACCCCAACCGACAGCAGCAACGACACCGCCTGCTGCAACAAAGCATGTTTCCAAAACACCGCTGATTGCAGCTGCTCTAGTGATCGGATTGCTTGCCATGGTTTTCGTTTTCAAACCTAGCAAACTCTCGAAGGAAACCCCCGCTGCCACTGAACCCGAAGCAAAACAGCTCGACAAAAATCGCATCGTAGTTTTGCCATTTAAAAATATCGGCACCGCCGGAGAAAACGATCACATCGTCGAAGGCATTGTGGATGACTTGAATACGATGCTGTCCAAGGTGGACGGCCTGAATGTAATCGGCTCAATTTCCGCGAAAACGTACAGAGGCAGCGACATGTCGCCTTCGGAGATCGGACGGGAACTTAAAACCGGCACTTTGATTCAAGGCAGCATCCAAAAATCCCGTGAGCAACTAAAAATTAACGTCAAGCTTATCGACGCTAACAGCGGCGAGATTAGTTGGGCTGAATCGTATAGTGGCAATGAAACCGACCGCTTCGAACTCCAAAGCCAGATCGTTAAGTCCGTTGGTGAGAACCTTGAAGGTATAGTAATTGACGATGCCAAAATCGACGATCTGAAAAAGGGAGGAACAACAAATACAGAAGCCTACGACTTAGTGCAACGTGCGAAAGTGCTCTTAAATCAAAACACTAAAGTGGCAAATAAAGAGGCAATTGATCTTTTAAAAAATGCAGTTTTAAAAGACCCAAATTATGCTGATGCATATGTGCATTTAGGATATGCCTACACGCAGGGTAGCGCACGCAGCATAAATCCACCTGACGAAACTCATCCGAAGGCAAAGGTAGCTTTCAAAAAATCTCTGGAATTAAATCCAAATAACCCCGAAGCATTGGCTGGGCTTGGTGACGTCGCATTTTTTTACGAGCGAAATTTAGAGGAAGGCAGGCATCTATTGCAGCGCGCTGTAATAAATTCACCGGCAAAGCTGGAAACGATCTGGGGCTATTACTTCATGCTGCAAATTGAAGGGAGATATGAGGAAATGGTATCCATCGCACAAAAAGGGATAGAGCTTGATCCGAAGTCTCCGATGCTTCATCAGTTGATTGCTTTTGCTTACTCGCTAAAGGGGGAAGATGCATTGGCTGAGAAGGCTAACGCAAAAGCCTTATCTTTAAGCCCAACATTTCAATGGGGGATGCATTTTCGTTCAATGATCCTGACAAAATCTAAAAAATATAACGAAGCTGTTGAAATGCTAAGTCGAGGTATTAAGGACGATCCAGACAACCCGGTTTCTATAATGTCATTGGGCGTAGTATATTGGAAGCAGGGTAAAGAGAAGGAATCGTTAAGACTACTTGCCGAATTGTTACATCGAAGTCAATTTGAGTATATAAAATCTGATATTTTTTCCCGATTTTATGTAGCGACTGGAGATTATGATAAAGCAATCGAATGGGTTCTTCGCTCAAAGAAGTTAAATGAACCTGGTTTTATGGGGATACACGCACATCCTTGGTTTAAAGACATTATAAAGATGAAAGAGTACAAGCAAATATATATTGATGTCGGACTCTACGAGGAAGCGCTAGAGCCTTTACTTAAAGACGATTAGTAGCGGTTATTGATCTACTGTAGTAAGTGCGAAAGCTGTGATCATAAGTTTAACTTCCCATCTAATTACAAAGCGCTACCAGCAGCATTAAACTACTAATGACAATTCTCCGCAAACACAGAGCCAAGACAGCTGAAGAATAGAAACCTTGTGAGCCATTAAAATGATAAAAACATTAGTATTACTGTTACTTATATCCGTGACAAACGCCACGGCAGAGGGTATAAACCATGACGATAAGGGTTTCCTGTTTAAGGATATATATCTTGACCCGCAAACCCTCCAGTTTGAAGGACAACAATTCTTCACTGGTGAGCAAATCAAGAAAGGCTTAGGTAATTCGGTACAATATTGGGCCGCTGCATATCGCAATGCACCTGTACAGGATTTTCCAGTTGTAGTTCGTAAACTTGTTCGAGCTGGATATTTGCATGCCGGATTTCCTGATGCTGAAGTCAGTATCTTAGGCAAAACCAAGAAGGGCATTTATCGGGTTAAGATCAAGGAAGGGAAAAGATATACATGCGGTAATATTATCATTGCACCAAATGACACTTTTTCATCTTATGATGAACTGAGGCGAATCATTGTATCGCCACCTGATGGGAATGAACCTCACTACATACCCGTGGAATGGAAAAAAGATCAGCCCGCTCCAATGGACGAAGCACTTAATCCGATCAGTTACGAGCAAAATATTAATACCTTTTTGGCGAATTTGGGCAGCAATCTGAAAGGCAATATTACGATAACGCGCCAACCCAATCGCCAGGTTGCTGACATGCACGTGTCTTTCAAGCAGGTGGAAAATACGCAGACTATAAGTGAGATTGATGTGGATGGCTCCGAGAAGAACTCCAAGGATGACGTTCTGGATTATCTGCAAATCAAACCAGGAATGATTTACGACGATGGATTGGAGGCGCGTTTAGAGGAAAAGCTTCGGCAGTCAGCTCGATTCTTAAGCCATGAGATATGGTTTGAGAATGCCGAAAACGGCAGCACAAAGAAAATGAATATCAAATTAAGTGATTATAATAAATCTCCACCGCTATCATATATACTGCCAGAAGAGGATGAAATCGTTGTGAATTTTTTCAATTATCTCCAAAACTGGAACGCTTGGGATAGAGACATTGTTATTAAGCTAAATACCAATTCACTGGATCACAAAACGCTGCAATATTTGAAGGAACACCTTGAGCCCTTGCTTTCCCCAAGCCTTGAAATGCCAGAAGCAAGGATCATTCTCTCGAATGAAGGCCTTTTGTTTAGCTTTCGGGAACTAAAACGGAATGGTTCGAGTGATTTGATCGCAGCCATGGGCTATTCCTCAAATGCAGGATTTGGATTTTTCTTGCCAGCACTTCAGAAAAAATACTGTGCTGAATCTAAGGACATACCAAACAGCACTGGAGGATTCTCAATAACAGCTTCAATGCTCCCAATTCCAAAACCTGGTAAAGACGGGAAGAATATCCAATTCCTTCTCGGAGCGGGTTTTTCCACAATCCACAAGAAACTCCTATCTGTCAATATAGCTCCGGTTGCATCAATCGCATTACTAAGGGGCAAAGACACGCAGACTGAAATTAAGGATGGGTATTTAGCGATCAAAAAATCTAATGAAGCCATGAGTTTAATGGTCAAGTTGGATTTGAATACAAACACATTGATTTCGGTAGAGGTGCACGACTTAATTACATCGCGCTTAATTTTAGAGGCTTCCATGCAGAGCGATGCTCTAGAGGAATCTATGAATAAAATTTTTTCCGAGACAAATTCATTTCCCAATAACTACGATTCAGCCAACCGCTTCGGAAGCCTTTTGGCTCTTGTTGTTGAATGGATATCCCCTGCTGTGTTTTCCCTTAAAGACCAACCAAGCGACTTGGCCAGACAGACTGAAATTCTTGCCGGATTGGTATCCAAAACAGGATTATTGGCTGAAAGGATTTGGGGTCTCGAAGAAGGGAACTCATTCGATCTTGGTCGATTCGACTGGTCGAAGGTAATACTGGAAAAAGGCAAGGAAGTTCCCGTCAGGAGTTTGGGGCAAAAGAATTCACAAAAAATAAGAGACCTCATTAATACGGCAGATCCAAGAGACCAAAGCTCTGCACAAACAACATCCAATTCCTTTTTTTACCATGCAATGGCGATGCTCCTTTTTGAAATCAAGGATGATCTTTTCCCACGGGGATCATGGCCCTGGATAATGATCATAGAATCCATGCTAATCCATGAGCGTGAACTAATCTATTCAGAGGAATTTTTGGTTGAGCTTTGCAAATCATCCAAGATCGGCCCAATTGGATGCGCAATTGCTTCACACCTGCTAGAAACGAGTGGATCCAAAAGGGTTATGGATTGTGCACTTAAAGGTCTTGGCAGATTGTCCGCTCAAGAATTCGAGAAGGACTATCGCCCCATTCTTGATCCAGGATCAGCTTTGGATGATGTTTTTTCGGAAGTTAGTCAGTTTTACACTCAACTCAGCTCAGAGGAAAAAACTTTGTTGCAAAATGCCATTGAGACTCTGCCTTCGATCTCTGAAGTGGTTCAGAAACTTGATGGCTACCCGGACAAACCAGCCTCTAAAATTCTTCGTCCTGAAATGGACAACCTCTGGAATCGCACAGTCAAGCAAATGGCAAAAGATTATCTCCAGAGCCGGGTTTTCGGGAAAACAAGTTCCAAAATATATACTGACCTGCCGGGAATAGATTTATCCGGTCTGACGGCAAGCGAGAAAAATGCTGTTCTAATGCAAGCACGCCGGGAAAAATGTCCCTGTGGCTGCAAGTTGACTATCGCTGTATGCCGCAACGAAGACTCCTCATGCAAGACCAGTGTTGGTATTGCCGAAAAGATTGTTGAGAGAATCGCAGGCGCAAAGTAATCAGCTTTTCAAGCATAGGCAAAGACAGCTGAAGAATTGAAAGCCGCAGACAAATGAAACACCTCCTACTCACAACAATCGCAGCCGTGCTGGTTGTGGGGTGTGGGGAGTCGCAGCCACCAGAACCGCCAGACATCTCAATTCACCATGCTGCCTATAAGGGAAATATCAAAGACGTTAAACAGCACTTAGCCGCAGGGACAGATGTGAATGCGAAGGGCACGTCTGGATGGGCTCCTCTTCATCCATCGGCTATCAGCGGCCACAAGGAAATCGTCGAACTACTTATCGGCAAAGGTGCGGATGTCAATGCGAAGGATGATAATGGAGGAACGCCGCTAGATATGGCCATTCAAAACAAACAAACCGAAAGTGCCAATCTTCTCCGCAAACACGGCGGCAGGACCGGTGCAGACTTTTCAATTGATGTTGCTGCTAAAACTGGAAACATCAAAGCCATTAAACAACACATCGCTGCTGGCGTGGATGTGAATGCGAAGGATAAGTACGGAATGACACCTTTGCATAATGCGGTTGGTAATGGGCTTCATAAGGGCCACAAGGAAATCGTCGAACTACTTATCGCCAAAGGTGTTGATGTGAATGCGAAAACTATGCGAGGCGAAACACCACTAGGTGTGGCCATCTGGGTCAAAGAAACCGAAATCGCCGACCTCCTCCGCAAACACGGCGGCAAGACAAGTGCAGAATTGAAAGCTGAAGGCAACTAAACCAACCCACTCCACCACTTAAACGCCGCAGGGTTGTTGTTCGGCGGCAACAGTTAAATCGACCTTTCTTTCTGGCCGCTTGACGGTGATCTGGAATTGGCGTCTCCTTGGGTTGTTATAAGTGTATCATTTCTCCTGATCGGAGGTGTCGTTGTGGCCTTGCTGTGTTCCTAGTGTTCAGGGGGCGCGATTGACTCACGGCACACTTGGGTGGCACTATCAGCACCGCTAAACAACTGACTCGCTCGGCTTCTCCAACCCGACACTTGAACGCTAAATGAAACACCTCCTACTCACAACAATCGCAGCCGTGGTGCTGGTTGGGTGTGGTAGTCCAAGTGTGAACACTCGGACAGCTGCCAAGTTAGGCAACATCGAAGTGGCGTTCGCGCTGCCGAAGGCCGGTGCGCCTCAAAATCGGGCTGGAAGTGGTATCCGATAAGTTGGATAGATTATAAAGGACACACCCAAACCGCCAACCTCCTCCGCAAACACGGAGCTAAGACAGCTAAAGAATTGAAAGCTGCTGGCAAATGAAACACCTCCTACTCACAACAATCGCAGCCGTGCTTCTTGTGAGGTATGTAGAGCTTAATCTTGACTACTAGCCGTAACTTTGCCGTTTGATGCGTTAGAACCCCTATTATAGGAATCTTAAGTTCGTGCAGGTTTAGCCTAGGTTTGTGCCGTATTGCCATCCCTTGCGAACTGGTTCCTTTATTAGTTCATCAAATTCAGGCTGGCCTTTGACTTTCATCTTTTTACTGTCCCATTCAATGTTTTTTCCCGTGCGTTGGACAAGAGCTCCAAGAAGGACCATTTCCGTAAGCGGAACGGCATAATCGAAATTAGAACCAGGCATCGGTCCATCCCCTTTGATGGCACGATACCATTCCTCAATGGGCCCATTTCCAACAGCGGGTAACTTGGGGATTTTAACCAAGTCACTTTTAATTTCCATGAAGCGTTTTCCTGGGGTGATCATGGGGCTATTGGGACGCATCCCTGCATGGTACAGGGTTTCCTTTGTCCCTTCCATGTACATGCCGCCTCCACTGGGGAGATCTTTCCCTTTTTGCCAGCGCATGGGTTTGGGAACTTCATAACCCTTCTCATACCACTTGAGGGTAACGGGCGGTTTTTTACCTCGGGCTGGGAAGTGATAGGTTACCACTGATCCCATTGGGATAAAGCCTTTGCCAGGAGGATCCTTGCGCTCAATTTCGACTTTTGTGGGCGAACCCAAATCAAGAACTAAAAAGGGAGCGTCAAAGGTGTGGCAACCGATGTCACCGAGTGCGCCACAACCGTATTTCCACCAACCACGCCATTTCACTGGAACATAGTCCGCGCTGTAATCATGACTTTGCACTGGGCCTTGCCACAAATCCCAGTCAAGGGTAGTCGGCGCGGGTCCTGTTACTGGTGGAAATGAACTGGGGGGTACGAACCATGGCGGGTTGGGCCGATTGGTCCAAGTGATGACTTCACGCACGTCTCCGACCACTCCAGCGTCCACCCATTCCTTGATGCGGCGCATGCCTGTAAAGGTGTGCCCCTGGTTGCCCATCTGGGTGATTACTTTGTAATGACGAGCGGCTTTGCGAAGGGTGCGAACTTGCCAGATGTTGTGTGCCAGTGGCTTTTGAACAAAGACATGCTTTCCTCTTTCCATGGCCGCCATAGCTGCTGCGAAGTGAGTGTGGTCAGGGGTCGAAATCGAAACCGCGTCAATATCCTCGCCTAGCTTATCGAGCATGGTTCGGAAATCCTTGAAGCGTGGTACGTTAGGAAACTTCTTAAAAGCATTCGCAGCTCTGGCGTCATCGACATCACACATTGCCACCAGGTTTTCTTTGGCTGCTTCACCAAGCGCATATCCTCCCATGCCTCCCACGCCAACCACGGCGACATTTATTTTCTTGGTTTTACCGGGCTGAGCAATTGAGAATTTCGGCAGCGCAAATACACTGGTTGCGGTTGCGGTAGACTTGATAAAGCCTCGACGATTCATATCTTTAATATGCATTTTGATTTCCTTTCGGCGCGTCAACGTAGCGATTCTATGAGCACATTTTCAAGTCATTTCCGGGCCACAGGAAAGGCGGCCAGTATTGAGAAAAATCTGGACGCTTTATCTCCGTTGTTAGTTAAACTATGGTTGTCAAGTTCCTCTTAAATGGTTCGGTGAACAACTTTCTCGCCTCCACTTCTATGACCCAGAGTCAAAGGGGATTTTGATTCAGAGATAACAGTTAAAACGCCTTGAAAACTGCGCTCTACGGGGTGACGGTTGGCTCACCATGAAATCAAAAAGACGATACCGACGGAGTGGCTTTACCCTTATCGAGTTGCTGGTGGTGATCGCCATTATTGCCATTTTGGCCGGACTACTGTTACCGGCCCTGGCCAAGGCCAAGACCAAGGCACACGGCATCTACTGCATGAACAACAACAAGCAAATCATGATGGCCTGGTCATTTTACGCCGATGACAGCGATGATAGGATCACTTGGGCTTACGGTGATGGTTGCGGACGGTGTAGGCCGAATCCGAGCAAACCCAAATTATTCAGGCACGGCTGGATGGGCACCACGGTAGTGCATGGCGGCGGCCCCGGCAGCTGGGACTATAAGGTGGATATCGCACGAAGCCCGCTCTGGGAGCATGTCGGAAAAAGCCCTCAAGTTTTTCGTTGCCCAGCCGACACCAGCACCGTCAAGGCTGGGAAACTCGGCATGAAACCCCGGGTCCGTAGCATGTCGATGAGCCACTGGGTTGGCGGGAACAGCGGCCAATACACTTGGGGTACACCGAGAGATGGAACCATCTACCTGAAACGTGGTGACATGGTGGCACCCGGGCCATCCCAAACGTGGGTGTTGATGGACGAGCGGATGGACAGCATCAACGACGGTTTCTTTGTGGTCTGGATGACCGGCTATCCCAATCTCAGTTCCACTAAGTGGGTGGACTTCCCTGCCAGCTACCACAATAAAGCCGCTGGCTTCTCCTTCGCCGATGGACACGCTGAAATCCACAAATGGGTCGACAAACGGACCACTCCTGCGATACGTCCCAATGCTAGGCTACAACTGAATGTTCCCCAGCCCAATAATTTGGACATCAAGTGGTTGCAGGATCACACGACGCGTCCCTACCAGCGTTAAAGTGTGCTGAATGACAGGCCTGAACTGGTATTGGCGGCGCCTCCGGGCGATGCCAGCACCGCTAATCAACTGACTCACTCGGCTTCTCCAGCCCGACATCCCCGGCTTGTTGGCGAGGGCCGTTAATTATCCAGTTGCCTGAGAGGTCATTTTTTTAGAGGGAGGTCATAGTCAGGAAAGAGTTCGAGTTCTGGGGTGGGGGTCCCTCCAATGTTAAATAATAACATGGGGAACTATAACGACTTGTCGAACACTAAAACACATCCCTGACATCATTGAACATCAGTGAAAATGGTGTAACTTTTTGGTGTAACTTTGACCCGTTAAAGTCGTAAGTTATTGATGTAGAAGAGTGGAGCGGGTGAAGGGAATCGAACCCTCGTGTCAAGCTTGGGAAGCTTCATGCCGAATCTACTTCAGTCGAGTATATACTAACAAAAACTGATTTAAATGTGGTTTATGACACGCTCAGAGCGGTTTTAGGGTATATTTAGGGGAATTATTGATTGATTCATTGCATAGCGTTGCCTACCCTATCGCTGTGTTTCGGTTGACGAGATCGATTAAATGGTAGCGTGGCACTTGAATTGAAACCCACGTCCGGATGGTGGTACGGACGCTTTGTGATCGATAAGAGACTTCGTAGGTTTAACCTTGGAGTTAGAGTTGATGGTGTCCGGCCTAAGTCCCTGAAAGAGGATCCTTATGAATGGGACAGCCGCTTTCTCAAATCTAGGCAAAAAGCACTCGTTGCTCATGACCGACTGCTTGAAGATTTGCAGGCAAAACGAAACACTGAGGAACTTGCACAACGTGTTTTGGAGATTAAGTCCGGGTATCGTGTAAAATCCGTAAAACTAAATGACCT
>JASMKO010000061.1 GCA_030749225.1 Verrucomicrobiota bacterium
ATACGTGCTGGAGAACGAACCGAAGGGCATGCAGGTGTCGGGAGACGGGTTGATCCAATGGTCGGTTGACAACCAGGCGGAAACCGAGGTGTACAACGTGACCGTGATTGTGCTGGACGATGAAAATGCCATGGGCAAACAGACTCTCGAGGTCAGCGTCACCGCGAAGCCGGTAACAACCCTCGCATTGCATTCGGCACCCGCCGTGACCGGGCCGTACGCAGCCGAGGCGGCAGCTGTCATCGATGATACTGCGAAAACCATCACGGTGGCCAAGTCGGGCGGCATGCGCTTCTATAAGCTGCAGTCCGGGGATGACACGAAGATGAAAATCACGTCGATTGCCATCCAGGGAGACAATGTGGTCATGAGCTACAAGCCGGCCGGGGAGTAGCTCGCGACCCAATTTGAGAATTCACCCCGTTGGCTTTGTAGCCAGCGGGGTTTTTTGTTTGGGCGAATAATACCCTTGAAAACCGGAAGAATCTAAGGCACACAAACCCCGCGCTGGTTGCGCCCGTAGTTCAATTGGATAGAGCGTCAGTTTCCGAAACTGGATGTTACAGGTTCGAGTCCTGTCGGGCGTACCACTTTTCTTCCTCCTCTTCCAAATAAAATCATGCTTTAGGCATGCCCCCTTGTCTGGTGGATAAAAACCCATCATTGAGAGTCAAAAAAATGTTTTATTCATTAAATTTTTCTTTTTCGGATAAGTTTTAAGTTTATGAAAAAGAGTTAGATATAACGGCAAGAAATTGCTTCAGAATAAATTCAGTTAATTCCGAAACTGGATGCTACAGGTTCGAGTCCTGCCGGGCGTACCATTCTCTTAACAGGTTTGCTTCAGTTCGCAACTGCTCCAGCGCTGACCGGCTTGGAGGGTGTGGTGCGCTTGGCCGAGTGCTTGGCAGGTGGTCTCGAATTCACCCGGGGTCTCAGTGTTGAACTCAAACATATCGTAATGGCACGGGATGGCGGTTCGCGCGCCGATGGCCTTGGCCAAGCGGGCGGCCTCGCGGCCCCACAGGTTGCCGGCGACCCGGCGTTCGGGGCGACGGCCGTTGATAGGCAGCAGCGCAACATCGATTTTCCACTGCCGTAAAACTGCCTCCATGCCGTCGTACGGGATGGTGTCACCGCTGTGATAAATCGTCCACGGGCCAAGCTGGGCCACGTAGCCGACGAATTGATGACGCCCGAGTTCGTCCCGGGCCAGTTCCTCGTGGGCGGCCGGGACGGCGTGCATTTGCACTGGGCCAAGCGTGATGGATTGCCCGGCATCGACGGACTCGAGTTGGTCGGGGTCAATGCCCAGTCGCCCGGCGGCGAACGCGCGGTTGGCCGTCGGTACGAGCAGTTGCATCTCCGGGTTGGCCTGCATGAGGGAGGTCAACGTTTCCCCGTCAAGATGGTCGGTGTGGTTGTGACTCGAGGTGGCGATGTCGATGAAGTCCAGTTCGTCCGGCGAAACGACCCGCTCAGTCATGCGCGTGTGCGGCTTGTCGGTGTCGGCGTATTTGCGCGTGAGCGAGTCGGAAAGGTACGGATCGAATAGCAGATGGCTGCCCCGCCATTGAACGAGAAAACCGCTTTGGCCAAGCCACCAAAGATGCAGGTCATCCCGCAGGCTGGCGGCCTCGCGGACGTCCGCGAGGAATGCCTCGCCATGCAGGGCCGGCTTGATCATGCAGTGCCGAGTTCGTTGCGGACGAGCGCGACGCCCTCAACCATGTTGTGCAGTTTTTGCTTCGCGGCCCAGCGCGCGGTTTGGCTGAGGCCGCAGTCCGGCGCGAAGGCTAGCCGGTCGGCCGGGGCAAACTCGAGGCAGCGGCGCACCCGTCCGGCGATGTCCTCGACGGTCTCGATGTAGTAGCTCTTCACGTCGATGATGCCGACGGCGATGTCCTTGTGCTTCGCGATTTCGCCGATGTGTTCCAGTTCCGCGAACTCACGGCTTGCCATCTCTAGGTGCAGTTCGTCCACGTTGAACTCGAGGAAATCGGGGAACATCGGCGCATACTGGCGCAGGCCGACTGCGCGGCCCTTGTAGTTACCGAAGCAGAGGTGCGTGGACAGGCGGCAGTTGCCGGCGACCGGCTCGACGGTGCGGTTGAAAATATCGACGAATTGCTTGGTGTCCTCTCGGTGCGCGTAGCAGCTCATCGACGGCTCATCGACGGTGATCTCCGTGCAGCCGGCGGCGACGAGATCCTCAAGTTCACGCGCGACGATCGGGGTCAGTTCCTCGGTGATGGCCCAACGGTCGGGGTAGCGGCGGTTGGGCTGCAGCCGCCCGGCGAGCGTGTACGGGCCGGGGACACTGGCCTTGAGCGTCGCATTGCCCGTCGCCAGGCGCTGGAGGCGCTTGAAATCGTCCACCGTGCCCAGCCCTTTTGGTGCCTCGAACGGCCAGCTGATCTTGTGTTTGCCGCGTTGATCGTGGGCCGGCGGGCCGAAGCGCCTCGTCGGCGCGCTCTCAAGTTCGATGCCCTCGAGGAAGCCGTAAAACGACAGGTTAAAATCGAGCCTCGTCTGTTCGCCATCGGTGACCACGTCCAGCCCGGCGGCGTATTGGTCGTGCAACGCGGTGGTCACGGCATCGTCGATCATCTCCTCCCGGTCGGCGTCGCCAAACTCGTCGAGGTTTTGGCAGGCGAACTCGAGCCAGCCGGGGAACGGGTAGCTGCCGATGACCGTCGTGCGCAGCGGTTGCTCTTTCATGTGAAGCGATTCAACCAGCGCTTGGCCTTCTATTCAAGCACCGCGCTTGGCCAAGCGATCAATCGGTGCCGAGGTTTTCGTACAGCTTGGCCAAGCGGCGGGCGTGTTCGTCGTATGCGGCCTCGAATAGTTCGGTGGCGCGCTTGGCACCGACAAGCGCCCCGGCGGTCAGCACCGTGGGCGCTTGGCCGGCCTTGGCCAGGCGGTCGGCGACCTCGGCCTTGAGGGCGTTGACGATCATGCAGCCGCCGACGGTTGAGCCGGGCGACACGGGTGCATCCATGCCGTCGATTGTGGTCATCGCGTCTCCGACCGGTGCGCCGGTGTCGAGGACCAGGTCGGCGAAGTCGTGCAGTTTCTTTCCGGATTCATGCCGACTGTCGCTGGCCTCGGAATGCCGCCGGCTGATCAGTGCGACGACCTTGAGGCCGTGCCGCTGGAATTCCTGCGCCATTTCGATCGGGACGACGTTGCAGCCACTGGACGATGCGACGAGCGCCGAGTCTTTCGGCGACAAGTCGTAGTTACGCAGGATACGCCTTGCCAAGCCGGGGGTATTCTCGAGGAACATCGCCTGCCGCTGGCCGTTCGCGCCAACGACCGGGTTGTGAAAAGTGAGCGACAGCTCAACGATCGGGTTGAAACCGGGGAACGAGCCGTAGCGCGGCCACATCTCCTCGACCATGATACGGCTGTGGCCAGAGCCGAACAGATGCACCATGCGCTCTTCGAGAATGGTTGAAGTGAACCAATCAGCGGCCCTGTTGATCCCTTCCGCTTGGGCAAGCGCGTTGTCCACCAACTCGTGGCATTTCTCGAGGTAGTCGGCGCTGGGTGTCATCGATCAGCCGGTGTAGCCGTTGGGGTGTGCGGAGTGCCATCGCCACGCCGAGTCCACGATTTGTTCGAGGGTGGCGTAGCGCGGCTTCCAGCCGAGGTCGTCGATGGCCTTTTGCGAGCAGGCGATGAGACGGGCAGGGTCGCCCGGACGGCGCGGTTCCTGAACGGCGGGGATCGGTTGGCCAGTGACCTGGCGGCAGGTCTCGATCACTTCGAGGACGGAGTACCCCTCACCGTTGCCCAGGTTGTAAAAGCCGCACTTGCCCGGGGCGAGCGCGAGCATATGCGCCTGGGCGAGGTCGATGATGTGAATGTAATCGCGGATGCACGTGCCGTCCGGGGTGGGGTAGTCGGTGCCGAAGATCCGGCACTCCTCCTTTTGGCCCAGCGCCACGCGCAGCACGTTCGGGATGAGGTGCGTCTCGACCCTGCGCTCCTCGCCCAGTCGCTCACTGCAGCCAGCGGCGTTGAAGTAGCGGAACGCCACGAACTCGAGCCGGTGCAGTTCGTGGTACCAGTTCAGGATCGTCTCGAACATAAGCTTGCTTTCGCCGTATGGGTTGATCGGTTTCTGCGGTTCCAGTTCGGTAATCGGCACGGCATCCGGCATGCCGTAGGTGGCGGCGGTGGAGCTGAAAACGAACTTCTTCACGTCGGCTTCGACCGCGGCGTCGAGTAGGTTGATGCCGTTGGCTACGTTGTTGCGGAAGTATTTCGACGGATCGGCCATCGACTCGCCGACCTGCGCGAAAGCGGCAAAGTGCATCACGGCTTCAGCCCCGCAGGAGGAGACAGCATCGAGGGTGGTTTGCCGTTCGCTCAGGCAGCCATCGATAAACTGTGCCCGCTCGTCCACCGCCACACGATGTCCCTCGGACAGGTTGTCGAACACCGTGACTTCGTGACCGGCGTTCAACAGTTCCTCGACGCAAATTGAGCCGATGTACCCGGCGCCTCCCGCAACAAATACCTTCATACTGCGGCGACAACCTACCCGCCAGGCGTCTTTGGCCCAAGCAAAACCAATCACCTGGCCGGGCGGCGGAGTAACGCTGGCTTGCCAGTTGGCGGCGGATTGCGTTTCATGTGGCCTTTCGCATGAGGAAATACTTTTTGCAGACAGCATTGCTGACGACGGTTTCTGCCGCCGTGGGTTGTGCCACGTTTTTTGACAAGAGCGGACAGGCGGTGGTTCCGGCGGAGTATAGCGACACCATACGTGTGGCCTGCGTAGGAGACAGCATCACTTACGGCGCATCGATCAAGGATCGGGCGAACAATAATTATCCGGTCGTTCTTGGACGATCGCTGGGAGAGGGGTTTGAAGTCCGCAACTTCGGGGTCAGCGGGGCGACCCTCCTGAAGAAGGGGGATTTCAGCTACTGGGACCGGCCGGAGTTCGGGGCGGCGACACAGTTCAATCCACATGTGGTGGTGATCAAACTCGGCACCAACGACACTAAGCCACAGAACTGGAAGCATGCAGGCGATTACACTGCCGATTATGAGGCGATGATTGATCACTTTGCCGCGCTGCCTGCCAAGCCAAAAATTTGGTTGTGCTCACCCGCGCCGGTTTACCAGACGCGCTGGGGTATCAACGAGAAGAGCGTGGTCGAGGACGTGATCCCTAGGGTTCGGACCTTGGCTAAATGGAAGGGCTTGCCGGTCATCGACCTGTACGCCGCGCTTAGCGGCAAGCCGGAGATGTTTCCGGATAAAATCCACCCCAACGCTGCAGGTGCCAAAGTCATGGCTGAGGCCGTCGAGGCTGCCATCCTTGGCAGGTGACTTTATACTTTTGTTTAATATGATGAATTCACTACGTTTGGTTGTTGTTGCATGTGTGCTGGCCGTGACAGGCCAAGCGCTTGGTCAGGAACAGAAACCGCCGGCGTCGCCCCAGCCGAAACGTACGCCAATTGTTTCCAAGCCGGTGCGGTTGACTCCACCGCCCGCCAACCCGGCGCCATCGTCCAGCGCGGTTAAAAAGCCGAAAGCTCCGCGCAAGCCGGGGCTTAAGGTTTTCCAGCGCAAGAGTGACAAACTCAACTTCATCGGCGGCGACCGGGTGCTCATTGTAGGCGATGGGTTGCTGGATCAGGCGCAAAGGCATGGTTACTTGGAGTACCGGATCACAGCGCAAAACAGTGGCAAGAAATTGTATTTCCGCAACATCGCCTGGAGCGGCGACACGCCGGCTGGCATTGCGCGCGACGGTCTGGGGACACGGCAGGCCGGTCACGAACCGCTCAATGAGGGGTGGCTGCAGTTGAGCAGGCAGATCACCGACATTAAGCCGACGGTGGCCATCATCGGCTACGGCATGGCCAGTTCCCTGGACGGCAGCTCGCTGGAGCAGTTTAAGACGGACTATCAGCGTCTGATCGGCCATATCAAGGCGAGCGCTGGTGACAAGAACCAGCTGCGATTTGTGTTTATGAGCCCGATCGCGCATGAAAATTTGGGGGGTAAACTGCCAGACGGAGAGGCGCATAATTTAATTCTGGAAAAATACCGGGAAGCAATCGGCGACATGGCTAAGGAACATGATGCCTGGTTTGTGGATCTGTACCGTTACTTGAAGCGGCGCAAGGGATCGTCGGCTCCTATGATGACCGCGGATGGGATTCACTTGAGCGATTACGGCTACTGGGTGATGGCTTCGGCTGCCGAGTTTTCATTTAGCTGGGCACCGTCGAATTTCCGCTTTGGCATCATGGAGGACGGAACCATGCGGGGTGGCGGCTATGGCATTAATCTCGAAAATATCTCGAAAAACAAAAGCAAGGTGACTTTGGAGGGGAAGTTAGGAGGACTGCCTCCCTATTTCGGTCGTGAGGTCAAGGGGACATTGTTGAGCCAGCAGACAGCTATTGGACGGATACAGTTCCTCGGCCTACCGGAGGGGCGTTACACGCTTGTTGCTGACAATGTCGAAATACTCACAGCAGAAGCCAAGGAATGGGCCGGCGGTGCATTCATCGATGCAGGACCCGACATTGAGCAGGCGGATGAAATTCGTAGTCTCATTCTGGAAAAGAATGAACTGTTTTTCCACCGAACACGCCCTCAAAATCAGGCGTATCTTTGGGGTTTCCGTAAGCATGAGCAGGGGAACAACTTCAAGGAAGTACCGATGTTTGATCCGCTTATCCGCCAAAAAGAGGATGAGATTTTTGCGCTGAATAAGACCGTCCAGCGCGAATACAGGCTAATGTCCACCGAAGAGTGGGAGAAAGACAAGCCAAGCGAAGTGCCAGCCAAGTCGGAAGGAAAAGTGGAGGTCAAGCCGTTCAAGCCTCAACCATTGCCTGAATTCGACTTGGGTGACGGGCTTGAGATCAAACTCTTCGCGCAGAACCCGTTCTTGGCCAAGCCAATCCAGATGAATTTCGATGCCAAGGGCCGTTTGTGGGTGGCGAGTTCGGAGGTTTATCCCCAAATCCTTCCCGGCCAAATGGCAACGGACAAGGTAATCATTCTTGAGGATAGCAACGAGGATGGCAAAGCGGACAAATCGATCGTGTTCGCCGATAACCTGCTGATCCCGACTGGGATCGAGCCGGGCGACGGCGGCGTCTATGTTGGCCAAAGCACCGAGCTGCTCCACTTGAAGGACACGGATGGAGACGGCAAAGTCGATGAGCGACGTGTAGTGATGTCCGGTTTTGGGACGGAGGACACGCACCATATCCTGCATACGCTGCGCTGGGGTTTTGATGGGCGGCTGTACTTCAACCAGTCTATCTATATTCGAACGCACATGGAGACACCACATGAAGTACTGCGGCTCGAGAGCGGCGGTGTGTGGCGCCTGAGGCCGGAGACGCTAAAGGCCGAAATTTTCCTCCGAGGCTTTTGTAATCCGTGGGGACACCATTACGACCAATTCGGGCAATCGTTTGTCACGGACGGTGCCGGGGGGCAGGGGCTCAGTTACGGCGTGCCTGGGGCAATGTACTTTACCTACGCCCGCGCGCCCCGGCTACTTGATAGCGTTAGTCCGGGCCGTTACCCGAAATTCTGCGGGCTTGAACTGGTTCACAGCACGCATTTTCCGGATGACTGGCAGGGTGATGCGATCACCTGCGACTTTCGAGCGCACCGCATCGTCCGATTCAAGATCAGTGACAAGGGCTCAAGCTACGTCACGCAGGAGATGCCGGACGTGCTCCGTTCTGGGAGCGTTCATTTCCGGCCTATCGACATCAAGTTTGGCCCCGACGGTGCCCTCTACATCGCCGACTGGTCAAACCCGATCATCCAGCACGGTGAGGTCGATTTTCGCGATGAACGCCGCGACCACGTTCACGGGCGTATTTGGCGTGTGACGGTGAAGGATCGGTCACTCGCCAAGAAAGCCGATCTGACCCAACTGGCCAGCGTTGACCTTTTGGATCGGCTCAACTCTCCAAACGGGTTCGACCGCGAAAAAGCCCGTCGTGTGCTCAAGGAACGTGGCGAGAAAAATGTATTGCCCGCTCTAAAAAAATGGGCAGCTCAACAGACCAACGAACGGGCGCAACTTGAGGCGCTCTGGCTTTACCAGGGGCTTGATATTGTCAATGAACCGTTGCTTGCCAAGTTGCTCGAGGCTGAAGATGGGCGTGTGCGCACCGCTGCCGTGCAAGTTCTAGACGAGTGGGCCGGCCGCATCGCCGATGCCGAGTCTCGCTTGGCCAAGCGCATCGCTGATGAGCACCCGCGCCCACGTCTGGCTGCCCTGCGTGCCATCACCCGCAATCCAACGGAACAGTCGGTTAACGCTGCATTGAGTGTGCTCGACAAGCCGACCGACAATTATCTAGACTATGCTGCCTGGTTAAGCTTCAGGGAGATAGAGGAACCTTGGTTGGCGATGGTGCGCTCGGGCCACTGGAAGCCGGACGGGCGTGAACATCAGCTTGAGTTTGCTCTCAAGTCGATGTCCGGCGGGAAAGGCAGCGACGTGCTTGGCTTGTTTCTCAACGGCAAGACCATTCCGGAGGACGGTTCGTGGATTGAGATCATCGGTCGCGCTGGAACGAAGACGGATTTAACACAACTCCACGCCGAATTGAATGGTGGGTCGTTGTCCAATAGCGGAAAAGCACGCGCCCTCAATGCGCTCAGCCACGCTTCGCGCCATCGAAATCTCAAGCCGGTTGTGCCGAGTGACAGCATCACTCGGTTTTTCGCTAGCGAAGATCAGGCTGTGCAGGTGGCGTCGCTTGGCTTGGCCGGCACCTGGAAAGGGATTGAGGGGAAGTTTCACGGCTTGGTCGATCTCGCCGGGGACAGGAAAACCGCGACTCCGGTCCGGCAAGCCGCGGTCAATGCCATCCGTGAAATCGGTGGCGCCAAGGCTGTTCAGGTACTCAAGCCGCTTGGCCAAGCGAAGCGAAACACCGAGGCGCGTCACATGGCGGTCACAGCGTTGGTTGCCCTGAATGTCAACGAGGCGGCGCCATTGGCCATCGAAGCTCTCGATGACTGCAAATCCGAGACGGAAGCGCTCAATCTTTGGCGTGCACTGTTGGGGATTAAAAATGCCGAGAACACGCTGGCCAAGTCGCTGCCACGGAAACAATTTTCGAAGTTGGCCGCCAAGGCCGGCCTGCGCGCGATTAGGGAGAGGGGGCGCAGCCTGCAGACATTGGCGTTGGCGCTGCCGCGGAGTGCAGGGTTGAAAGATGAGGAGATCACGCTCTCGAAGAGTGAGATTCGTGAACTGACCAAGGCGGTGACCCGAAGCGGCGATCCGACCCGGGGTGAACAGGTCTACCGCCGGGCTGAATTGGGGTGCGTGAGTTGCCATGCCATCGGGGGCGCGGGAGGCAGGGTCGGTCCGGATCTCACGTCCATCGGCGCGAGCGCACCGATCGATTACCTTGTCGAGTCGCTGTATTACCCGAACCGGAAGATTAAGGAGGGCTACCATTCACTCCTGCTCGAGACAAGGGACAACCAGGTTTTGTTCGGCATGCTCGAGCGCGAGGACGACAGCCAGTTGTTTCTCCGCAACGTCGCCAATCAGCCTGTGACCGTGGCCAAGGCGGACGTCCGCAAGCGAACGCAGGGCAACTCGCTGATGCCATCCGGGCTGATTGATCGCCTGGAGCAGCAGGAGCAAATCGACCTGTTCAGCTTCATGAGTCGCTTGGGCAAGCCCGGGGCATTCGACGCCTCGAAGGGCAATGTCGCCCGCGTGTGGCGGCTGCGCGCGGCCAACCACCGCGACCAGCAATTCGGGGACGACCGCATTGCAGACGGCGGCATTAACCGCAAGCGCTGGCTGGCGGTCAACTCACTCGTCGATGGCCGCCTGACGGATGCCATGCTCAAAAAGGGAGCTAACGCCGGCCAATGGGTCGGAGTGATTGGCGTGTACGCCGGGACGGAGTTCGAGGTCGCGCAGGCCGGCGATGTGACGCTCCGACTGGAGGGAGTTGATGATGCCAAGGTTTGGATCGACGGCGAGTTGGTGGAAGCCGCAAGTGAAATCAAAGCCCGCTTGGCCGCTGGTAAACATTCCCTGGTTTTGAGATTCGACCCGAAAGAACTGCCCAAGACCGTCAAGGCATCCATGTCGCCGGGCACCTTCCTTGTCGACTGATCCATGCTAAAAAAAGCTACCCGGGCAAAAGCCAAGCGAGCAACCGGAAGACGGGTGGCCGTTGTCGCCTCTCGTTACAATGCGCGTTACGTCAACTCGATGCTACGCGCCGCAAAGGCCGAGTTGGCCAAGTCCAAGGTCACGGTGGAGGTCGTGCGTGTGCCGGGGGCGTTCGAGATTCCGGCGGTGGTGTCTGCCTTGGCCAAGCGCTTGGCCAAGCCAGTCGACGCGATTCTTTGCCTGGGCATAATTCTCCGTGGCGAGACCTCGCATGCGGAGCTCATTGCCGAGGCTGTCACTGCTGCACTCGCACAGTTGCAGATCGAGCGTTCTCTGCCAGTGATCCATGAGGTGCTGCTGCTCGAGAATAGGGAACAGGCTGCCAAACGCTGTCTCGACTTTCGTCACAACCGGGGCATCGAGGCAGCGCGGGCGGCCATCGAGATGACACGCGTCATGCGCCGGCTCAGGGAGTAAGAATCTTGCGGCCTGGGCTGTTGCTCCGTAGGTTGTTCCGCGCATGGTGATCGCACCTTCCATTCTCGCGGGGGATTTCAGTAAGTTCGCGCGCGAGCTCAAGCGGGTCGAGAAGAGCGGAACGGACTGGGTTCACCTGGACGTCATGGACGGGCACTTCGTCCCCAACCTGACGTTTGGGCCACAGGTTGTAGCCAACGCTCGGCCGCACTCCGCGCTTTTTTTTGACACGCACCTCATGTGCTCCAAGCCGGAGATCCTGCTTGAGTCGTTTGCCAGCGCGGGCTCCGACCTAATCACGGTACACGTTGAACTTGAAGATCGCGTGTCGTCGTTGCTCTGGGCGATTCGTTCGCTCAAGAAGCAGGTAGGCCTTGCGGTGAACCCGCCGACCGCGATCGAGAAGGTGAAGCCGTTCCTCGACAAGGTCGATCTGGTGCTTGTGATGACCGTGAATCCCGGATTTGGCGGACAGTCGTTCATCGATGAATGCGTGCCGAAGATCCAGCAGGTGTATGAGTGGCGAAAGGAGATGGGGCTCAACTTCCGCATTGAGGTCGATGGCGGCGTGAACATGGCCACCGCCGCGGAGTGTGCGCGGGTGGGTGCCGACACATTCGTAGCCGGGTCTGCCCTGTTTGGAGAGCGCAGTCTGACACGCGCTGTCAAAAAAATGCACCAGATGGTTTCAAGAGTGAACAACGGTTTCAAGAAGTGAGGCGCCAAAAAATCAAGTTTGGCACCGACGGATGGCGGGCGGTGATCGCTGAGGATTTCACCTTTGCCAACGTTGAGCGAGTGGCGCAGGCCACGGCGGTGTATTGGAAAAAACGCCGTCCAAAGGGGACGCGTAAAAAGGTCGTGATAGGGTTCGACCGGCGATTTTTGGCCGACCAATTCGCCGAGCGTGTGGCCGAGGTGTTCGCAGGTAACGGGTTCGAAGTGATCTTAGGGGATTCGCCTACACCGACCCCGGCTGTCTCGTTTGCAGTCAAAGCACTCAAGGCGGCCGGTGGCATAGTCATAACCGCAAGCCACAATCCCGCCGCTTTTTGCGGCTACAAGCTCAAAGGCCACTTCGGCGGTTCAGCTGACTCGGAAACCAGCCAGGCGGTCGAGGCACTGCTCGATGCCAAGTCGGTGAAGTCGCTCGACATGGACTTGGCCAAGCGGAGACGACTGGTTCGCGTCAAGGATCTGCACACGCCTCACGCGCGGGCGATTCGGGAGCTGGTGGACTTTGAATTGATCGCCGGTTCTGGGCTCCGGTTTGCACATGATGCCCTGTTCGGCGTCGGCGCCGGATCGTTCGAGAAAATCCTCGGCGGCACTCGGTGTAAAGTCACCACGCTTAACGCCGAGCATGACCCGTTTTTCGGTGGAATCCATCCGGAGCCAATCGTCCACAATTACGGGCCGAGTGCCGCGTACCTTTGCAAAAATCCGCACGATCTCTGCCTCGTTACTGACGGTGATGCCGACAGGGTCGGCGGCATGGACGGCCGCGGCAACGCCTTGACGACGCATCAGGTGATTTGCCTTTTACTGAACCATTACATTGTCAACCGAAGGCAGCGAGGTCGCGTTGTAAAGGCGCTAACAACCACCTCGATGGTTGATCGTATTTGCGAGCTGCACGGGCTGGAACTGCTCGAGACCGGTGTCGGCTTCAAGTACATCTGCACCGAGATGCAAAAGGGCGACGTGCTGATGGGATTCGAGGAGAGCGGTGGTATCGGTTTTCCCGGTCACATTCCCGAGCGCGACGGCATCCTCGCCGGCTTGGCGTTGCTTGAGTTGTTGGCCACTGAGAAAACCACCGTGAACAAGCTCCTCGCCAGACTCGAGAAGCAATTTGGCCCGCATCGGTATAATCGCCTCGACACACATTTCCCACTTGGGAAACGCGACAAGCTGATGAGGCATTGCGTCGCCAATCCACCCGCCAAGCTTGCAGGCTCACCCGTGGCGGAGGTAAAGACATTTGACGGGGTCAAGTACATCGCCGAGAACGGTGTTTGGCTGATGATGCGGGGTTCCGGCACAGAGCCGATTCTACGCATCTACGCTGAGGCTCGCAGTGATGCTGACACCAAGAAACTCATTCGATTGGGCATCAGCCTAACCCGGCAGGTTTAGCTTCAGCGTCGAATAGGCACAGATTATTCCGATTCATACAGTTCAGAATATTGTTAACAAAGAGAGGTATGTGAACAAAGGCGGTTTTAGTTGCCGGAACAATATAAGCGTTCGGGGAAAGTGGTGTTGTAATGAATCGACTTCATACGGCGGGATGTCGCGTATGCCAGGCAGCAGGCCTATCGTCTGCGCTGCTTAAGTGCAAATCTCGTTGATCACACGGCCGTAGACGCCCGTCAGGGTCTCGTCGCTGCCTTGGTGCAAATAGGAGAGTTGCTCGTGGTCGATGCCCATCAAATGCAGGATCGTGGCGTGGATGTCATGTAGGTGAGTTTTGTTGACGACGGCCTTGAATCCAAGCTCATCGGTTTCCCCATGGCTGATTCCACCTTTTACACCGCCTCCGGCCATCCACATGCTGAAGCCGTACGGATTGTGGTTTCGGCCGGGGGCGTCCTTGCCTTCACTGAATGGCATACGGCCAAACTCGCCGCCCCAGACGACCAGCGTCGACTCCAGAAGCCCGCGTTGTTCGAGGTCGCCCAGAAGTGCGGCGATGGGCTGGTCGACCTCCGCTCCGTGCAGGCCATGGTTTTTCTCGATGCTTTCGTGTGCGTCCCAAGTATCCTCGAGGTGTCCGCCACCGGAGTAAAGCTGGATGAAGCGCACACCGCGTTCGACCAATCGGCGGGCGATCAGGCAGTTGCGGCCATACTCGTCCGTGGGCTTTTTTCCGATGCCGTAGTTGTCCCGGGTGGCTTGGTTTTCCATTGACAAGTCCACTGCATCAGGCGCCTCGGACTGCATGCGGTAGGCGAGTTCGTATGACTCGATTCGTGACGCGAGTTCGCGACCACCGGGGCGCTGGTTGAGATGTTTTCGATTGAACTCTGCGAGCAGGTCGAGTTGACGCCTCTGCGCTGTCATATCGATATGGCTTGGCCCCTTCAGGTCAAGGATCGGATTTCCACTAGGGCGAAAGAGTGTCCCTTGAAACGTTGCGGGCATGAAGCCTGAAGACCAGTTGGGCTGGCCACCGATCGGGCCGCCGCGCTTGTCCATGATGACGACGTAGCCTGGCAGGCTTTGGTTTTCTGTGCCCAGGCCGTAGACGGCCCAGCTTCCCAGCGAGGGTCGGCCAATGAATGTGCTGCCGGTATTCATTTGAACCAATGCCGGTCCGTGTGCGTGGCTGTCGACATGGCACGACTTAAGCACGGCGAGCTTGTCGGCGTGCTCCCGAATCCTTGGGAGATAGTCCGAAACCAGCAGGCCGCTTTGGCCGCCTGGCCGGAACTCCCGCCAGTTGGGGGTCAGATAACCAACCTTTCGTCCGCCGGAGTTGATGTATTCGTAGTCCTTCGGCAGCGACTTTCCCGCGTACTTTTTCAGTTCTGGCTTGAAGTCGAATGTGTCCACCTGGCTTGGTCCGCCATTCATCATCAGGAAGATGCAATTCTTGGCCCTGCCAAAGTAGTTTGATTGGCGCGGATCAAGCGGGGTTGCAGTTGCTTGGGCAAGCGCGTGGCCACGGTTTACAAACAAACCGCCCTCGCCAAGCATTGACGCTAGGGCCAGGCCGGAGAATCCGGTGACCATCTCCCGGGCGAACTCACGCCGGGTTGGGTCGCAGGGAAAGAGCCTCGCTAGGCTTGGTTCTTCGTTAATCGACATAAATGAACTCGTTGCAGTTGAGCAGTACGTGGCACAGGGACGCCAGAGCAAGGTGGCCGGGGTTGTTGCAGTTGTCGAAATGTTGCCGTTGCACACGCAGATGGTTCTCCGCTTGGCCAAGTTCCCTGTCGGAGGGATTGCGTCCAAATGCCAACTGCCATGCCAGGTTGATCTGTTCAACTGTGTCTGCGGCATGTTCGGCTAAGCGCTTGGCAAAGGCCTCGCTTTGAGCGTGTGTGAACTGATTGTTCAGCAGTGCCAATGCCTGCGGTGCAACGGTTGTAACGTCACGCTTCCCGCAACTGGCCGTGGTGTCGCTGAAGTCGAACGTGGTCATCAGCGGCAGCAGTCGCGAGCGTTTCGTCATCATGTAAATGCTGCGCCGCGCACGATCGTCCGCAGGGGAGTTCTGCCAGTCGCCGGCCTTGCGCGACAATCCTTCCAGTGCCTCTGCCGACATACCGGGATAAAAGCTTGGCCCGCCCATCCTCATGTTGAGTTGGCCGCTCACTGCCAGCATTGCATCACGCAGCGACTCGGAACTGATCCGCCGCCGGTTGAATTTCCACAAATTACGATTCAGGAAATCCTGCTGTGAGTACTGGGTTTCGTGCGGATGCACGGACTGTTGCCGGTATGTGCTCGATGTCATGATGAGTTTGTGAATCCGTTTAAGTGTCCAAGCCGGACCGGCATCAACCGTTGGGCGCATGAATTCGGACGCCAGCCAGTCAAGCAGCCCGGGGTGGGTGGGTAATTCGCCCTTGAAGCCAAAGTTATTTGGCGAACGCACAAGCCCCTGCCCGAAGTGTTGCAACCAGAGTCGGTTTACCATCACCCGTGCGGTCAATGGGTTTCGATCGTTGGTGATCCATCTGGCAAACTGCAGACGGCGATGTGTGGTTTTGCTGTCGGGCGGCGGAGGAGTAAGCGGTTTGTCAAGTGCGTTCACCGCAGAAAGGAAACCTGGTGCAATCTCCTGGCCAGGCTTGTGCCGTTCACCTTTGATTAGCAGGCGGATCGGCGGCGGATTGGAGCTTTTATCAGTCCATCCATAAACCTCATAGCCAAGTGCCTTCGTCGTCGGACCACCCTGGTTGGCCTGTCCCATGTGGCCTGCCCAGAAGAAACTGGCGATGCGGTAGTAGTCGCTCTGTGGAATGGGATCGAACTTGTGCTCGTGGCAGCGTGCGCATTTCACCGTCAGGCCAAGGAATGCGGAAGTGGTGGTGTGCACCATGTCCTCGAGACGAGTGTAAAGATAGTCGTTGGGGTCGTTGGGTTCGTCATTCCACGTGCCGGCACGGATCATTCCGGTGGCGACGACTGATTGCTCGCTTCGGTTCGGTACTTCGTCGCCGGCAAGCTGCTCTGCGACAAACTGCGTGTACGGCATGTCGCTATTGAACGCGTTGATTACCCAGTCGCGGTAGCGCCAAATGTTTGGTTTGAGTTTGTCACGCTCGTAGCCGTCCGTCTCGGCGAAGCGCACGAGGTCGAGCCAATGACGCGCCCAATGTTCACCGTATCGAGGGGAGGCGAGCAGTCGGTCGATGAGCCTTGGCCAGGCGTCCGGTGTGGGGTTCTTGATGAACTGTTCCACCTGCTCGGGAGTCGGTGGCAGGCCGGTGAGGTCAAAGTAGGCGCGACGCACAAGGGTGCGGCGGTCGGCGTGAACTGCGGATACCATCGATTCCGTTGCGAGCTTGGCCGCGATGAATGCATCAACCGGGTGCTTGGCCAGTCGCGGCACGGCAGGTCGCACAACTGGTTGCAATGACCACCAATCGCGTCCACCACGAACATCTGTTGTGCTTTCGTAAGGATCGAGCACGCGTCCGTTTGGCCATGGGGCCCCGGCGTTTACCCAGCGCTTGAGTAGGACAATCTCTGCTTCGGGCAATTTTTGTTGTTGACCTTTAGTCTCGGGTGGCATCTCGCCCTTGGTGACGAGTTCGAGCGCGAGTCGACCGTTCTCGGTTCCATTCGTAAAGCCAACCTCTGTGGTGAGATTGATGTCGCCTTTGAGGTCGCGTTCGTTGTGGCACTCAAGGCAGCGCTTCGCAATCAGCGGCGCAATGTCTCGATTAAACTCAGGTATTGGCACGCCGTTTGGGTATGCAACGAATGCCAACACATAAAATATCATGATCATTTTCTTCAAATAGATCATTGTTTTCGTACCATTTTTGTTACGCTTGGCGGTTCTCGTGGTGAGGGCCTGTGAAACATTTGGTGTAGCGAATAGTCGGTTGATTCACAAATTGAGTCAAGGTGGCCTAGTGAATAAATAATGTTTTTTTTTGACTTTCTCGAAATTAGACTTAAAGTTAATCTAACCAGTCTTCAACGGATGAGCAAACGGCTTAAAACCGATAGCAGGGCATTCACTTTGATTGAGTTGCTGGTAGTCGTGGCGATCATTGCCATTCTGGCGGCATTGTTGCTGCCGGCTCTTGGAAGGGCCAAAAGAAGTGCGAATATAACGTCATGCAAGAATAACGAGCGTCAGTGGCTTCTTTCACTGAACATGTATGCTGATGATGAGGGTGGTAAATTTCCTACAGCCGGACACCATTTGCCCTACTGGATGCTCAGATCATTTCGGGATACCATTATGACAAAATATACACTGCCGCGTAAGATGTTTTATTGCCCTGAAAACTACGGTTGGAACAATGATCAAATATGGGGAATTGGGGGTGTGGGTGCTCCTTACAGTGTAGTGGGCTATTTTTATTGGGCGGGCTCAACAAGCTATGGAGATAATTCGGGCATCGCCAGGATGAGGCCCAAAAAACCGGTATTTGCTTTGAACCAGACAGACACTCCCCATTTTCAAGTGTTGCTAACAGACTTGACCAGGAAATGGGGGGGGAGCTGGGGGCGCCGTGGGTTGGTTATGGGCCCGATGGGGTTGCTTAATGAGAAAGGGGTCAATCACTACAATGATCGTGGGGATGCTCCGGAGGGTTCCAATCATGCCTATCTGGATGGTCACGTGGAATGGAAGAAGGCAGCAACGTTTGTGAAATATCCCAAGCTGATTTTCGGGGCGGGTAACGAATTGTATTTTTAGTACAGAAACAAAATGAAAATATTATTAAATAAAATGCGAAAAACTTCTTTGAAGGTTTTGTTTTCGCTCTTGCTCACTTCAGTGGGTGCAATGGCGCAAGATGGACTTTTGGTCCATTTAAAGTTGAATGAGGCAGGTGGTGAGTCAGCCAAGGATTCGTCAGGAAACGGCCATGATGGCACGCTTGTTGGGGTTGCAGTTGCAAACAGCCAGTGGGTGGATGGGAAATCCGACAATGCAGTCTCCCTCGGCGTAGGGCACGTTGCCGTGTCTGATCTTCCGGAAATGACCTCGACCACTTGGGCTGCCTGGGTTCGTCTGGACAAGGACTCGTCATACGGAACTGCCATATCTGCCGCCTTCGATGGTGCGGGAGCGGGGCATACCTTGGGCTTTCATACAGGCGGTAATGTGAGAAAGCCGCGGGTTTTGTGGAATCATGCGAATGGACATATATCAATCATGTCAGAGGAACCGGTTGAACTTGGGGAATGGAACCATCTGGCAGTCACGTATGATGCAGATTCCGAAGAAATCGTTCTCTACGTGAATGGAGAGGCCAAGGCGGATGGCACGGTTGGCGCGACGGCTTTTAGTACAGTCAATTTGGGTAGAAGAGCCTCGTCGAAAAATTGTCCGCTTAACGGGGCATTGGATGATGTTTCGATTTTCGACCGGGGCCTTTCGGGTGATGAAATTGAGCAATTATTCGATGGAGAAGCGGTTGCTGAGGGCTTGGTTCTATCCTGGGGGTTCGGTGAGCAAGAAGGTTTTGCCTGTGCTGATTCTTCAGGAAATGGAAATGATGGTTCTTTGGTTGGTTATCCCGCCGGTGAGGTGAGCAACTGGGTGGAGGGAAAAATCGGCGGCGCCTTGAGCCTGCCTCAAGCCTCTGAGCATTTGGAAATCATGGGGCTGCCAGACGTGACATCGACGACATGGGCTGCATGGGTTCGACTTGATGCGGATTCAACTTACGGAGCTGCCGTTTCAGCTGCCTTTGATGGTGCGGGCGCAGGTCATAGCCTTGGTTTTCACACAGGCGGGACTGTGCGGCATCCTAGGGTTCTATGGAACCATGCCAACGGACATGTCTCCCTGGTCGCGCCGGATCCAGTAGAACTTGGAGAGTGGAATCATCTTGCGGTTACTTACAACGCGGATTCTGAAGACATAACTCTTTATGTAAATGGAGAGGCCAAGGGGAACGGCAAGGTTGGCACCACTCCGTTTTCAGTGCTTCACCTTGGCCAAAGAGCCTCATCAAAGAATTGCCCGTTAAACGGATCCTTGGATGATCTTAGGATTTACAGCAGGGCCCTTAGCGCTGATGAGATTTCCAGCCTTGTGGAATCCAATGCAGGTCCGGGATTGGTTGCCCATTGGAAATTTGATGAAAAATCAGGACTGCTTGCGTTTGATTCCGGTTTCAACAGTAATCTGGGTGCACTTGTGGGTTTTGAGAATGACGATTCTCAGTGGGTAGATGGCGTAATGGGAGGAGCCATAAGCTTTAATGGAAGTAACTATGTTGAAGTGCCGCACGATCCATCCATTGGTGTAGACCTGATAAACGGATTTTCTGTGTCTGCCTGGTTTAATTCAAACGTGGAACTTGCGGCTGGTGGCAGCGGTAACCGCATGTTGGAAAAGGGCAACAGCTATTTCTTTCTACAAGGCGTGGGAAGCGGTGGGATGAACTTTTTAGTTAAAAAGGGCGGTGCAAACAAAACAGCCACTACTGGAGCGACCATTAGTGCTGGTGAGTGGAACCATATAGTTGGGGTGTTCGATGGTGAAAATGCGATCGTGTATCTTAATGGAGAGCAAAAAGGCATCATTGCTGTTCCCGCACCAGTTGATGACGCTGGATTACCGCTGCGCATCGGCTCTGATGATAGTGGTAATTTTTTCGATGGTTTAATGGATGAGGTAATGATTTGGAGCAAACCTTTGAGTGAAGAGGAAGTTAGTGCTCTGTTTACCAATGAACTAAATCCCGATGCACAAACTGCCCCGGCGATCACACAGGATCCCGGTTCAATGGACACCTATGAGGGAGGCTCAATCAGACTGACCGCAATTGCTTCGGGGACGCCACCAATGAAATATCTTTGGCTCAAGGGAGAAGAACCGCTTCGCTGGGCAACGGAGAAAACCTTGATGATTGAAGACACCACGAAAGAAGACTCCGGATCCTACAAGGTTCGGGTGTCGAACTCTGTTGGGGAGGTTTTCAGCGAGTCAGCAAATGTAACCGTGCTTCCGGTGGAAGGATTGGACACAGCCAGGCAGGCATTTTGGAAACTTAATGAGCAAGGGGGTGAAGTTGCGGTTGATAGCTCAAAAAACGACAACAATGCAGACTTGATAGATTTTGCCGATGAATCATCCCATTGGGTTGAAGGGAAGGTTGCTAAGGGGGTGGAATTGGACGGGGAGATGGCATATTTGTCTGTGGTTGATGATGAAACACTGGCGCTTGGAGCAGAAGCGACGTTTTCTTTCTGGATTAAGCCGGGTTCTTATGGTCCAGAGGAAAATGCCGGGACTTACACGAGATCTTCAAGTTGGATATTGAGGAAAGGTGATCATTTCTCCCTTAGATTGATCGACGACCCGGGAACTGTGAGGAAATCGCTGATTGTAAGATCGGACACTGGCGCTATAGCAAGCACGGTCAATAGGAAAGCAAACGAGGTAAACACCGTCCAGGGTTCTGTTGAAATTGATAGTTGGCAGCATTTCACTGTCGTCTACAAGGCGGGGAAGATTATTTTCTACAAGGACGGATTTCGGATAGGGCAACCCGAGAAAGGCGTTTTAGGTGAGTCAAATTCTGATGACCTGTTCATAGGAAGTTATGATGATCAGGGTTTAGCGAGAAATGTTGATGGCATACTGGACGAAGTCGCCATCTGGTCCAGACCCCTGTCGGAAGCGGAAATACTGGAGTTGGCAGGGCGCGACATTTCCGGGGCACCCGTGGTGATCTCCCAACCCAGGTCCCAGAAAAAACTGGAAGGCACCACCGCCGTGTTTGAGGTCATGGTTACCGGAAAACGGCCGGTTGCTTATCAATGGTATTTCAAAGGTGAAGCCATCGAGGGGGCGACTTCAAGCTCGTTCGTGCTGGCAAAACTGAGCGCTGATCAGTCAGGTGACTATAATGTAAAAGTTACAAATGAGAAGGGGAGCGTCACCAGTGATGCTGCTATCCTCGAGATCGATCGACTCGATGCCATTACAAGCGGGTTGGTTGCATATTACACCTTTGACGAGTCTGAGGGGGAGACCTTGCAGGATTCAAGCGGGAATAAGATAAACGGAACACTTGAAAACTTCGATGAAGGGTTTGGTGTGCCGGGGAGAGTTGGAGGTGCAATCGCTTTTGATGGTGATGACGACTTGATATCCGTTCCTCATAATGACCTTTTAAACTTAGCCAATGAAGCAACGGTGTCATTATGGATGAATATTGAGGAGTTTGGGTCTTATGATCGGGTTTTTAGAAAGGCGGTCAACTTTGATATGGTTCTGTTGGGAGGGGGTGTAGTTCGGACTCATGGTGTCAACAAAACACCTTATTCCTCACCCGGTAATACTTGGGAGGTGGGGACTTGGCAGCACTACGCATTTGTCTACAAGGGGGGCAAGGTTCAATGGTTCAAGAACGGTGAAGCTGTTGGCCAAGCCATGTCAGCCCAACTGGGCGCAATTAACAGTGATCCTCTGATCATAGGTAATTACGGGCCCAGTCTTGATATTGCTCGTCTGTATGATGGGTTGCTGGATGACATGGGAATCTGGCAACGAGGCCTGAGCGAAGTGGAAATTTCTGGCATCTATCAAAATGGCTTGGCGGGTAAGCCGCTGAATGAGGAGTTTGAACCTCTCAATATCAGGTCAATCTCCGTCAATGAGAACAAAGTGGATATTCATTTTTACAGTCCATTTAGCAGCAGGAATTATTTGGTTGAGACCAAGGCTGAGCTTGGTGATCAAGGATGGTCTGAACAAGCTGGAATGGAGTTAGGAAATCTTGGGAATGGTGACTTTAAAGCAACATTCTCCAGCGAGCAGAATGAGAATAATTTTTATCGTATTGTTGCGCTGGATCCTCCACCGCTCTTCTTCGACGATTTTGAAGATGGCGGTGAGGGTTGGACTCATGGAGGGGAAGGGGATAACTGGGAACTGGGTGTGCCTAACACCGGTCCGGGCAAAGCATACAGCGGGAGCAATGTTTACGCGACCGGGTTGGGGGCTGATTTCGAACCATTCACAGAATCGTATTTACGCTCACCAGTAATAGATCTCAGTGACAAAAAGGTTCAAGCAACCTTGAGTTTTTCAGAATATAGAAAGGTGGATTCTGAAATTGCGTTCCACAAGGTTTCCGTGGTTGTTCTAGATGCCGAAACAGAGGAAACCCTTGACGAGCCATATGAAGCTTCGGGAGCGACTAATGGTTGGGAGATGCAGTCCATCCGTCTAAAACCTGACAGTCTGGCTCGAAAAATTATCGTTGAATTCAGGTTGTCCACAGATGACTTCAATCTTCAGGAAGGATGGTTCATTGATGATGTGAAGGTTGTTGCTGAATAGGTGAAATATAGGACTTTTGAAAACCCGGACTTAGCCTAGCTCATTCTGGGGCTTAAGTGGCATATATTGAATTTAAGGTGACATATAGGGAGTAGTTTGTTTAGATTGCTGCAGTTGGGTTGATTCCTGATGCGAATATCAGAATGGTAAGATTTTGATTAAATTAGCCCTATTTTCTTTGCTGATAGTCGGGTATTCCAGTGCTCAGGCTGCTGGGGAATTTGCTTTTTTTGAAAAGGAGATTAGGCCGCTGTTGCACAAGCATTGTTATAAGTGCCACTCCACTGAGGCTGAGAAAGTAAAGGGTGGTTTGCTGTTGGATAGTCGGCATGGATGGGAGACTGGTGGTGACTCCGGGCCGGCGATTGTGCCTGGCGATGCGGAAGGTAGCCTGCTGCTGCGCGCTGTAAGTTACGAGGATGGTGATCTGCAAATGCCGCCCAAGTACAAGCTCGCCGAGCACGAGCGCGCAGCGTTGGTCAAGTGGGTAGAGACCGGAGCTCCGGATTCGCGTGTTTCCCAAGTTGTAGAAAGGGGCAAGGGAACCGATCTGGCCAAGGGGCGCGAATTCTGGTCGTTTCGTCCGGTGGTTAATCACGCTTTGCCGAAGATGAACCCAATACTCGTCCAAGAGGACAACCTGGGCGCAATCGATCGGTTCATCCTCGCGCGCCTGGCCAAGGAGGGTGTCGAACCGGTCGGTTTGGCTAAGACGGAGACGCTGTTACGCCGGCTTTACTTCGACCTGATTGGATTGCCGCCGACCCCGGAGCAGATTGACGATTTTTTGGCCGATCCATCGCAGGAGGCGTACGCACGGTTGGTGGATCGCCTGCTAGGTTCACCGCAGTTTGGAGAAACATGGGGGCGGCACTGGTTGGATGTGGCGCGCTTCGCGGAGAGCAGCGGCGGTGGGCGGAGCTTGATGTTCAAGGATGCGTGGAGATTTCGTGACTATGTGATTGACGCGTTTAATGATGATAAACCGTTCGATGACTTTATTCGCGAGCAGATTGCCGGCGACCTCTTGCCGGCCTCGAGTCGTGAACAGCGCAATGAGCAATTCGTTGCCGCTGGATTCCTAGCGCTGGGGCCGCACAACTACGAGTTGCAGGACAAGGAACTGCTGCGGATGGAGGTGGTCGATGAGCAGATTGTCACCATCGGTAGGGCATTCCTTGGCATGACGCTCGGTTGTGTGCGTTGCCATGAACATAAATCTGACCCGATCCCGATGGATGACTACTACGCGCTGGCAGGCATCTTTCGCAGTACCCAGTCGCTCGTGCCGGGCAACGTCTCTGGCTGGGTGGCGCGTGACTTGTTGCTGGAGCCGGTACTGAAAAAGGCGGTCGATAAGCATGCCGCGGAGACCAAGGAAGCCAACGTCGCGCTAAAGGCAGCAAAGAAAGAACTGCTGCAACTCGAGGCGATCCAGAGTGGGGCGGGCATCGTTGTTGATGATCTGCATGCGGAGAAAGTCGGCGAATGGATGAAGTCGACGAGCAACAAGACGTTTTTTGGCGACAACTACATTCACGACAAGGGCGAAGGCAAGGGGCAGAAGAAGGTCGTTTTCACTGCGGAGTTGCCGGAAACTGGCGAGTATGAGGTGCGTTTCGGCTACACAGCCGGGGCGAATCGCGCCCGAAAGGCGCCGGTGACGATCGGGCACGCCGGTGGTCCGACGACGATTCTTGTCAATCAACGCGAGAAACCGCCGATCAACAACAACTTCAAGGCCCTGGGCCGCTTTCAATTTTCCAGAGGCAAGGCGGTTGTCTCGATTTCGAACGATCACACCAGCGATGTGGTAATCGCTGATGCGGTGGTATTCATGCCGATCGCGGAACTGGAAAAGGATTCCGGACTAGAGAAGCGCTTGGCTAAGTTGCGGGGTGAGGTTGATCGCTTTGTTAGGCGCCTGGATATGCTCAAGAAAACCAAGCCAACGGACTTGCCAAAGGCGATGTCGGTGCAGGACGAGAAGCACACCGGCGACTGGCATGTGCATATTCGTGGTGAAATTCGCAACAAAGGTGCAGTTGTGCCCCGTGGTTTTCTTCAAGTTGCCAGTAAAACAAAAAAAGTTGCGCAGCCGACGATTGCCGCCGGCAGGAGTGGTCGACTCGAGTTGGCCGAGTGGGTGGCGAGTGGTGACAATCCGTTGACAAGTCGCGTGATGGTCAACCGGATCTGGCATCATCTGCTGGGTCATGGACTGGTGCGTACGCCGGACAATTTTGGCAAAACCGGAGAGCTTCCCAGCCACGCAGGGTTGCTCGACTGGTTGGCTTGGCGGTTTGTCGATGGCGGCTGGTCGGTCAAGGGTATGATCCGCCAGATTGTGTTGTCGAATGCCTATCGACGGGCATCGACCGGTGAGAGTGCCGGCCAAACTGATGATCCCCAGAATCGTTTGCTCTGGCGTGCAAATCGGAAGCGCCTTTCAGCCGAGGCAATCCGTGACACGATTCTGTTGTTGAGCGGGCAATTAAGCATGCAGCAAGGTGGCCCCACGATCCGGAAGTTTTCGCAGTACGACCTGGGATATGAGTTCGATACCGTGCGTCGAAGCGTGTATGTGCCGTTTTTTCGCAACTCAATGCTCGAGGTGATGGAAGTGTTTAATGCTGCCAACCCGAATGTGACGACCGGTCGTCGAACCGAAACCACGCTGCCCACACAGGCATTGTACATGCTGAACAGCCCGTTTGTGAACGCCGAGACCAGACGTGCAGGAGAACGCCTGGCAAGAATTGACGCAACGGACACTGTGCGTTTGCGCATCGCCTACCGGCTTGTGCTAGGCCGCCCGCCGAGGGCGGACGAGGCCGGTTTGGCACTGGAGTTCCTCGGCCAAGCAGGCACCAGAGGTTGGACGGTGTTGTTGCATTCTTTGCTTGCAAGTGTGGATTTCCGAACCTTGGATTGACGGGCGAGGTAGATGGAGTACCCTACTCACATGCAGTCGATCAGTCGCAGGGAGATGCTGAAGACCACAGCGTGTGGTTTTGGCTCACTGGCGTTGGCGGGGCTGTGTAGCCAAGGCGGCGCGGCCACCGGTTCGACAACCCTGTTGCAGCGGTCGCCGATGTTTGCGCCGCGGGCCAAGCGGGTGATTTTCATTTTCATGGCCGGCGGGCCTAGCCATGTCGACACCTACGACTTCAAGCCGGAGCTAATCAAAAACCACGGCAGTGATTATGACTTCACAGGGGTGCGGTTCGGCACGTTCGGCAAGAAGAGCAAACGGAAGCTTATGAAGCCGCTGTGGGGCTTCAAGCAGTACGGTCAATGCAGCCAGCATGTATCGGATTTGTTCCCTTACACCGCGCAGATGGTGGATGATTTATGCTTTATTAAGTCGATGCAGACCGAGGGCGTGGCGCACGGGCCATCGACACTGTTCATGCACACTGGCGCGACGAATCTGGTGCGTCCGTCGATGGGCAGCTGGGTGACCTACGGTCTTGGCACCGAAAATCAAAACCTCCCTGGATTTGTGGTGCTGCAGCCGTCCGCGTCCAAGGGTGGGCCGCGCAACTACTCAAGTGCTTTCCTTCCGGCGATCCATCAGGGGACTGCGATTGGTAAGGCTGGACAACCGGCGAGTGAAGCAACGCTGCGCAACGCAGTGAACCCGTCATTGTCGCATGCCGAGCAATTGCGCAACTTACAGTTCCTGCAAGAACTAAATCGCGCACAATTGGCCAGGCGCCCGCAGGATGACCAGCTCGATGCCATCGTTGAGTCATACGAGTTGGCATGGCGCATGCAGATGAACGCCCCGGAGATTTTCGATATCTCGGGCGAGCCGGAGTCGGTGCGCGAGCGTTACGGCATCGGCTCGAAGGCAACGGATGACTTTGGTAAGCAATGCCTGATGGGGCGCCGGCTCGCCGAGGCCGGCGTGCGGTTCATTCAGTTGAATTATGCGGACGAGAGCACCAACCCGCGCTGGGATCAGCACAGCAACATGCCGCTGCACATGGACCACGCCCGGGCCACCGACAAGCCGGTCGCCGGGTTGCTGGCTGACCTGAAGGAACGCGGCCTGCTCGAGGAGACGCTCGTTTGGTGGGGTGGCGAGTTTGGGCGCACGCCGTTCTCGCAGAGTGGCGACGGGCGCGACCACAATCCGCGCGGTTTCACGACATGGCTTGCCGGTGCGGGCGTGAGGCCCGGTTTTTCGTATGGGTCAACCGACGAAATCGGCGATACTGCAGTCCTAAACCCTGTTCACATGCGTGACCTGCACGCCACGATCCTGCACATCCTAGGCATGGATCACGAGAGGTTGACCTACCGCCATGCCGGCCTTGACGTACGATTAACTGGCGTCGCAGGCGAAGTCGTTCACGGGATTCTCTCCTAGCCCCAACCGCCGCCGCCGGGGGTCTTGATGACCAAACGGTCACCTGCTAGCACGGCTTCCTGGGTGACGGGGCCAAGTTCCATTTTTTTTCCACCATGTTTGACCAAGTGCTGTTGGCCGGCATGCCCGGATTGACCACCGTTTAATCCGTACGGTCCCTGAGTGCGGTTTTGTGTAAGGAGTGAGAGTGTAACAGGCTCGGTGAAAAGCATTTCCCGGATGATGCCATCTCCGCCTGTGAACAAGCCGTTGCCGCCGGAATTCTTGCGGATGGCGAATTGTTCAAGTCGGACTGGAAACCGCCATTCCAAAATCTCCGGATCTGTAATGGCGGTGTTGGTCATGTGTGAGTGTACTGCATCGGCGCCGTCAAAACCTGGCCCAGCGCCGGCGCCGCCGCAGATGGTTTCGTAATAGCTGCATCGCTCGTTGCCGAAGATCAGGTTGTTCATCGTCCCCTGGCTGGCAGCGACGATCCCGAGAGGTTTGAGAAGCAGATTCACGAGGCGCTGACTCGTCTCGACATTGCCGCCGACAACGGGTGGCGCCTGATCGGGGTTATCGGGAAATTCGGGGTTAAGGAGGCAGCGGGGTAGGAAAATCTCGACGTGATCCATCAGCCCCTCATTCAGTGGCACCGGTTCATTGACGAGCAGGCGGACGACATAAATCACTGCGCTTTGGACAATCGCAGGTGTGGCGTTGAAGTTGCCGGGATGCAGCGGGTCGGTGCCAGTGAAATCGATGCGGATTTTTCCGTTACCAACCTCGATTGCGGCGGTCAGTCGAGTGCCGTCGTCGAGCGTCTCGATGGCGGAATGCCGTCCTGGATCAAGGGTGTCGATCCGCCGGGCGATGGCGTTGGTCGCGCGCTGCCGGATTTGATGCATGTGGTTGGCGATCTTCGCGGGGCCGTGAATCGCTGCCAAGTGCTGGAGTGCTTGGCAGCCAAGCAGGTTGGCAGCGGCTTGTGCGTTGAGGTCTGCTAGGTTGTCCTTCGGAGATCGCGAAGGATTCGATCCGTCGCTCAGTCTTTTTTCGAACTCGCAAAACCGGGCTTTGCCGCGGCGATAAAGAAAAGTCGGTGGAATGACAACGCCTTCATCGGCCAGCGATCTAGCCTGGGGCGGCATTGAGCCGGGGCTGATCCCGCCAAGTTCTGCGTGGTGCGCCCGGTTGGCCACATAGCCGAGGAGTTGTTTAGCCTCATCAAACACTGGGCTGATCACGGTGATGTCCGGCAGGTGCGAGCCGCCGTGACCCGGGTGGTTGGTGATGATCATGTCTCCTGGGGCAAGTGCTTGCAAAGGCGCGACGGAGCGGACGCAGAGGCCAAGCGCGCCGAGGTGCACCGGGATGTGCGGCGCGTTGACGACGAGTTGACCGTTGCGATCGAGCAACGCGCAGGAGTAGTCGAGTCGTTCCTTGACATTGGTCGAGACGGCGGTGCGCTGCAGTAGTTGGCCCATCTCCTCTACGATTGAGCCGAACCGATTCGTGAACAGTTCCAGTTCAACCAGTGGCGAGTGCACTGCGTTGCCGTCCTCTTTGACCACGGCGGAGCGAGCCAGTTTCAGCGTCCCCTCGGAGCCAAGCGTTCCGACCCAGTTTACATCCACGGCGACGGTGCAAAAACGATCTTGCACGATCGCGGGGCCGTTGAGGCGCTGACCGATGTTCAGTGATTCACGGTTAAGGATAGGCTCGTTGATTGGTTCACCCGTTGGGTCATTAAATGTTTCCGTCAGAATCGATGGCGGATGTGTCGAAGCGATGACCCGTGCAGAGACGACCTCAATCGATTTGTTGTCCGGCCAGTAGCCGAAAAGGTTTTCGTACCGCTCACGGAATGCCGCGGCCAAGTCGGTTGTCGTATCGAAGGCGATTTCCTCGGCTGATTCCTGCCCCTCATGACGGAGCGAAACGAGTCGGCGGCGGATGATGACTTGTTCGTCTTTGAATCCTTCAGCCTTGATTGCGCCTAGCGCGGCGGTTTGGAGTTCGGCGAATACGTCACCGAGCGCTTGATCAAGAGTGTCGAGCGTCTGCAGAATCTGCCGTTCGGCGAACCGCTCCATGACAGCTTCCCGCAGGCCCCGTGCGCTGAGCAACCCAGCGTCATCAGGGCAAAGAACAGTGCCGACACCGAGTTTTTCCGCGATAGCACAGGCGTGTTGGCCGCCGGCACCGCCAAAGGCGACCAGCGCGTAGTCGCAGGGATCGTACCCTTCGCGAATGGAGATTGTGCGGATCGCATCAGCCATCCGCTCATTGGCGATGTCCAGAAAACCAGAGAGCAACTCGGAAGCGGGCGGTGGATCGGGAATTGAGCGGCGAACCTGCTCAAGAGCGGCTAGAGCAGCGGCGGGATTGACCGGGATGCTAAACTGCTTTGGATCGAGCCGGCCGAGGAGTAGGTTGACGTCGGTGATTGTCAGCGGACCGTCCGAATCGTAGCAGGCAGGGCCGGGGTTCGCGCCCGCACTTTCCGGGCCTACGAACAGTTCGTCTCCGTTGTAACCGCATATCGAGCCGCCACCGGCAGCGACCGTCTCGATGGCGAGCACCGGGGCGAGCACCCGAGCACGCCCGACTCGGTGCTCAAATCGATAAACGAAGTCGCCGTCGAAGCGGCAGACATCGGTGCTCGTGCCGCCCATGTCGAACCCGATGATCCGCTCGAAACCGGCCTGTCGACCGGCCATTGCGGCTCCAACGACTCCGCCGGCCGGGCCGCTGAGCAGACTGTCCTTGGCACGATAGTCGGTGTGCGGGACAAGTCCGCCCGCGCTGGTCATCACGCGGAGTTTGCCGTTGCTCAGTTCACGCTCCACGCCGTCGAGATAGCGCGACATGATGGGTGCAAGGTAAGCATCGACAACCGCGGTCTCGGCCCGCGGCAACACCTTTATAAACGGGGCCAACTCGCTCGACACGGAGACGTGTCGCCAGCCGGCGTCGCGGAGGTGGCTGGCCAAGTGTTGCTCGTGTTCTGGATTTCGATGACTGTGCAGGCAGACGACAGCGGCAGATTGGTTTTCATTTTCCGGCGGCGCGACTTGCGGGAGGGTGAGCGGCTTCACCGTTTGGCCAAGCGCATCGAGGCGTTCCTGAACACCAACGACTTTGGCGGTTAGTGGTGTCGGTTTTTGGATGTTAAGCGCAAAAAGGTCAGGTCGTTTTTGGTCGCCGATGACCAGCAAATCCTCGAAACCTCTCGTAATAAACAGGGTGACCTCGGCGCCTTTTTCCTCGAGCAACGCGTTGGTGCCGCGGGTGGTGGCCAACTGCATGGCCATCGGCGGGAGCGGCTGGTTCGCGGGTGTGCCGGTGGCAATGCGGGCTGCGAGAATGGGGGCCTCGTCGGCGAAGGCGATCTCGATCGGCTGATCAAGCGCTGTGCCGCTCGGCAGCGGCTTGGCCAATCGGAGTTGATTAGGGGAGTCGTGCCCGGTGATTTCAATCGGTTCATCGGCTTGGCCTAGGAGGCGGAATTGCTGGCCAAGCGCGAAGCCGGCGAAGAGCGGTTGGGACAACTCGATCGCAATCTCGTTTGGTGAGTCGATGGCGGTGAGGGTGCCGCGGAGGCAACTGCTGGAGAGCACCTTGAATCGGAGGGTGTGCCCGTGTGGGTCGGTGGCGAGGCAGTCGGTGAAGGTGCCGCCGGTGTCCACCCAGACGTGCCAGCATTCCGACGTGGCATCGGTTGCGGCGGGGTTCACTGCTTGGCTGGTTGCGGTGTGATTGTCGCGTCCAACGTGAAATCGCCAGTTTGAAGATGGGTAGGTTCGCCGACTGGGATATGAAATTGGCCTGAGACTTTCCGGTCTTCGCTATGGATGCTGTAACTCAGCGTGCCGGTTTTATGTTGGCCATGTTCCTTGATGAACACATCGACACTGATGGTTTGGCCGTCCTTGTCTGTGATTTCCATCGTGGCTTTTTGACCACCGAGGACGATCAGTTTTGGATGAGTGATCTGTTTGTTGTTTGCGTTGTCAACGACGATGATCTCGACCGTGTACATCGTTGCCGTGGCGGCGGGTTTGTGCGGGAAGCGCGTGCCGCTGGTTTCGATCTGGAAATGGCAACCAACGGTCGCGGCCATCAGTGAGCAGAGCAGGGCAGCGTTCGTTCGGATGTTTTTCACGGGGCAAAACTAGTGAGCGGGCGGGAGCGTCTCAAGTTAAATGTGGAGTTTTGCCTGTATCGATGCCGCTTTGGTGCCAGTGATGAGGAGGGTTTTGCTGCGATTTTTATCGCCGCGAATGAGGGTGACGTTGCAGGGTGGGAGGCCGAGCGACTTGGCGATGAACTTGAGCAGCGCCTTGTTGGCGGCGGAGTCGACGGGGGGCGCGGTGATGCGAACTTTCAGTTGCTCTCTCCCGGGATCGGCGATGATTTCATCCCGCGAGGCACGCGGCTGAACGCGGATGGCCAGTATTACGCCATGGTCGGTTTCCCGGATGTACTTGGGCAGAGCCATTCCGGTGCATTTGAGGTCACGAAGCGCTCGATGCCAAGTAGGGATTGCGCTAGATTCACCGGGTGAAGATGAAGATATACCAAGCGTTGTGGCTGTCGATGGCCCTGTCCTTGGCTGGATGTGCGAGCACTCAGCCAAGCGGCGGCAATTCGAAGACAACAGCCAAGACGGCGGTGATTGATGACCGGGCGATCATCGGCCGAATGACGCGTGAGGCATCGAGAATGATGGATTCCGGGAAACCGGTTTCGATGGAATCGTTGATTGGGCAATTGAAAAAGGAACCGAGCGTTAGTATTCGCCTGCCAGATGGGCAACGGGGGCAACTGAAGCACAAGCGGGAAGCGGTCGTTGTGGTTGGTGGGGTATATAAATGTGATCGTTGCACGCGATGGCATGTGGCTCCGGCAAGCGGATTCCTGATTGCGGACGACCTGGTGGTGACGAACTATCACGTGGTGAATCAGCCGGAGCGTGCTGCGCTCGCAGTACGGTTGTTTGACGGCCGAGTGTTCATGGTTGAGTCGGTGGTCGCCGCGAGTGAGCGTTATGACCTGGCTGTGTTGCGTGTTCCGGAGACAGGTGTGTCTCCCGTGACGCTTGGCCAAGCGGCACCGGTAGGGGCCAAGGTCTCCTTGTTCAGCCATCCGAACCAGCATTTTTACACTTTGAGCGAGGGGCGGGTAGCGAGGTATTTCATGACACAGCGCAATCGCCGCCGCGTGCCGGCGATGTCGATTACGGCCGACTTTGGCCGGGGATCAAGTGGCGCGCCAGTACTGAACGAATCAGGGCAGGTGGTTGGCATCGTGACCAGCACCGAGTCGCTCTACTACACAGACAAGGATGGCGAACAGAAGAACCTGCAGATGGTCTTCAAAAACTGTGTGCCAGTAAGCCAGTTGCGTGAGTTAATCGGCGGTTGATCGTCAGTCCTTGCTTGGGACACGGATGCTCTCAACCAAGTCCTGTACCTCCTGCGGGGCATCTGCTGCGGTCTTCGAGGCAGCAAACGCGACGGCAAAATTGACCAAGGCACCGATGGCTCCGAATGCATTCGGTGTGATGCCGAGGAACCAATTCGGCTCCATACTTCCCAGAAAACTGGTGCTGGAAATGAACAGAATGCCCTTGTGCTGAAACACGTAAAGCAACGTGACACTCATGCCGGCGATCATCCCGGCTACTGCTCCCTGACGGTTCATTTTCTTTGAGAAAATGCCCAACATCAACACCGGGAAAATCGATGAGGCGGCCAAGCCGAAGGCGATGGCCACCGTCCCGGCGGCGAAGTCAGGAGGGTTCAATCCAAAGTAACCGGCCACTGCGATTGCGGCGACCATGGCCAAACGGCTGGCATTGAGTTCCTTTTTTTCAGAAATATCCGGTCGCAGAATGCCCTTAAGGAGGTCGTGCGAGATAGCTGAGGAAATCGCGAGAAGTAGACCAGCAGCAGTGGAGAGTGCAGCAGCTAGTCCGCCAGCCACCACCAGCGCAATCACCCACCCGGGCAGGTTGGCAATTTCGGGGTTGGCCAGTACGATAATGTCATTATCTACAGTGGTCATTTCGTTGCCTGCCCAGCCGTATTCGGCGGCCTTTGTGGCAAAGGTTTTGTCTTGGTCGTTGTAATACTGGATGCGGCCGTCTCTGTTTTTGTCCTCAAATTTGAGCAGGCCGGTTTTTTCCCAATTCTTGAACCACTCGGGGCGTTTTTCGTATTCGAGACTTCCTGTGGCCTCACCAACGCGGCCGGGTTGGATGGTTTCGGTAAGATTAAGACGGGCCATAGCGGCGACAGCGGGGGCGGTGGTGTACAGGATGGCAATGAAGACTAGCGCCCAGCCGGCGGACAAGCGCGCGTCGCTTACTTTCGGCACGGTGAAGAAGCGAATGATTACATGTGGCAAGCCGGCGGTGCCGATCATGAGCGTCATCGTATAGACGAACATGTTCAACTTGTTGCCATTGACGGCTGTGGTGTATTGGTTGAAGCCTAAATCCTGAATAACCTTGTCTAATTTTTCCAGCAGTGGTGTGCCGTCAGCAACCGACCCGCCGAGGCCAAGCTGCGGGATCGGGTTGCCGGTGAGATTGAGGGAAATGAAAATGGCTGGGACCGTGTATGCAAAAATCAAAACAACATACTGTGCGATCTGTGTGAATGTGATGCCCTTCATTCCACCAAGTACAGCGTAGAAGAAGACGATACCCATCCCAATGTACAAGCCGGTGTTGTAGTCGGTTTCAAGAAAACGGGAGAAGGCAACGCCGACACCCTTCATCTGCCCGATAACGTAAGTGACGGACACGATAATGAGGCAGATGACGGCAACAATACGGGCGGTTTTTGAATAGAACCGTTCACCGATGAATTCCGGCACGGTGAATTTGCCGTATTTGCGCATGTACGGCGCTAGCATTAAAGCAAGCAGTACATAGCCTCCGGTCCAGCCCATGAGAAAGACCGAACCACCGTATCCGGCAAAGGCAATCATGCCAGCCATCGAGATAAACGAGGCAGCGCTCATCCAGTCGGCCGCGGTAGCCATACCGTTTGAAATAGGGCTGACACTGCCGCCCGCCACGTAGAATTCCTTAGTTGATGAAGCCTTGCTCCAGATCGCGATGCCTATGTAGAGGGCGAACGACAGGCCAACAACAATGTAAGTCCAGATTTTTACGTCCATTTATTTGTCTTTGTGTTATTCGCTATCCTCGAATTTGAATTCACGGTCAAGTTTGTTCATTAACCTTACGTAAGCGAAAATCAGGGCCACGAACACATATATGGACCCCTGCTGTGCCATCCAAAAACCGAGTTTGAATCCGCCAATTTCAATTTGGTTGAGTTGTTCTACGAGCAAAATGCTGCAACCAAAAGATACGATAAACCAGATCGACAAGAGAGTGATCAGAATGCGGATGTTCGCACGCCAATACGCTTGACGACGGCTTGGGAGGGTATTTTGATTTTCCATGCTATAATTTCAGAGATGAGATTGGATGCTGCCCCAAATTTCTTCAGTGACATTGTTAAGGGATTGGTCTCCGTTAATAATCTGAAAACGGTCAGGTTCAGCCTTGGCTAAGGTGTGGAATCCATCGAGGACTCGTTTGAAAAAATTCGCTCCGGATTCATCGAATTGATCCTGTAATTCAGCGGTTAATTCATGTCGGGCAGAGACGCGGTCTTGACTGACGCTCAAAGGAATGTCGAGAAGCAGTGTCAGATTCGGCTTGGTATCGCCAACGGCCAAATCGATTGCTTGCTGAACCTTGGCCATGTCGAGTTCGCGTCCGAAGCCTTGATAGGCCAGCGATGAGTCGTAAAAACGGTCGCATAGTACGACGGCGCCTTTGGCCAGGGCTGGGCGGATCGCTTCTTGAACAAGCTGTGCGCGACTGGCATTCATAAGCAGCAACTCCGCATCTGGCGAGATCGTGGCATCGCCGGGAGGATGCTTGACAACTTCGCGGATCGCCTCGCCGATAGGGGTGCCGCCAGGCTCGCGCAAGGTTACGACTTGGCGGCCAACCTTGGGCAACTGCTTGGCCAAACGTTCGATCTGGGTCGATTTGCCACACCCCTCAATGCCCTCGAAGGTGATCAATAAACCGCTCATTTGAGTGGCGGCACCTTGGCAGTGGCGGCTGCTTGTACGGCTTTTTTGGTTTTGATCTCGCGTGGGAAAATTCGAGTCAGATAGGCCACAAGCGACTTGATCTGCAAGTCGTCGAGAGGTCCTCCGTGCTTCTTTGCAAAGGCTGGCATTAGTGATCCCGACTTGCTGTCGGTAATCCACATATTCCAATATGCTTTATCTTTCCCTTTGGATAACGCACGAAGTTCAGTGACAAATGGTGCGCGGTTTATTGCATCATGGCAGATTCCGCAGGCGGTTGCGTAAAGTTGTTTGCCCCGTTTTCCGATGGTAGGCTTGACATGGCACTCGATACAGTCTTGTTGAAAAACTGCCTGTCGATTTTTTACAGCCAGCCTAAGGTTGGCTGCGCGTTCTTCAGCTGATCGGGCACGCTTAACGACCAGGGAGCCATTCGCGGATCCGATAGAGACCTTGGTGGTCAGAATGATGGTTCCAAGGTTGGTGATAATCGTACTCTCCTTGATAATAATTCCAGTTTTGCCCCGCAAATCCATGGTGATGGGGATGGTTCCTTTTTGGCCGGGATTGATGATCCAAGGCGTTTTGGGGAGTTTGGCTACTGTGCAACCGCAGGAGGTGAAGGCGCGGGTGATTCGAACCTCTTTATCCATTTTGTTTTGGAAATGAAACTCGAAACCCACATCAAGTTCATCCGGGCTCGATTGGTGTCGCTTGCCCAATGAGTCCCAATTGAGGATTTTTTTTACCTTAAGTGGTTGTTTTTCGCCCTTTTCGAGGTATCTGAGATTTCGCTCACCAAAGGCGCTGTAATGGGGGAATATCAATACAGTGGCCAGTGCGGCCATTTGAAACTTGATGAAACTTACAGTTGATGTCGAAAACATGTTAACTGGTCGGGCGAATTATCCATGAATTGAGTTGGGCAAAGCAATCTTTGATTATTCAAAGCTTCTGCAAACAGCTATATCAAGGGCGATTTAATTCAACGCTAACCCAGTCGGTATCAGGGAGGATGAATTTTTTGATCATAACGCGTACGTTGGTTGGTTTGAATTCCTGTAGCACCAGTTCACAAATATCGTCGGCCAGCGCCTCAAGGAGTTTCCAGCGACGCGTTCGGCCCAGCGCTCTCACCGATTGACAGACGGAGTGGTAATCGATCGTCTGCTCCAAGTTGTCGGAGGCCCCGCTTGGGCAAAGGTCATGTGTCATCTGAATAGTGATGAGCAGTTTTTGAGGCTCCGCCCGTTCCTCGTCCGGTACGCCGATGTGAAACTGGACCTCCAAGTCCTTGATGGTGATGCAGTCAGGCATCGATTGGCTCCGGTTCGCGGGTTGTTACAGCGTCCAGCAGCGTTCGGGTGGGCTTGTTTAGAGCAAGGGCTAATGCCTCGCTTTCGCTCACCCAGCAAAATGTCTGGGCTTCTTCATTGAGGGTGACATCGGTTTCACCGGCGCAGCGGCAGGTGTAGTTGAGCAGGATGAAATGTTCGGGCCGGTAAAATTCCGCCGAGTTGATGCAGTCTTGCGAAAGCACAAATTCAATGTCGGCAATCTGAAGGCTGGTTTCCTCCGCGACCTCGCGTCGGAGGGCCTCCACGGATGTTTCACCGTATTCAATCTTGCCGCCTGGGATGCCCCATTTGCCGGACCACTTGTCTGTGCGCACCATCAACACTTGACCAAGCGCGTTGTAAATTAGCGCGCCGACGGTGGGTATGGGTCTCCGGTCGTTGCCGCTTTGGCCATGGACGATTGGCAAGGACAGGTCGTTGGCTAGCAAGAGCGTCTTTAACTCATCGAGATGCGTTACGATGATGGTGGGCCTGCTTTGGCGGAGTTGGTCGAGCGTGTTATAACCGGTGAGGAGTGCGCAGGAGTGGATGTCGCCGTGATGCGCCGTTTCGATATCGTGCTGCATGTCTCCGATGTACAACGTCTCATCTTTCAGCAGGTTGTTTTCCTGAATAATCTCGTCGATTTTCTCCCGCTTATCCCAGATGCCAAGGTAAAGTTTTTCAAAGCAACCATCCATCCCGGCGTTAGCTGCTTGTACGGTGAAGTAGCCGGAGTTGACCGTGCTGAGTATGAAGCAGCGGATTTTCCTTGTCTTGCAAAACTCAAGGAACTCGTTCGCATGGGGCAGGGCGGTGACTTCGCCGCACACTTCCCGGAAACTACCGTGGAACCAGCCCTCGAGCGTCTCGAGTGGGATATCTGGTGTGAACCGTTCGTAAAACCTGGTGAATGGCAACTGAAACTCGTTGCGGAATTCATCCAGTGTGAGCGCCGGGACGCCAGCCTGCTTGAGGACGTGGTTGGTCGCCTTCCAGACGCCGGGCAGGTCGTTCACCAGCGTACCTGACCAGTCGAAAATGATATTACGAATCATGCGCGGGCAGCTTAGACAAGATTGATCCAAAGGGTAAGTTTCGATTGCGCCAGAAAACCATTGCGACAGGGGGGTGGGCAATGGGACAAATGCCGCATGTCCGAGCAAGACAGAGCTAACGCACTGCTGCAAGAGGGAATTGAACGTGCCAAATGCGGCAAATTAGATGACGCGCTGCGGTTGTTTGACGACGCGCTGGAGGTTGCCCCTGAAAATCCTGTTGTCAATTATAACCGGGGCTTGGCTCGCCAGCAGGCCGGCTCGATCGAGGCGGCCATCGTGGCATATCGTGCAGCCACTGAAGTGCAGCCACAATTCACGGAGGCGTGGATTAACCTGTCTCAGGCGTTGAAACTGCTGGGCCGCTTTTCCCAAGCCTTGGAGGCGGCCGAACGATCTGTCCAACTCGATCCCGCTGAGCCATCCGCTTGGCTAGCCAAAGGCAATGCATTGCGGGGATTGAATGCGCTTGCCCAAGCGGCCGATTCGTTCCGCAGCGGGGTGTTTGCAGATCCGGGTGATCGGTTGTTAAAAGCCAGTTTGGCCAACACAATCCGGGAACTTGGCCAAGTCCCGGAGGCAATTCGGTTACTCCGCGAGACGATCGAGGCGCACCCCGATTTCGCCGAGGCACACCGTGATCTGGCGCATGCGCTGTTACTCAACGGCGAGTACCGTGAAGGTTGGATAGAGAATCGCTGGCGTTGGGACACTGAATCGCTTCAGAACGCCAAACGCCACCAAGAAATCCCGGAATGGAAAGGGCAGCCGCTCACTAGCAAGCGTATTTTGCTTTGGGATGAACAAGGGTTTGGGGATGCGATTCAATTCGTACGTTTCGTGCCATGGGTTGCTGAGATGGGGGCCGAGGTGGTGCTTGAGGCCCAGCCTCAACTAGTGCGTCTGTTTGAGACCGTGGCTGAAGTGGGTGAAGTGATCCCTAGGGGAGGCGCGCTGCCACCGGTGGACTATCAGGTTTCATTGATCGACTTGGGGGGGGTGTTTTGCTCTGAAGTAGCGTCGATACCGAACGAAACACCTTATGTCCATGTTGGAAAGATCTACAGGCCGCCCACCGAAAACCGGTTGAGGGTAGGCTTGTGCTGGGCCGGCAATCCATGCCACGACAACGACCGGAACCGGTCGATGACTTATGAGACATTAAGTCCGTTGCTGGAGTTGCCGCAAATCGACTTCGTCAGCCTGCAAATTGCCCAGGGAGACTGTGAGATGTCCGCGACTGGGAACCTAAAGGAGAGTCTGGGTGATCCGGTTGACTTCCACGAGACTGCCCGCCTTGTCGCGACACTGGACTTAGTGATTACAATCGATTCATCCATTGCCCACTTAGCCGGCGCACTTGGGCAAGCGGTTTGGGTGTTGCTCCCTTACGGCCCAGATTGGCGCTGGATGCTCGGCCGGGACGACTCTCCTTGGTACCCCGGCACCACGCTATTTCGCCAGGCGGAACCGGGAGATTGGTCTGCTCCCATCCGTGAGATCAGTCAAAAAATTACCGATTTCTTTGCTCAAAAGTAATCTAAAGTATTGATATTAAAAGGGTTGGAGGAATTTTAGAAAATCTCATTTTTGACTAAAGTTTATCGGCTCCTTGTCGATAATGCTTGTTGACAAGTGGCATAGCCTAATGCCGCATGGAGAACGGAAGACGCCGATGAAAAAGGTCCTCCACGCATGGACGCTAAATAAAACGACAAATGGAGATGTCTTATGATAATCAACACCAATACTACAGCAGTAAGAGCTGCTCGCCTGTTATCTGAATCCACTACAAAGCTGGGTGAGTCACTGGCTCGCCTTTCATCCGGAAGCAAAATAGTCAATTCATCTGACGATGCGGCCGGCTTGGCACAGGTGCTCAAGCTCGATGCTCAATTGAAACGAACTCAAGCCGCAAGTGCTAACGTGGGGAATGCAGTTTCCTTTGTTCAAACGCAGGACGGCTTTCTGGAAAAGGTTCAGACAGCGCTTGAGCGCATGAGTGAACTGACAGTCCTTTCGAAGGACGTCACAAAAAGCGACACGGATCGATCCAACTACACCGTTGAGTTCCAGCAGTTGCAGAATTACATCAGCGACATTGGGGAGAAGAAATTCAATGGCGTGACGTTGTTTTCAAGTACCCAGGAAGCTGTGACCATTGACAGTGATGCCAACACATTCAGCATGAATGCGGTGAACATGACAAGTGCCGTGGCGACCACCGGCCTGGCTACCATCTACAACGCGACCAGCACGTCGATCTCGAGTACGTCGAATGCGTCGACGGCGTTGACCAACATCAAGACTGCCATCCAGACCTTGGCCGATATGCGTGCCAAGGCAGGTGCCAATATCCAGAGGTTGAACATGACGGAACAGCAGTTGTCCATATCGAGTGAAAACATCGCGGCGGCTAGCAGTCGGATCAGGGATGTCGATGTCGCCCAGGAGAGCACCAACTTCGCCCGTTACAACATACTGGTACAGACGGGCAGTGCCATGCTGGCCCAGGCCAACTTACTTCCGTCGGCGGCGTTAAGGCTGCTTGGTTGAGGTGGTTAGGGACAACGGCCTCGGGCACTCCATTCATTGTGCAGGGCGGCTCCCAAGCCGCCCTGTTTTTTGCCTGCTAAGGTGAAATTAATCTTGATAGGACTCAAGCGCCTCCTTGGCATCGATCTGCTTAAGCAGTTTTTGCATGCCATCGAGGTTCTCACGCAGGGCGATTTCGGAATCGGTATCACTGCGATGATCAAGAATGCCTAGCGGCCCTTTATAGCCGGATTGGCGGACGATTCGAAGCATGGTCGCTTCATGTTGTCCTTGCCCAAGCGGCACAATTTTTGGCCGAGCATTGTCGTTCATCCCGTTTAGATTGAGGCAGAGTAGGTACGGTTGCATCAGCTTCAGGGATTTCTCGAAATCCGTTATATGCCCGTGCCCATGGTGGAAATTGTAAACGATGCCGACATGTTTGGCGTCTTGATGCATCCGGAGATACTCGCAAAGGGCTACGAGGTTGGTCGGCTCGCCGCCCTGACCGCCGTGGTTGTAGAGGCCAAGCTTGCTGCCAAGTTGCCGTGTGCGTTTCACAAACGGTGACAGCACCTTGGCTGCTGCGGCCAAGCGCCCTTCCCGTGATTCGCCCTCCGGACTGGGCGCGGTGATCCATATCTGCGGGTGAATCCTGTGTTTCGAAAACAGGCGAAACGCCTCCTCATGAGCGCCCCAGAAGGCAAAGTATTCGAGCTCGTGTTTTTTGTACTGGAGGATTTCCTCCTCGAATTCATCTATATGCCGTTCGCGCCAATCGTAGGCCACGCGTTTGAGGCCCAAGCGCGCCAGCATCTTGGCCCGCGCCGCTGGTCCGCGCTCCTTGGCATCGAAAGGAACAATGCACCATGCGACCAGTTTGTCCTTGTCGAATGAATTCGCATGGCCAAGCGATGCAAAACCAAGCAAGGCAGCAATCAGTAACCGAGGGTTCATGAGGGTTCAGCGGTTCATAATGGACTCGATCTCGTCAGCCTCGATCGGAATCTTGGCCATCAAGTTGACCGGGCCACCCTCAGTCACGACGATGTCATCCTCGAGTCGGATTCCGAAGCCCTCGTCCGGCAGGTAAATGCCCGGTTCCACGGTGAGCACGGTGCCGGGGGTGAAAGGTGCGTTGGTGTCACCAACGTCGTGTACGTCGAGCCCCAATGGGTGGCCGAGGCCATGCATGAAGTATTTGCGGCAGGCGGGGTTGTCGGGGGTTTGCTTCTTTACTTGGCTGGTCTTGAGAAGGTCGAGTTTCAGCAGCTCCTCATTCATGTGGGCTTGGGCTTCCTTGGTCCAGTCACGGTGAAGTTTGCCAATTGTGGCGCTTTTAATGCTCGCACGCAGCACGCACAGGACTGCGTTGTAAACCCGTTTTTGTCGACGACTGAACTTGCCGCTCACCGGGATAGTTCGAGTGAGATCAGCGTTGTAGTTGGCATAGCTGGAAGCCACATCCATTAGTAGTAGTTGGCCCTTTCGGCAGACTTGATCATTCTGCAGATAATGCAGGACACAGTTGTTCTTCCCTGTGGCGACAATGGGCGTGTAGGCGAATTTGCCGCGACGACGTATGAATTCGCGCGACAATTCGGCTTCCACCTCGTACTCGGTCACACCCGGTTTCACAAACCGCAGCGTTCGATGGAATCCTTTTGCTGTGATGTTCACCGCCTCCTTGAGTAGTTCGAGCTCCAGATCCGTCTTCACCACGCGCAACTGATGCAACAACGGAGCGAGTCGGCGATAGGTGTGTAGTGGGAAATCCTTCCGGCATTGATGGATGAAACGCGCATCGCGAGTTTCCACTTCGACTTTGGCTCGTTTGTATTCATTGCTATTCAAATAGGCTGATTCTGCTTCGCACATCAACGAGCGAAACATCACTGGGAATTCCGACAACCACTGGATGTTTTTGATACCGGAGATTTTTCGCGCGTCCTCCTTTGTGTGCTTGTAGCCCTCCCAGATTTTCAGATGTTCGTTCGGTTCACGGAGGAACAGAATTTCCCTGTTCTTTTCCTCCTCGGCATCAGGGAACATCACCAAGATGCTTTCCTCCTGCTCGATGCCGCTCAGGTAAAACAGGTCGGCGTTCGGCTGCATTGGCAAGGTGCCGTCAGCATTGGTCGGTAACACGTCGTTCGCGTTCAGGGCGGCCAAGGCCTTGGGTGCCATCAACTTCGCGAGTTGTTGGCGGTTCTGTACGAAGAGTTTGTTATTGATTGGCTTGTGTCGCATTATGATCGGTGGCGACAGACTGCGTAAAAGGTCGCCAGTCGGCAAAGGTTTTTGTTTTACTCCGTTTGAACAAACGCTTCCAGGTATTGCTCGACAATCTGTTTAAGTGGTGGGGGCATGGGTAGGCCAAGCGCCATGGCACGCGAGCTGTCCACGGATGTGGGCCAATTGTCGACGATTGCCTGGATACGCGGGTCGAAGGCATTGGACACTTGGCCAAGCGCGAGTGTTTTCTCCCCGGCCAATTCATTCAAGACTGTTTCGGCCATGGCTGGGGTGACTTGGTGGGCGGGCAAGCAGTATGCACGGTCATCACCTAAGCGTTCCTCCGGTGCCTCATGCAGCGTGATGAACGAGTCAACGACGGTGCGGAAGCCGGTCATTGGGTGCGGTTGATCGCGGTGAACCGGCAATTCGCAGGTCTCGCCGTTGAGCGGCTCGCGGAACATCCCACTGGCCCAGCTTGATGCGGCGGCGTTGGGTTTGCCGGGGCGGATGATCACGGTCGGGAGCCGGGCGGATCGGCCGTCAAAATGGCCCTTGCGTGAGTGGTCGTTTACGAGCAGTTCGCAAATCGCCTTGGTCATGCCGTAGGTCGTTTGGGGTGTGCGCTTGGCCAGATCGCTCACCGGTGTGGGCATTGCGGCGCCACCAAAACAGGCGATGCTGCTGGCAAACACCACACGCGGCCGGCCTCCGATCATGCGTGCGGCCTCGAAGATGTTTCGACCACCGTCAAGATTCACACGCAGGGCATCATCATAGCGCTCCTCGCACTCGCCGCTGACCATCGATGCAAGGTGGAAGATGGAGACATCGGTGCAGCCGTCAATGGCTGACTCGATTAAATCTCTGTCACCGATGTCGCCGTTAATCTCCTTAATTCGTTCGTCTGTTTGAGGCATGGAAAAGCGGGCATCAATGAGCACTATTTGCTCGATGGGTTCTGGTGCGCCACTCTGGCCGGTGAGGGTTCCCTGATTGAGGATTTTGCTCGCGAGTTGGGAACCGAGGAATCCACCTCCGCCGGTGATGATGACTTTCATTTAGGTAAATGAGATGTTGTTGAGTTCCTCGAGATGAGTAAGCAGGCCGCTGTGATCCATGTCCGCCTTGCCGCTATTAACCATGCCGTCGAACAGTTTGTGGATTAGCTTTGTGATCGGGAGGTCGAGCCCAAGTTGGTCTGCGGTCTTCAGTGCGTTTTGTAAATCTTTGACTTGAAATTTCGCCGGGCCGCCCGGTTCGAAGGTTCGCTCGACCATGCGTTGGCCGTGCTCGGTGAGAATGCGACTGGAGGCAAAGCCGCCCTGCAACGCCTCCCGTATTTTCGCTCGATCCGCACCGCCACCACCAGCCAATATGAACGCCTCGCTCACCGCGCCAATGGTGATGGCGACGATCACTTGGTTGGCCAGCTTGGCTAATTGCCCGCAGCCACTTGGCCCGACATGGGTTGCTTGGCCAAGCGGAGTGAAGACTGGCTGCATCGCCGAAAAGGTGCTGGCATCGCCACCGGCCATGATGGCTAGTTCGCCGGCCGCTGCGCCCCGGGTGCCTCCAGAGACTGGGGCGTCGAGGTAGTGTACTCCCTGCTCGGCGTGGCGCTTGGCGTGGTTGATGGCCTCGTCGGCACCGATGGAGCCCATGTCGATGTGTGTGGCGCCTTCACGGATGGAGTCGGTTGTGTCCTGATCGAACATCACTGCCGACACCGCCGGTCCGTCGGAGAGCATGGTGATGACCACGTCGGCACCGGCAACAGCGCTTTGCGGTGTGACGGCGACGACAGCTCCGCGCTTGGACAACGGCTCGGCCTTGGCCAGACTACGATTCCACACGGTAAGCGGCAATCCGGCTTCAAGCAGATTGTGACACATCGGTTCCCCCATTAGGCCGGTGCCGAGGAAGGCGATCTTATTATAACCGCTCATTATTTTCTCGGTCTTGTGCTTCGTTGGTTAGGCGCTGGGGTCGTAGTTGGTGTTCGGTGCAGGCATCTTCGCTTTCATACGCTTTTGCCAAGCGGCAAGTTTAGCCCGCAGCCGCTTGACCTCGGCGGGATTGGCCTTGGCCAAGTTGTTGCGTTCGCTGGGGTCATTGGCAAGGTTGTACAGCTCGAATTTGTCGTAATGATAAAACTCGATGAGCTTCCAGTCACCTTCGCGGATGGAGGCCCCCGGTTTCCATGCGGAGCCATGGTAATGAGGGTAATGCCAGTAGAAGGTTCGCATACCGTACTCGTTGCCTTTGAGTTGGGGTATGAGGCTTTGCCCGTCGATGTGCAGTTTGGGACGAAGCGGGAGGCCAGCCAGATCGAGCATGGTCGGGAAGAAATCCATGCTAACCATCGGTTTGTGAGAGACACTATTTGGTTGTGTGACCTCGGGGGCACGGATGATCGTAGGTTCGCGCACGCCGCCTTCGTACAGCCAGCCCTTGCCGGCCCGGAGCGGGAGGTTGCAACCGGGGCCGGAGCGTCCACGCTGGAGGGTGCTAAGGCCTCCGTTGTCGCTAAAAAATATGACGACGGTGTTTTTGTCGAGTTTAAGCTCAGTCAACTTGCTCAGAAGCGCACCGACGCTGTCGTCCACGGCGGCCACCATCGAGGCCAACGCTGAGTTGTCCTGTCGCAGGCGGTTGGTGCCATCGTGCTCCGGTTCAGTCGGCGTTTTGCCTTCGAACGCCTTGGCCGCCTTGGATTGATAATGGTCGATGTGTTTGTTGTACGCCTGTATTGGAGTGTGGATGTTGTAGTAGGAAAGATAGAGCAGGAACGGCTTGGTTTGGTCTCGCTCTTTCAGGAATTTGAGAGATTCCTCGGTGAGGCGTTCGGTGAGGTATTCCCCCTTGTGCTTGGCTTTAAGGGTGGGGTTAGTCCAAGGCGCATAGTAGCCGCCAGGAGGTGAGCCGCGCTGGTGGCCTCCGATGTTCATGTCGAAACCCTGGTCGGTCGGCCAATGGCCTTTGTCGCCGAGATGCCATTTGCCGGCGAAGAAAGTCTGGTAGCCATGCTCTTTGAGTACTTCGGCAATGGTGACTTCCTCAAGGGGCAAATGGCGGCGGTCGTCGGGGTGGAGCAGGGGGTTTGTGGGGCGGTTGGGCTGGCCGGGAATCCAGTCGGTGATATCGACGCGCACCGGATGCCTTCCGGTCATGATGCTGGCGCGTGTCGGGCTGCAAACGGATCCGGCGGCATAGCCATGCGTGAAACGCATCCCGCTCCTGGCCAACTGGTCAATGTTCGGTGTCTCGTGGAACGTGCTGCCGTTGGCCCCGATGTCCGCCCAGCCCATGTCGTCTACAAGGAAGAATAGAAAATTGGTCTGCTTTGCGGCGTCAAGTGCCGGTGCGGCTATGATTAAAACACAGAGGATGTAGAGGCGCAGAGGCTCGCAGAGTTTAGTTACTTTCAATGTTTGAAATTTATTGGGGGTTCCTTGATCTGGTTTAGAGCTTCGGGGCTTTCCAATCGGGGATGCCGCCGTTTTTGATCTGTTCGGCGTACCAGACGTGAAAGGGGCGAGTGGCGGACATAGGCACGCCTTCATTGACCATCAACGGTCGGGCTTCTTTCCAAAACTGCGCGAAGGCAGTGCGCATTTTTGTGGCCACCACGGGTTGTTGCTCAATGATGTTGGTAGTTTGGCCGGGATCCTTTGTCATGTCAAAGAGTGCGTCTTTTGGTGAAACGCCTTCCTTGCGCTGTCGTTCGGAAACGCTTATGGCAGTACCGCCGCCCACGAATCGGTAGCGCTCGCTGCGCACGGCATAATTTATCCACTTGAAATCATCCGGGTTCGCACCTGTTTTCCAGCGACCCTTGTGGGTGAAGAGGTATCGATCTTGCAGCGATTTCTTTTTACCCGACAGCAGTGGCAACATACTACGGCCCTCGACCTGGCCCTTGGGTAGCGTCTTGATACCAGCGATATCCGCGAAGGTGGGCAGCACGTCGATGTGCGCGCTGAGGGTGTCGATGTTGCGCCCGCATTCCCACTGAGCATCCCAGCGTACGAAGAATGGTACGCGCACACCGCCTTCATCGGCGCTGCCCTTCAGACCTTTCATGCTGGCGTTGTAAAACGGATAGCCCTCGGCCACCGGCTGTCCTTTGCGCCCTGAGCCACCGCCGGTCATGCCGTTGTCGCTCATGAAAATCAAAATTGTGTTCTTGAATAAATCCCATTCCATCATTTTGCCCATCAGGCGCCCCATGTTTTCGTCGATATTCTCGATCATCCCGTAAAAGCCCGCTTGCCGGGCGGCAAAGCCGCGGTCGGTGAAGCGCTTGGCGTTCTTAGGCGGCGCGATGAACGGCCCGTGTGGCGCGTTGGTGGTGATGTAAGCGAAGAACGGTGCATCGCTATCTTTCTTCTGTTTGATCCAGCCTAGCGCAGCGTTGAAAAACAAATCCGTGCAGAAGCCCTTGGTTTTCACGAATGAACCGTTGTGACGGATGATGGGGTCGAAGTATTTGTTGCCAGGTGCGTCAGCGCAACTGCAGTTGTAAGCTTGCCCAATGCCGCCTGCGCCATGGATGAAGGCCTCGTCGAAGCCGCGGTTGTGAGGCTGATAAGCCTCCTCATCGCCGAGGTGCCATTTGCCGAAAATACCGCTGGTGTAGCCGGCCCGCTTTAGGACCTGTGGCAATGTGGTGGCCTTGAGGGTCATGCGTTCGCGCTCGAGGATGGTATGCGTCACGCCGTTTTTCATCGGGTGCCGGCCGGTCATCAGCGCGCTACGCGTCGGCGCGCATGTCGGACTGACCATGAACCGCGTGAATCGCGTGCTGGTGTCGTACAGTTTGTTGAGGTTGGGCGTCTTGATCCACGGATGCCCATGCCGTCCAACTGGCCCGAAGCCCTGGTCGTCTGTGATGACAAGGATAATGTTGGGCTTCTTGGCTTGGGTATCCGCTTGGCCAAGGGATCCTCCAAGCGTGCAAAGAAACAGAGTGAGTAGTCGAAGTGCAGATTGCATGCCCGGTTGATAACCGAAGAGGCGAGCCTTGCCAACATGGGATTTACTTAATCCTGATTTCTATTGCAAGCGTTTGCCCAAGGCGTAGTACTCGCTCATGGCTGCTTCATCAAGCCACTGCTGCCGGGCGGCGGAGCGATTTTGTTTCCGAGCATTTTTGGTGTCGTTTGGCTTCCTTTTGTTCTGGTTTCTGTTGACGGTTGTCGCATGGGATTGGGCGGTTGGCATCCATGGTGCGACGCTTGGGGTCGAGGAAGCTAAAATGGAACAATTTTCCTATGACGTGAAGATAGTGAATTACTTCCTAATGGGAGCATTCAAGCTGGCTGCATTCCTGTTGTTCCTCATCCCGTGGTTGGTTCTTCGATTTTCGAGGAATTAAGTTTTACGCTCTTCTGTATCAGTCGACAGCCGCTCCATTTTTTGATATGGCTGCGTGTGCCGTAGCCGAACAATCATATTGCATCAAGTCCGCTAAGATTGTGGTGTGAGGCCGGGGAAACCGGTTTCGACGTGGCCGTGGCGGTCGTGGGAGATTCGCGCCAGCCGCGGTTAGTTCGACTTCCGGCGGGTGAAGAGGCGCGACACCCAATGGTTCAGTCGGCCCGCAAACGAGCACTGGCAGAGGAAGGCATCCATCAGTCCGCGAGTGCCGGTACAGAACTTCTGCTTGTAGTCGTGGCCGCCCTGCATGAAGTCGAACTCCGTGCAGCCCTCGCGGATCGCCCGCTCGATGTTGTGCAGCATTAACAGCTTGCCGGGTGAGTGCCGGTGGTAGTCTGGCAGGTAGGCGATGTGAAAAAAGCCGTAGTAGCCGGGCTGGCGGATGGCAATCTCGAAGGCGATCGCCATCTGGTTGAGGCGCAGCGCGGTGATCTCCGCTTGGCCAAGCGCCATCAGCTTCGGCAGAAGTTCGTGAAAAAATTCCTCCGAACCCCTCCCGGTCAGTTGTCCCAATCTCTCCCGCCCCTTCCAACTGACTTTCTCGATGGAGCGCATCTCCACCTCGAAGTGCAGCAGGTCGTCCGGTGTGCGGTAGGTGACGTACTCGACTTGGCCGAATTGTTCAACGTGACGGGCGTCGTAGCGGAGTGATTTGCGTGTCTTGGCACCGACCGTGCCATTGATGTATCCCTCGAAATCGGGCTGAGTACCCAGGTCGATGAAGTGGTTCGGGGAGCGATTCCGGATAGTCGTCAGGTTGGGAAAGGAGGCCAGCGCGGGCTCGAGGTGGTCACGCACCCATTGACCGCGCAGCAGGGGAATCCAGATGAACCGGTAATCTTCGAGCAGTTGGGCAAGCGCCTCGAAGACGGTTTTGAGTAGGGTTTCGTCACGTCGGATGACCAGTGGCTCGAGGCAGTTTGCGATATCCGAAAGGCTGACCCAAAGTCCGCGCCCACCAATCGCCGCGTACTCAAAAAACGGCCAGGTGGCGACAAGACGGTTGTCAGCGTCGCGCACGATGAGTGTCACGGGGAACACCCGTCCACCCCGGTGATTGAGCCAAGTGAACACCCACTCGGCGGAAAAAAACGGATTCGGCGACTCGGCTTGGTTGAACAGCCACCGCCACTCATCTTCCAACGCCTCGAGTGGATTGAAGCCGTTCAGGACGTGTGCCGTGTACTGCATGGGATGGCCGCTTGGCCAAGCGTTTGGCTACTTCGAGTCCCTAAGGATGTGGTCAATCAGTCGGTTGGCGTAGTTTCTCATCCGTGGGTTGGCCTTGGGATCGATGCGCGCCAGTTTGCCGATGACCTCCCTGTGTGGATCAGCGTGTTTTCCGAGGAGATCCAACGCGTTGAGGGCAAGCATCGAGAGGGCGATGCCGTTTTTCGCCGGGTCGGCGTACTGCATCAGCGCCTCGGCGGCTTGTCGGGCTTCGGCTTTCCTGCCGTAACGCCCCAGTGCCTCGGCCGCAATAATTCGGACGCTTGGCGACTCGTCCCTGAGCGCGGCGATTAATGCCCCGCGCCCATTGCGGATACCGTTTTTGCCGCGGATGAGGTAGCCCATTGAGGCCCAGTAGCGCACGGCACTGTCATCGCTCTTGATGAGTTTGGCCAGTCGCTCGGTGTTTTTTTTGCCCTTGCTTGACGCAGCGTTGGCAGCTAGGAAAATAGCATCAAAATCGTACCGGCTGTCGTCGTGGCCCATCTCGTACGGGGAGGCATCGCCGGCGCGGGAATGAATCTCGGCCTCCGGCAAAAAACCAATGTCGCGCACGTCCTTGGCCCAGTTGCGGTGGGCCTTGCGTAGGCGCTTGAGGATAGCTGCGTGTTCCTTTGATTTGGCGAGATTGCGAACTTCGTCGGGATCGGCCTCAAGGTCGTACAGTTCCTCCGCCGGCTTGGTCTGCCAAAAGACGGACTGCGCAGCGTTGAGTTTGCCGGCACGGAACAGGTCGCGCCAGACGCGCGTGGTCGGCGTCTGGAACATATAATCGAGGTATTGCCCATACGGTTTGTGGGGCATGTAGTTGCGGATGTAAACGTGGCGTCCATCAAATACCGTACGAACCATGTCGTAACGCTCGTCCATCCGGCCGCGAAAGCCATAGCTGAACTTTTGCGCGGGTGCCGTGTGTTGCCCCATGAATGCATGGCCCTGCATGTGCTCCGGGGGTTTGACGCCGGCGATACTGAGGAGGGTGGGGGCGAGATCGATAAAGCCGACGAGTCGGTCCGTGCTGCCACCGGTTTTGTATTCCGGCGGGGCGAGGTGCTTGAATTTTTCCGGCACATGTACGATGAGTGGTACGTTCAGCCCGGAGAAATACGGCCACCGTTTGCTGCGTGGCATACCGGAGCCGTGGTCACCGTAGTAGAAGACAATCGTGTCGTTTGTTAGCCCGGATTCCTCAATCTCTCTCAGGTTTTTACCCACGAGTTTGTCCATCATAGTGATGCGGTCGTAATACTGTGCCCAATCCTTACGCACCTCAGGAGTGTCGGGGTGGTAGGCAGGGAGCCGCACCATGGCTGGGTCGTGAATGCGATCTGTTGCGTTGATCTTGTTTCGAATCTGGCTCTCGTGGCTGATGGTGTGGTTGAAGATGGCGAAGAACGGTTTGCCGTCGGGCCGGTTTTTCCAGTGCGCTTTGCGCCCGCTTTCGTTCCAGACCGGACCGACCTTCTCGAGGTTGTAATCCTCCTTGGAGTTATTCGTGCAATAGTAGCCAAGCTCGCGCAGGTAGGCCGGGTACATTTTGAATTCGGCCGGGAGGCGTGTCATGCTGCGCATATGCTCGGCCCCGGTGGCGGGTGGGTAGATCCCGGAGATGATCGTGGTTCGGGCCGGGGCGCAGACCGGCGCGGTCGAACTGGCCTTGGTGTAGCGGATGCTACGCTTGGCCAAGCGGTCGAGGTTTGGCGTGACCGCGTACGAGTCGCCGTAGCAGCCTAGGTGCGGCCCGTTGTCCTCGCTGGTGATCCAGAGAATGTTTGGCAGAGTCTGTTCTGCGCGCACCTGGCTCATGCCAAGCGCGGCCAGCAGCAAGCTCCCTTGCCCGATTTTTCGGAAAAACGACATCGGCAGAATTGAAACACCACCGACATTCATAGGCAACGGTTGAATTTCTTAGAACTGAACCAATCTGCGATGATTCTGTTTTTCTCCAACTTATTGAACAATTGGGTGTAATATCGGTCTTGATAGTTGGCTTTGCCCTGAATGGACCGGGCTCTGGTAAATCTTCCCTAATAAAAACCGATCAAGGCCGTCATGAATATGAGAGCATTGTTGAATGTCTCGAAAAGACAGCAGGACAAGCAGACTCCCATGCAGACGCGTGTGAAAGGTGCTTCCCAGTCCATGAACGACCCGCAGGCTGAGACCGCTCCGAGGAAGGAGGCGATCGAGGAGGTGTTTCGCCAATGCGAATCACCGCTGTTGGCGTATGCCATTAAGATGGTGCAGGACGGGGAACAGGCGCAGGAGATTGTGCAGGAGGCGTTCGCGCGCCTGCACGCCGCCTACGCTGAGGTGAGCGTGCCAAGGCCGTGGTTGTACCGCACGGTATTCAACCTGGCCATGACGCATCATCGCGAGCGCCAGAAGGTAGTGCCCGTCGGGTTCGCCCCGGAGGAGACTCATGGTGCGGAGCCGCCGACATCACCCGCACCGGACGAGAGGATGGTGCGGATGGAGGCCGTGGCCCAGGCGCGCGCCTGCATTGAGCAACTGGATGACCGGAGTCAGCAACTGGTTCGGCTGAGATTCGAGGACGGGCTCTCTTATAAACAAATGAGTGAGCGCACCGGCCTGACGGTGACCAATGTGGGGTACATCCTTCACACGTCGCTGAGGAAACTTGCCACCGCGCTGAAACGATCTGGATACATCCATGAGCGACTCTACTGAACACAAACCGAAACCGTTTCGCGAGCAACTTGAGGCGCGCGTTGTCGCGATGCTGCTGGGCGAGGCCAGCCCATTCGAGGAGGAGCAATTACGCGAGCAACTGAAGACCGACGCCGCCTTGACAAAGTTCTGCGCCGAGATCGAACAGACACTGCCGCTACTCAACGAGGCACTCGATGTTGGCCAAGCACCAAAAGCCAAGTCGCCGAAATCGCGTCTGGCTGGCAAGCGGCGCAGCAAGTTGAAGCAGCTTTTTCGGAGCAAGCCTGGCTTTGTTAAGCGCGATATTGTGCGGCTTGATTTCCGCAAGGCCTTGGCCATCGCCGCCGCCGTGTGTGCGGTGCTGTTTGTCACCGCCGGTTTGCTCCTGCCGAGCTTGGCTAAGTCCAAGGACGGGTTGGTTGTGGCGGCAAACAGTAAACCGGTTGAGCAGTTTGGGGAACGCGTTGAGACAGAGGAGAAGTTGCGAGCGGACGTCGCGGGTGTTGGAAACTATGCCCGTGTCAAGGGAGTGCAGGTCGCCAACGAGAGGAGAGCAACCGATCAGACGGTGCCGTCGTCCGAAAGTGCTCCCTCGCCCTCCCGGGATCATATCAGTGGGAAGGTGGATTTTTTGGCGGGCAGTATCGAGGAGGATAGCGAGGGCACGGTGCTGTACGATGAGTCGGGTGAGGAGGCCGCGCCACTGCTTGCCGAGGGGGATCGCTCGACTGCCGCAACCGAGGTGACACCCGCGCGGGGCAAACCCGATGGCGGCCGCAGTGTGGGCCGCGCCCGCAATCGCCCCCAGATTGCGTCGAAGAGGGAGCTTGCGGATCTGGCACTGCCGGTAGGCACGGGCGGCATGGGCATGGGAGGGGGTGGTTTTGTCCTCGATGCGCACGCGGACGGCCTCGCTGTGGGGCAGCCGGTGAACAATAGCGGAGTTGCGGCGGGACCGGTTTCCGGTGGGGTCGCTGGCGCTCCCTTTTCGGGACTTGATGCCGATCGCGACGGGGAAGCGGGGGAGGACGGCAAACTCTACGGCTTTGGGGGAGGCCAGGCGGCTCGGGATTCGGACAAGACACTGGGTGCGAAGGGCACCCGCAAATACTCCGGCCGTTCCGCCCTGGAGTCGCCCGAGGGCGAGTCGGTGGTGCTTGGCCAAGCGTTCAACATAGCCGCCGGCGACGAGGTGGAGAGCGAGTCGCTCAATGGACAGAATGTGCGCTGGTTTGCGGCGGACAAATCAACGCCGTTCGGGAAAAGCTTGGAACGAGATCAATCCGGTGCAGAGGTGCTTTACTTTCAGAGCGAATCAATTCTGGCAGAGGCTGGGGCACCGGTGGGGGGGGCAGTTGCGCTGGGTGTCGTCCTGGACGATGAAGTTGCGAAGGAGAGCGGCCAGGCGGAGGTGCTGACGTTGGGCGAGGTCCCGACGCTCGGACGGATGTTCAAAAAAAGGGCCGAACTGGAGAAGGCAACCGATGATCTGTCAGTGGTGCAAATGGAACGGAGCGCCGACACAAAGGCACCCAGTGAAAGGGGCCGCACTTCAGGCGAGTCCGCCCGCCAAAGCCAGTACTTGGCCAAGCAGGACAAGGACGTGCTGGCCGAGTCGCCGGCGCTCGGGAGCGATCGGCAGCAGCGGTTGGCGGAGAAACATACCGACAAGAGGCGCAAGAGCCAGTCGACGCGGCAGCCGAAGTCTTCCATCACGGCCAACCGGGAGTTGCTGCGGCGCAAGGGCAAACCGGCCGCCAACAAGAAATTGCCGACGCCCGCGGCAAAGCCGCAGAGCGCCAGCAGATCGTCCCGGTTGCCAGAGGCCAAGCGGGAGGAAAAACAACTCGTTGAGAAACTCAAGGATGCGAAACTGCCGGCCAAGTCGCCCACGCCGTCGGTCGTGTACACGCCACGCCCGGAGACGGTCACCGCCGAGAACAATTTCTCCACCTTCTCGCTGAACGTCAGCGACGTGTCGTTCAAGATCGCTCTCGCCAGTCTGCAGGCCGACAAGCTGCCGGCCCCGGCCAACGTGCGCAGCGAGGAGTTTTTGAACTCGCTTGAGTATCGCGACCCGATGCCGCGCGCCGGCGAGCCGCTGGCCTTTCACTGGGAACGCGCGCGGTCGCCATTCGCGCATGACCGCGATTTCATCCGGTTTTCCGTTCGCACCGCCGCGCTTGGCCGCCAGCGGGGGCGCGCGGTCAACCTGGTATGCCTGCTGGACAACTCCGGCTCGATGGAGCGCGAGGATCGCGTGAGCATCGTGCAGCAGGCACTTGATGTGCTGGCCCGCAAGTTGACGCCAAGCGACCGTGTCAGCCTGATCACGTTCTCACGCACGCCGGAGTTGCGCGCCGACGGTATGCGCGGCGGCAACCGCGAGGCATTCTTGAAGAAGGCAAGTGGCTGGATTCCGCAGGGCGGTACGCACGTCGAAAAGGCGCTCGCGTTGGCATACGAAACGGCGAAAAAAAACTTCATCCGCGGCGGCAACAACCGCGTGATTTTGCTCACCGACGGCGCGGCGAACATGGGCAACGTCGATCCTTACCAGCTCCGCAAGACCGTGGAGAGCCACCGCAAACAGGGCATCGCGCTAGACTGCTTCGGCATCGGCTGGGAGGGCTACAACGACAACCTGCTCGAGGTACTCGCTCGGAACGGCGACGGGCGGTACGGCTTTTTGAACCAGCCGGCCCAGGCGGTTGCCGAGTTTGAGCAGAAACTGCTCGGTGCATTTCAGGTCGCTGCCTCGGACGTGAAGGTGCAGGTCGAGTGGAATGCTGATCGGGTGAGAGTGTTCCGTCAGGTCGGCTATCTTCGGCACCAGCTGAAGAAGGAGGATTTCCGCAACAACAAGATCGACGCGGCGGAGATCAGCGCCGCCGAGTCGGGCAACGCACTGTACGTTGTGCAGGTGAACCCGGACGGCGAGGGGCCGCTGGGCGTGGTGCGCGTGCGCTACAAGGTGCCGTTTGCGAGCGAGTACACCGAGATGGAGTGGAGCCTTGCCTACGAGTCGGCCGCGACACCGCTGGAGCAGGCCGGCCCGGCGATGCGCCTGGGTAGTGTGGCGGCGACATTCGCCGAGTGGTTGGCGGAGAACCCCTACGCGCAGGGCGTGCAGTTGGCCGATTTGCAGGGGTTGATTTCCGGCATTCCGTCAATCTACGGCACCGACCCCCGGCCGACCCAGCTCGAGTGGATGATCAACAAGGCGCGCATCCTAGCCGGGAATTGATTTTAAAATAAAACGATATAAAACAATGAATTGCTCAATAAAAAAAATTGGAATCACCGGAGTGATGCTTGCTCTTGGCCAAGCGGCAGAACCGTCCGCCGTCGAGGTGGACAAACTCAAGATAAACGGCGAGGTCGACGGCGAGAAAGCCGGCTTCGTCATCACCGGCGATTTCAAGCCACGAAAGCCGGAGGAGGAAAAGGAGAAGCTGATCTACTCGGCACGCACCGAGAACCGCATCACGCATCGCCGAGGCCAGACGGAGCAGAACATCAGCGGCACGGTGAAAATCCTGCAGGGCGAGACGAAGGAGCTGCGTTTCGCTGTGAATGGCAAGGGGAAACTGGTTTCCGCCAAGAGCGAGCAGGCGATCGAGTGGGGGCTGCGCAACGACAAGAGTGGCCAGCGTTATTTCGTGCTGTGGTTCGATCCCGAGAAACCGACCAGGGGTGAGGTGAAATTCACGGCGCACTTTCGCAACACGCACGCGCAGGCCAAGGCGGCATTGAACGCGATCAGCCTCTCGCCACAGGGTCAGGCGGTGCTCAACGCCGGGCTTATCAACGTCGCCACCGCGGCCGGCTACGACCTGGCGATCACCAAGGCCAACGGCGTGACCCGCGTGACCAAGGGGCTTGAACAAGCGTCGCCCAAGTCATCACCATCATACAGCTTCCAGTTCAGCGACACCACGCCCGAGGTGGCCTTTAGCACGACCGAATCGGATCCGGATGCCGACCGTATTTTCTTCGATGGGTTTGACTTGAAAGGGCGCCTGGCTGACGGCGTGGCGGCGTTCTCGCTGAAGGGCCGCGTCGAGGTGCGACACTCGAAGGGCGGCAGGCTGCCGGTCGTGTTCGGCGGCGCTGCGCTGGCGTCGATCCCGGCGACAAAAGATTACAAGGTCGGTTTTTCTGGCGAGACCTATACGCTGGAGTTCGCCAAGGGCGGCACGTATCCGGTCAATCTCGAGTTTCACGCGCGCATTGCCGAGAAGGACAGCTGGAACAACATCGATTTTGGCGTCGTGCCGTCGGCGCTGCGGCCGGTGAAGCTGAGCGGTTGGCCAAGCGCAATTTCGTTCGACGTCAAGTCGGCCTCGAAGCCGGTCGTCAAGGACGGGGTTTACGACCTGTTCCTCACGCCGCGCGACCGACTGTCGGTCCGCTGGAAGGAAACCAAGCCGGTGGTGATCCCGAAGCTGTTCTACTCGGCGGAGGCGGCGGTGCACATCGCCGTCGGCGCGGGGCTGGCCCGGCAGATTAACCATTTCGATTACCGCGTGATGCAGGGGCGGATGAGCACCCTCGAGCTGGACTTGATCGGGGACGGCGAGGTGGTCAGCGTCAACGGGCGGAACATCCTGAACTGGAGCATCAAGAAACAGGAGGACGGACGGCGGCTCGTGGTGAAGCTCAATAGACAGCAGACCGCCAACTACAATCTCGTGGTGCGGACACAGACTCCGCTGGGTGCGTTCCCGGTGCGCTTCCATCCCCTTCGCCTGGTGCCGGTTAACCCGGTGCGGTACGGAGGCCACCTGCGGCTGGTCAACAACGGCGCCGTGCAGCTCGAGCCGGTGAGCGTGGACGGCCTGTCGCAGCTCTCGGCCAACCGTTTCCCCGCCGCCAGCTCGATCGCTGCGCCGGCGAACAACCCCAAGCTCAAGCCGTTGGTGTACCGCTACTCGGGCGGCGACTACGAGTTGGAGGTACTTGCCGACAACATTCTGCCGGAGCTGACCGTTTCGCAGCTGTTGGTCTACCAGCTTGGCTTCAACGAGATCACGCTTGACGCCGAGGTTGACCTCGAGATTCGAGATGCGCCGCTGCGGGAGTTCACAATTCGCATCCCGGACGGCTACACGGTGGCGCAACTGACAGCGGCCGCGTTGGCAGATTACTTCCTCGGCCCGGCGGAGAACGGCCAGCGTCCCCTGCGGCTGGTGTTCTCCCGGCCGCTCGAAGGGCGGCATTTGATCCAGCTACGGCTGGAGCAAAACCAGGCGATCAAGGGGGACACATGGACGATCCCGCGGCTGGACTACGTGCAGGTCAAGTCCTTTCGCGGGTTTGTCGGTGTGTCGGCCTCCCCGGGACTGCGGCTGGTGCCTGCTGCGGTGAAGGACGTGAACGAGATCGCCGTCGTCTTTTTCCCAAAAAAAATACCGGGACTGCAGGCGGCCTATCGCATCAAGGAAACTGGCTGGGAGGCGAACCTCGGCGTCGAGCGGATGGAACTGGAACTGCAGGTTGATGCGCTGCACCTCTACTCGATCGGGCAGGGGATCGTGTACGGCAGCTCGGTGCTCAACTACCTGATCGGCGGCAAGCCGGTAAGCGAGTTGAAGGTGCTGGTACCGGCCGACTACGCCAACGTGGAATTTGTTGGCCGCGACGTGCGCAACTGGAAGCTCGACGAGGCGGCCGACAACAGCCTCACCAATTCGTACACAGTCTACTTCCAGTCCACGGTGTTTGGCGACTACACGCTGCTGGCTACCTTCGAACGGCAGTTCAACCCGGAGGGCGAGACGCTGGCGTTCAACGGGGTGCGCCCGGTGGATGTGCAGTCCGAGGCTGGTTACTCGATCCTGATCGGCAAGGAGCGGTTCGAGCAGTCGCAACCCGGGGTGGAGGGGGAGCTGATCGCGCTCGAGCCGTCGGAAATTCCGGAGGAGTACCGGCTGCTTTTCGACGCACCCATTCTGGCAGCGTACCAGTACTCGGGCGGCGGATTCACGCTCGACAAGCGTCTCAAGCCATTGAACCGGCAGGAGTCGCTGGAGCAGGTGGGAGACCGGGCGGCGTTCTCGACGCAGGTTTCCAACGACGGCCAGGCGGTGACCACCGCGACATACTTTTTGAAGAACCGCGGCCATGCCCATTTCGAGGTGGCACTGGAGAAGGAGGTTGATCTTTGGGAGGCCAAGGTAGCCGGCAGGCGGGTGATCCCGATCACGCAGGGTGAAACGATCCTCGTGCCGCTGCCCAAGGGGCAAAACCCGAACGACCCGATTGAGGTGTCGCTCAAGTTCGCGCCCAAGGCGTCGGACGATGGTGAGGTGCGCGTGACACTGCCGAAAGTCAGCTCGCCGCTGCTGCTGGCCAAGTGGAACGTGACGCCGGATCCGGACTACCGGCTGGAGTTCGTGGCTGGCAGCGTCAAGCAGACGAACGAGCGGCAGGACTTGAGCGGATTCGCCCTATTGAAACGGGGCGATTTGCGCCTGGCATTCTTGATCGCCGGCTTGGCGGCGTTTGTCGGGGGCTTGCTCGTTCGCTGTGGCACCCGCACCGGTCGTCACCGCTGGGATTGGCAGAATGTGCTGGGGCAGCTCCTTGGCTGGACCCTGATGCTGGGGTCGCTGATTTTACTGGGATTCGTGGCGGCCTATGCCGCTGGGCAGTCATTGCATGTTGAGCCGGGGTTGGTGTTCACCTCGTCGGTACTCAAGGCCAGCGAGGTGTTGTCAATCACAGTGAACAATCTCGAAGTCGACGCTGCGCTGTACTCGTTTACTATTTTCCTTCCGGCCGTGGTGGGCATCGGGATATGGGTGTACCGCTTCAAGTCGGACGACGATGTGGTGCACAGGGGCGGCCTGCTGGTCGGTTGGTTGTTCATCGCCTGGACGACGCTGCTGGTACCCAATGGCGTTCACTGCTTTGCCGGGCTGGTTATCCTGTTTGTGCTGGTGCACGTCGCTTGGCCAAGCATTGCCGTCCAGATCAACCTGCCGGCCAAGGCGCCGAAACCACCGGCTCCGGTAAAGCCAACGGAAGGCGCCGCGCCCGCCGTGACCGCCACGACAGCGATCCTGCTTGGCCTGTTTTTGAGTTCCGGCACCGCGCTTGCCCAAGCGGCCAAGCCGGATGGCGGGCGGTTGCTCTCCATGGTACAAAGCGGCCAGGCGGCCAACAGCCGCGTGACGCTCACCGGGACGCTCAAATGGGAGGCCAAGGCCGGCAGCCGCATCCAGTTCCTGTCTGCGCCGGCAGTGCTCAAGAGCATCGATCTAAAGGACGGCAAACTGAAGCTGGCACAGTTCACCGCCGGCAAGGCGACATCACAGCAGATCATTGCCAACGAGGCGGGCGAGTACGACGTCGATTTTGAGTATGAGACACGCATGACACAGGTCAACGGCATGTGGGGCTTCAGTGTGCCGACACAGCCGGCGATGGTGAACCGGTTGTCGCTCGAAATGCGCGGGCAGGAAATCGAGGTTACCTCGCCGGATGCCGTGTCGCTGAAACACACCTTCACAAAAGATAGGATCAACAAGGTCGACCTGGTTTTGCCGCCCAAGCCGGGTGCGCGCGTCAACTGGAAGCCCAAGGCGCGCGATGAGAGCATCGAGAAGCCAGTCTTCTACGCGGAGTTCCAGCAGCTCTTCATCCCGACCGCCGGGATCGTCGCGGGCGTGCACGACCTCAAGGTGCGCCTGGCCCAGGGGCAGTTGAGCGAGTTATCCATCGTCGTGCCGGACGGCATCACGGTGACGGATGTCACCTCGAAGCTCGTTGCCTCGTGGCGATTCGACCCTGAGACTGGGACGCTGCAAATTCAGTTTGCCGCGCCGCAAAAGGCGTCGTTCGATCTTCAGGTGCGTTCGCAGCAGTCAGCCGGGGCATTCCCGTACGAAAAGACGCTTGGCCTGCTCGGCGTGAATGGCGCGGCGGGCGAACTGGGTCTCGCCGCCCTCGGCACCGGGTCCGAGGTGCAACTGGACAGCGCCTCGGTGGATGGCCTCGCGCCGATCAACCTCGAGGATTTCCCGGCGGCGATGGCCCAGTCGGTGCAGAGCGAGTTTGCCGGGTTGACCGTGCGCCGTGCCTACCGGTACTCAGGCCGCGCTGCAGGCCTGACGCTCAATGCCTCGGCAGTTCAACCGGATATCCGCGTGACGAGCAACCAGCGACTGTCACTCGGGGAGGACCGGAGCGTACTGTTGGTGAACCTCGCCGCCCAAGTCACCCGCGCCGGTGTATTCAAGTTGAGCTTTGCCTTGCCGACTGGACTTGAGATTGAGTCGATCACCGGTAACGCGCTGAGCCACTGGACGGACATCAAGGATGGCGACGACACGATTGTGATGCTGCATCTCAAGGGCAAGACCGAGGGCAACGCAAAGTTTCAGGTGAACCTCGCCGGGGCTGGACTCGAGAAGACCGAGAGCTGGCAGGTGCCGCGCGTGGCGATCCGCGAGGCGACCAAGGAGAGCGGCCAGTTGTTCATCATCCCTGAGCAGGGCATCCGCGTGTACATGAAGGATCGCGAGGGCGTGTCGCAACTCGATCCCAAGCAGGCCGGCATCCGCGACCGGGGGGTGCTGGCATTCCGCCTGTTGCAGGGAGACTGGACGCTGTCGTTCGACGTCGAGCGAGTGGATCCGTGGATCCAGGCGGTGTTCCTGCAGGATGCCTCCATCCGGCAGGGCACGGTCAAGTATCGCGGCGTGCTGGAGTACCAGATCGAGAACACCAGTGTGAAGACCCTGCGCGTGGCGCTGCCGGAAGCGGCAGAAGGCGTCGGTTTCAGCGGCGATCAGGTTATCGACTTCGTCAAGGACGCCGCCGCCGAGGATGGTCGCGCGGTGTGGGAGGTGAAACTTGACCGGCGCATGATCGGCAAGTACCAGCTCACCGTGTCGTACCAGGTTCCGTTGGCCAAGGACGCCATCGGGCAGCCGGTGGAGGTGCGGAGCCTGCAGGCGGTCGATGTGAATCTGCAACGCGGATTCATCAGCGTGCGCACTGAGGGCCGCATCCTGCTCCAGTCGGGATCGGCGCCGGACGGGCTGTACAGTGTCGAGTGGAGCCAGGTGCCCCGCTCGCTCAAGAGCGCGCTCAATCTCGAGGAGACGCAGTTAGTCTACCGCTCCGTCAAGCCAGCAACGCTGAGTGTCACCGCCCAGAACCAGGATATTGCCGAGGTTGTGGCGGCGCAGGTGGTCAGTGCCAAGTTCCGTACCGAGTTGTCGAGTTCGACCAACGCAGTGACGCACGTGCGGTTGCAACTTCGCCAGGGCGAGGAACGCGAGCTGCGCGTCAACTTGCCCAACGGGGCCGAGTTTTGGTCGGCGTTTATTGACAGCAAGGGAGTATTGCCGTGGGAGGATAACGAAGAGGTGGTGATTCCGCTTGAGAAAAGCCCCGGCGAAAACAGTTGGTCGATGGTTGAATTCTTTTACCAGTCGCCGGTCGGTGCCACGCAAAAAACGATTCAAAGCCCGGTAATTCAGCTGCCGATGGAGAACCTGAAATGGACGATCCACGCGCCGACCGGCCTGGAGATTGAGGTGGACGAGGACGCCTCGACGGTGACGTATCAAGAGGAGCGAGCAGCGCAGCCTCAAGGAGGTGTCAGCGTGAGTTCCCGGGGAGACGAACAGGCTCGGCAAAGTGCTTCAAAACTGTACCTGGACAACGAGAAACAAATCCAGCAGCGCCAAACACAGAAGGCGGAGGAGATGCTTCAGATCGGCAACCGGAAGATTGAAGAGGGCGATCAGCGGGAGGCGCGCCGCGCGCTGGAGTCGGCCTACAAGTTGTCGCAAAATGACGCCGCATTCAACGAGGACGCCCGCGTCCAGTTGCAGAAACTAAAGACCCAGCAGGCGATGATGGGCATCAACATGCGCCGCAATAATTTCATGATGAACAGCGGCGTGGCCTCGCAACAGGCCGAGCAGCAGCAGGCTGCCATTCCGCTGCAGCAGGGCAAGGGCGTGAATTACACCCAGGCGCAGGTAAAGCAGGTCATGGAGCTGAACACCATTGAGGACAACACAGCATTCCGACGCTTGGCCGAGCGCATTGTCCGGCAACAGGAGGCGATCGAGGCCGAGACAGGGGCAATACAGGCCACGCTCCCGGGTGTTGGCCAGGTGCTGAACTTCAGCCAATCGGTGCAGGGCAAGGGCAGCCGGGAACTGCGTGTAGTGCTCACCGCCAAGACTGGTGGTGTGGGATTTCCAACGGAAAAACTGGTCCTGCTGCTGGCGCTGCTCATCGCGCTTGGCTTGATCCGCCTCGCCGCGCCGAAGCTGGAGTGAGAATCGTGAAACCGGGCTTTACGGCGGAGCAGTCTGCTGGTAGCCCTGCTGCCTGAACTTAATCCCGGACATGAATTATTTTTTGGAAACAGAGGTGAAGCCGATTCAGGTCGATAACGGCTTGTCACTGCACCAGCGGTATCAATCGATGCGGTACCGTGCGATCCGTTTCCCCGGCAGCGAGCAGGCGAGTGTTCGACCGGCCGTACTCGACACCCGGTTCGGCAATGCGCCCAACGTAACCTCCCCTCTAGCCGGGGCGTCGCTTGGCCAAGCGAGCAGCCGGCTGGCTGCCCAGCCGTTCATTGACTACGGTCAGCCCGAATTCACCGTGGTCCGCCGCGAGGTCGCCTACGGGGTTAACCCGTTCCCGTCCGGCTTGAACGAGGTCGGCTGAGTTTCGATGAAGGACACCAAGGTTGCTTCCGTACAATTCGAACACGCGCCCGGCGATAAGCAGGCGAACCTCGAGAAGGTGCGCCGTTTCACCGCCGAGGCGGCGGAGCAGGGCGTCGAACTGGTGGTTTTTCCGGAGATGTGCATCACCGGCTACTGGTTTCTGCGTGACCTGAGCCGAGAGCAACTCTTGGCCCTTGTCGAGTCGGTGCCGAGCGGGCCCACAACGGAGGAATTGCTGCGCTTGGCCAAGCGGCACAACCTGAGCGTCGGGGCCGGCCTGCTCGAGATCACTGACGAAGGCGAGATGTTCAACAGTTACGTCGTGGCGATGCCGGACGGGCGAACGGTGTGCCACCGAAAGTTGCACGCCTTCGTCAACGAACACATCGCCAGTGGCAGCAGGTTCACGGTGTTCGATCTCCCCAACGGTAATCGTGCAGCGATCCTAATCTGCTACGACAATAACCTGTTTGAGAACACCCGCATCGTGGCGCTCAAGGGGGCGGAGATATTGATCGCGCCTCACCAGACTGGCGGCTGCCGGACGCCAAGTCCTCGCTGCATGGGTGTTATCGACCAGTCGCTGTGGCATGCGCGCGGCGAAAACCGAGAGGCGATCGAGGCTGAGTTTCTTGGGTCAAAAGGGCGCGAATGGCTGCTGCGGTGGCTGCCGTCGCGTGCGCATGATAACGGAATGTTCCTGATCTTTAGCAATGGCGTCGGAATCGACGGCGACGAGGTCCGAACGGGTAACGCGATGATTTTCAATCCTTATGGTGAAATTCTCACGGAAACGTGGGTGGCCGATGACAAAATGATCGTTGCCGACCTTGAGGCTGACCAGTTGACGATGAATGTCGGCATGCGTTGGATCCAGACGCGCCGGCCGGACCTGTATGGGAGCCTGGCCAAGCTGACCGGCCGCGAAATGGATACGCGCACGGTGCGGTTCAAGGGTATTGAAAAGGGGAGTTGATCTTCCGCTTGGTCAAGCGCTTGGTTATTTGGATATTTTAATCAACGCACTCCATTCGTCCTTGTAAAAGGCCCGGCTATGAATGGTATTTTTTATGGGTAGCGTCGTTTTATTCGACTCGATTCGTTTGGAAGTGGTTGATGCCTTGCCGCCAATCTGTCGTGGATCACTGCCGTCGGTGGTGACGAACAGGTCACCGTTCCTCGCTTGAATCGAAACCTGAGACTTGTCCCCGTTGAGTTGATACACCGGAGCAGCGACATCGGAAATGACCCCGTGTCTGTAAAGCTGTGAAAGAACAATTTCGCTACGTGCGGGGAAGTAATCGTTGACGAGGCGATTAATCTCATGAATCCAGTCGTCGTCGCGGTTTCGGGGAGGGCGCTCGGTCGAGGCCTGGCCACCGGAGGGTGTGTAGCTGGAGTCACCCCATCGGGCTGATTCGCAAACGACTGACATTTCGATTTCATCGATTCGTTCGCGGAATTGTTTCTGAACCATGTCCGGAGTGAGGGCGCCCCCGTTATAAAAGTGTTTCTGGATGCGGTCGCCAACGCGAATCCGGAACTCCTCATTGTCCAGGCACTGTTGCCAGATCCACTGCGGGTTGCTGGAGGAATAATGGTTGCCGGCTGGAAAAGGTCCGGTGCGATCCTCGCGAACATCGCGGAGCGTGTGTTCAGCATCCCACACGAAGAAACGGAAACCGTCCCGTTTTTTGCGGTGGCGAAGTCCGTACCAGTTGTTTGGGCCGAAGTTTTGCCCCCATGCACTGACCGGCGCGTCGTAGTTGCCCCCATAAAAAATCACCAGCATGTAGTCGATCAGGTTGTCCACCTCAAGCAGGCATTCGTAGTTGAGATTCCCGGTGCCGTCCGGGTTTTTGCCGAGCATCTTAAAATAAGTCTCGTCCAACTCAAGACCTTCACGAGCGATGTCACAAAGCCGGCCCCAGGCATCAAGATTGCCATCGTTAGCCATGACGCCGATGGACATGTCGCGGTCCTTCAGGTAGGTGCGTCCCTTTTTGATCGCATCGTAGTTTTCCTTTTTGCCGCCGAGATAGGAGGCGCCGTAGGAGGCCTTGATGCGTTCGCAGGTGTTGTACACGCCCCAGTAGTGGCCATTGATGAACAGGTGGTAAAATTTGCCCCGCGCAGCCGGTTGCCCCATGGCAAGTTGCAGGTCGCGGTTGAATTGGTCCCGGAGAAAAATTGTGCGCTCCTTGTCACCGATATGCCATGAGTAGTTCTGAAACGTGCGCAAATCAATGTTATCAAATTCCTTGGCTCCTTTGTTACCAAAAAGTGGATAGTCCAGTTTGGACGGGCCGTATGTATCACGAAAAAAAAATCTAAAAGAGTGCTTTGGGTTGTTGGAGCGGCGGCTGAATCCACCGCGAATTCGGATGCCGCAGTCGATCTGAAATCCTTTCTCCCCGTTAGGGTCGATTAACTCGATGGAACAGGGGCGTTCGGCTTCTCTTCCGTCCCATTCAGCATTGGCGTAAATTCCGCGCTTTGCATCGAATAGGTCGTTGAGGTTCATCACCAGCGAAAACGAGGGCAGTAAATGGAAACCTTTGATGAGATCCTTTGCGAAACGGGGATCGTTCACAATGCGCTGATCCATCCCGTAATCAACCTTGTTATTGCCCCAGGTGAACGGGAAATGTTCCGGTGGCAACCCATCGGGAGACTGCCGCACGATATCATCTGAAAATAGAAAAGTTCGTGTTGTGGGAACTGAGGGTTTGTATCCCTGTTTGAATGCTGCAGTGCGGAGTGTGGTTGTCTTGGCGATATTAATAGGGGATGCATACACCAGTCCGTTTTCTGCAGTCGGATGTGTGCCATCCAAGGTGAAGCGGATGGTGGCGTCCTTTGTTTTCGTTTTGAGTTGCAGTTGGAACGATTGATGATGCCATCCGCGCTTCTCACTGAATTTCACGGGTTTTATCGTGCCAGCGAGTGGCTGAGCATTGGCTTTGCCCGGAGTAGGTGTCAGAAAGCTTCGTTTTCGACTCTCCGCTTGCCTAATGTTCCGACTCGGTAAAATGCCGTAGGAGATGTCTTTTTTTTGATCCGGGTATTTTGGAGCAAGTTGATCGATCACGCTTTTGCCGTCGCTGCCGATCAACGCGAGGTAATCCCCTTTGCCGCGCAGGGCAAAACTGGCGTGCAACGGTTCGCCCTTGGCGCCCCGATCCTTGCCGGACATGAACACGACCAGGAACTGCCCGGCCTCGAGCTTGGTTTCTGGAAATGTCCACTTCATCAAGCGCTTGGGGCTGTCTGTCAACGCGGCGCCGCCAAGGTCGACCGGTTTCGCGCCGAAGTTGTGCAGTTCGATCCAGTCCGAAAAATCACCCTCTTCATCCTGGAGCCCGGAGTCGTTGATGGCGGTAAACTCGTTGATCACCACGGTAGGTTGGGGCTCTTGGCCAAGCGCAACGGCTGTTGTAAGTATTAAGCCGGCGGCAAGATGGCGAATTTTCATCGTTTTTCCAGCACTTGGCTTTCGTGCTTGCGGATGGCATCGAGTTCCTCGCGGCTGGCTTTACCATCACCGTTGGTATCGAACTCTTTCCAGCGTGAGCGGCGTTCTCCCTGGGTGTCGGAGCGCACACCGCGAAACCCTGCAATGGTTGAGCGTATGTAACTGTCGTATGGGTTGTAGGTCTTCGACTTTAGGTTAGCCCTAATATGTTGCATTTCCTCAACGTCAATTTTGCCGTTCTTGTTGGTGTCATAGCGTTTGGTGACGTTTTTGATCTCGATGTCGCGCGCTGTGTCCCACTCGTCCCCGTCGAAGCGGCCGTTTTTGTTTTTATCATATAATGCGAGCCAGCGTTCCGGCGGCTTGGGGGAGCCGCCTTCACGGTTGCCTCCCCTACGTTCTCGAGCACGCCGGATTTCGTCGTGTCGCTCATCGGAGAATTTTTTCGTGGCTAGGCGCATGGCGTTACGCTCGGTCTTGCTGAGGAAGCCGTCCTTGTCGGCGTCGAATTTCTCAAGCATCGACTTCCGTACCTTGTTAAGCGGAGCCTCGCCAGGTTTCTCGGGGAAGGCGTATAGGAACGGGCGGGGGATGCTCGTTCTGCGAGATTTTGAACGAGATTCCTGGGCGAACGGATCGGTCGGAATGATCAGGCTGAAGGCCAGAACAGTTAGTGGTAACAATATCTTTTTCAAATTGGTCAAGCGGGGCAGTCGTGTTACATGACAACATTTATGACGATTTATTCGTCATATGTTCGAATGTCTGTTAGCACAGGGAATTAGACAATACGCAGAATCTCAAAAAAGGTTTCAGCTACTATTGTCACAAATATGCGACGAATTTACATTACTGTCCGTATGACCGTTAATCAGAAAAGTATAGGTAACTTTGTGGGTCAGATTAGTTGTTTTTTCGAATCAATTTCAGTGAATTCAAGTCGATCACGAATCCAGAGATGGGCGAAACCGCTTGAACGATCGCCCTCTGATCCCCCTCGTCAAGTTCAACTATGCCGATGTGGGTGGACTTGTACTGATCCCATGTGCCGGTGCTGTCGACCTCGTGAACGATCTCGTTCTGGCCGATGCGCAGTTGGATGCGATTGACTTTCGATTTGCCGTCGAGGGCCCAATTTAAGTGAACATCGTAAACGCCGGCTCTCTTTGTTTTGATCGACCAAGTGGCACGATCGCTTGCAGCACGCCAGAAACCAAGGTTGCTGTACTTTTCTTCAAACACCAATGAGTCCCCGTATATTTCCGCGGTTGCCGCAGTCAGGGACAGCGCGCCTCCTTCATTTTCTTTGACAAGTGTCGGTTTGTTTCCGGGGAACGACTTTGGAGGGTGGGCGGATGCATTGATGTGAGCAATCAAGTCAGCCAGTTGCTGGTTGTTTAATACCTGCTCAAATCCCTCCGGCATGAGTGAGCGCCCTAGTCCGGTCAGCGACTGGATGTTAGTCCGCAGTACCTGGCGTTGTTGTCCGTTCAAGTCCATCAGGGCGACGCTGTTTGCCCCCTCACTGCTGATCATGCCGGCGAGTTGGGTGCCGTCTTTTGTGACAAGGGCGTACACGCTGAATCGATCCTCGACCGCCTGGTTCGGGTTGAGGATGGCGCTCAGCAGGGCACGCGGTGATTTGTCGGTGATCGCGGCCAGGTCTGGCCCGGCGGCATTGCCGGTGTTGCCGAGCTTGTGGCACGCCGTGCAGTGTGTGGTGAACAACAATTCTCCGGACGCCGCGTCGCCTTTAAGTGAATTCACTTTCGCCAATCGATCGGCCACCAACAGGTCGCGCTGCGTGTTTTGTCGGCCAAAATGCGCTGTCGCTTGTCCGCGAATCGTCTTGTTGGAATGCTGCTTGAGTAGTTGCCTAAATGCCGTTCCAATTTCGGCGGGGAGAACCAATTTGTTGTCGATCGCAAACAGAAGGCCAAGTGTCTTTTTTTCATCGTTCAAGATGTGCTGAAGGACGCGGTTTTTGCGGTTCGGAGAGTAACTTTTCCAGTGGGTCAGCAACGGTGCAGTCGCTGGGTCGCGCTTGTTTAATTCATCCAGCGCAAGGTCGAACAGCGGGGTGGGTGACAGGGCGCCAAGTTGTCGGTGCAGGATCGTCCTTACCTGCTTTGCGTCGTTAGCGATGTTGGTCAACAGTCGCAGTGCCGCGACTCGGTCGCCGGTTTCAGTGCTGTGGTTCTCGACGATGACCTTCAGCGAGTCGAGCAGTTCGGCATCGAGGCCCAGCTCTGATCGCGGGAGGTTTCGCTTTTGTGCGTTTTCGAGCAGAGCAGAAAGAGCCGTGAGTCGCCACGTCTCCAGTTTGTCGATTTTGGTTGTGAGGTTGAGGAGCAGTTTTTTGATTTCATCGGTGGAAGCCTCGGCACCGGCCAGGGCAAGAAGGTTTCCAGTAAGTGGCCCGTACGAGCGAATATCGCCCTCGTTGATCAGGTCCTTGAGTATGTTCACGGAGTGGTCGCTAGCTGATGAAGCGATGGCCGTTTGAAGGTCAGGATCACCTGAGGAGCGCATGGCCAAGCGGCCAAGAAGCCTGCTGGCGATGGGGGATTTCCATTCGCCGAGGGAGAAAGCCATCTGGGCGAGGACACGTGGGTCGGAGTCGGATACCGCCTGGGCAAGCGTTTGGTCAAGGTCATCCACCTGACCTGTGCGGAACAGCGATTCGGCAACCCGAATGGCGTGCTCCCGAACGCCGGGGTGCCGGTCTTCCAAGCCTTGGCGGATGTGTTCCGGCTGGATTTGTTTCAGTCCGTCAAGGGTGCAAAGCGCATGTAAACGGGCTGTCGGTCTGTCGCTGTTTTTGAGTAGTTTGGCCAAGTGAGGCACCGCGGAGGCATCGCCCCGGTCGACCAGCAGTCGTTGCGCGGTGTCCCGTTGCCAGCCGCTTGGGCTGTCAAGTGCGGCGACCAGCTCAGGTACAGTTTTCACGGCTAAGCTGTGAAAGGGGCGCGGTATTTTGTTTGCAGGGAAAACTCGGTAAAGGCGACCACGGTCGGAGCCGGCTCGAAGCTGCAACTTGCGCTCCACGTCGTTTGGGATCCATTCCGGATGCTCGAGAACTAGACGGTAAAAATCGGCAATCCACAACGCACCGTCCGGGCCGGTTTTGAGCATGATGGGTCGAAACCACGCATCCCGCGAGGCGATAAACTCCTGTCCATTGGCACCCTCGGGCCGGCTGCTTTTGAAGCTAAGCCTGTCCGGCGTAAGTACTTCTCGGCGTACGACATTGTATGCCGGAGCACTTACGAAAAGTAGTTGTCCGGTCGGTTTGTCAAATAACTCGTCACGATATGGAGTAGGACTGTTGCCGGCTGTAATATGCTTAGCCGTGCCAACTAAATTGAAGCGTTGTACCGGTTGACTGATACTTTTGATCAGGTGGGACCGGTTGTAGTTGCCAAGCGTTTGCCTGTTGCGTGCTGTAGTTAGTTGGGGGTTGCGGCGAATGTAATGCTCTGGGAAAGGGTAATTCCATCCAATGAACGAGTTGTTATTGCCAAACCAGTTGCCCCAGTCATCGCGTCGTCGACCAAACTGCGTTTGTCCTGCCTGCGTATCAAAAGCAAGCGTGTTCGGGTTAAACCGAAAATCGCGACCACGAATGTTGATAGAATGTTGTTTACCGGGAGATCTTATGGTGCCACCACTGTCGCCATTTGCCGCATACACCCAGTTGTCCAGGCCATATTCAAAGCCGTTCATTCGATGCTGCTGGTTGCCCTCACCAAACCCGGTGAAGAGTACCTTGGTTTCGTCCGCCGTCCCGTCACCGTTGGTGTCTCGTGCAAAAAGGATGTTAGGAGTTGCGCTGACGAGGGCGCCGTCGCGCCACGGCATCACGCCGCTTGGATAGGGCAAGTCGTCAAGAAAAATTGTTGTGCGGTCGTAGCGACTGTCGCCGTCTCTATCTTCCAGGATTCGAATGCGGCCGCCTGGTTTGCCTTTGTCATCCAATCCGAGCGGGTAGTCGGCCATTTCCACCACCCACAACCGGCCGTGCTCGTCCCATTCGAATGCCACTGGATCCATTACTAGCGGCTCGCTGACCATGAGTTCGACTTTGTAACCCGGCAGCGTTTCGATAGCTTTTGTGGATTCCTCGGGCGATTTGGGAAGTGGCATCACACCGCGAAGGAGTTCGTCGAACGAACGTCGGTCAACTAGGTTCGGCAGGTGCGCAGTGTCTTCATTTTGCACCCAGAGATGGTCTGAGTGAAACCAAGCGCCGTTGCTGTTGTGTTCACCACCACGGACAATCATTGGGATGGCATTGCCATCGCTACGTAGCCCGGACATGACTTCGCGTGTCCAGCCAACACCCCAACCGAGGATTGGTTGTGGTACGTAGAGATGAAACGAGTACCGGACTTCGTTGGAGTGAATCACATCCAAATGTCCATCCTTGTTTATGTCTTCAAAACGGACACCGTTGTCACTTCCGTCATCACGAACGATGTGAACATTCTTGGGGAGATTGAAATTAGCTTGTTGCCATCTTCTTTGGCTCTTGTTCCATTTTAGTACAGCCTGTTGCCTTGGGTTGCTGACGATGATTTCACACATGCCATCGACGTCTATGTCACGCAATCGTACACCGTTGTCTCGGCCGGAGATGGTGGTCCGAAGCGCTTGGCCGTCGATTTCCAGCCCTTGGCCAAGTGTTTGGTTATTGCGCCAGTCACTGCCGTCAAAGTGCCAAACGCCGCTAGTTTTTCCGTTGCTGATCAAGATCGTGGCGTTGCCACTTGCCTGGAGTACGCCGAACCGGGCACCGGCATCTGTGCGCTTGCCGTCGGCATCAGTTTGCACCAACTGAAATGGGAACGCGGCTGTTTTCCAGCGCTTGGCTTGAGGGTTCCACAGGCGGGTTTGCTGGAGTTGTTCGTTCCCGATGACTGCGTCCATGAAGCCGTCGTTGTTCAGGTCGAGTAGGCGAACGCCGTTGTCCTGCCCGTTTTCGGCCCTGAGAGGCTGCCCACCTAGTAGGTTTTTCGTGAGCCGCTCGCGGGCCTCGCGGAAGTTGAGGAACTTGACCTTGTTACCGTGGTTTTCAGTGATGTGATCGATCCAGTCGATCATCTGGGTATTTTTAACCCAGCCGTGAGGGTGGAATACAAAATTGAAAACACCCTGCTTGAGGACGGTCGCATCGATGGCAGCTTTCCAGTCTTCCACGGTGACCGGGTTACTGTTGCCGAGAAGGTGTTGGGCTTCCCAATCGCTTGGCACCATGCATGGCATTTCCCAAATACGACTCCCTACGGCATAGGGGTAAGGATAGTTTTCAATGGTGACAACATATGAATCGAAAGGGATATATTTTTCAAACTTTGCCTTCCCATCGGTGTCGGTGAGGAGTGATGCGGGTAGAGATTTGTCCGCCGAGGTGAAGATGTTGAACACTGATGTGTCCATCTCCAAAAACTGTCCCGCAGGATTGTTTTGCATCAGCAGTTCGGAAAAAACCCTGGGGCTGGGTGTGTTTTGTGAATCGCAGCAGGGTGTCCGAAATGCGACTGGCAGGTTGTTGGGGATGTTGTTCAGTAGATCGACTCCTCCGTGGTATGTGTTCATGGCTGGAGTGAAGTTGCGGTTGGCGAGGATGGGGCAGGGGTGGGAGAGCGTGTGCACCTCGATCGTAACACCCTCCTTTAGCCACTGCTGAAGGTGGGGGTTGGTCGGAGTGATTGAATTGCAAAAAATGCTCAGCGGCGCACGGCCGTCAATTTTTTTGAGTCGTTCAAGGATAGGGCGACAAAAATTTTCGTACCGAGTATGCTCGCGCATGTCGTCAATACCTAGGCTTACAACAGCTTCTACCCCGTTTTCCCCGACCCACTGTGGCGTGGTAAGCCTTGGGAAGGTGAGCCCGACGTGGAACGGATCTTCCCCATCCAGATAGGCGAGGCGGTTGCTCGCTGGGTTGGCCGGGGTTTGGCTAGGTGCGGCGGACAGAAGAATAGCAATACAGATTATTCGTCCAAGCGAACGGAAGGATTTCCTGCAATGGCTCATGAGTCAGGCGTTGACCATGCCCGTTGGAGGGAGTCGTGACAAGTTTTGCTGTGGAGATTTGCAGTGGTAAAAAAAAATCTAAAGTAATTTGTCATCTTGCCGATTGTGAGACCGTGCAGCGCGGTCGAGAGGTCGCAGGAACACGGGAAACGCCTCAAAGGTTTTCCAGCGGCATGGATGCCGTTTAACCTTCAGACGAAAGGACTTGTCATATGGTAATTAATACCAACATCACGGCAAATGCCGCATCGCGGGCATTAGCCGATTCCACCAGTCAACTCAGTAAATCCTTGGCCCGTTTATCCTCGGGTTCGAAGATTGTATCACCTGAGGATGATGCAGCTGGTTTAGCGCAGAGTATGAAGCTTCAAGCGCAAATCAACCGGAACGAAGCTGTCAGGGCGAACCTGGGAAACGCAGTTTCCTTTACTCAAACGCAGGATGGCTTCCTGCAAAAAGTGCAGGCCTCACTCGATCGGATGAGTGAACTGACAGTCCTTTCGAAGGACGTCACAAAAACCGACACGGATCGATCCAACTACACCGTTGAGTTCCAGCAGTTGCAGAACTACATCAGCGACATTGGGGAGAAGAAATTCAATGGCGTGACGTTGTTTGGTAGTACCCAGGAAGCTGTGACCATTGACAATGATGCCAACACATTCAGCATGAATGCGGTGAACATGACAAGTGCCGTGGCGACCACCGGCCTGGCTACCATCTACAACGCGACCAGCTCGTCGATCTCAAGTACGTCGAATGCGTCGACGGCGTTGACCAACATCAAGACTGCCATCCAGACCTTGGCCGATATGCGTGCCAAGGTGGGTGCGAACCTACAGCGGTTGAACATGACAGACGATCAGGTAACCATCATGAATGAGAACCTGTCGGCAGCGAATAGTCGGATCACTGATGTGGACGTGGCGGTTGAGAGCACCCGGTACGCCAAAGCAAACATCCTGGTTCAGAGTGGCACGGCGATGTTGGCGCAAGCCAATATTCTCCCTGCCTCAGCGTTGCAGTTGATCGGCCGATGACGCGGTGATCAGTTCCCCCTACGGGACTTGGGGGTATTAATTAGTCCCTCGCGCAACTAGGCGGCACTTCGGTGCCGCCATTGCTGTTTTTGACCGCATTAATCAGTTGACAGGGCTATGCCACGGTGGAAGTTTCAACATCTGGTACATCTGGCTTATCAAAGTTAGCAAGGTGATGCCCGACACCACGCTGATTCAGTGGGGTGCCTCCAAGGTGCCAAGCAACGCCAAGGCGATTTGCGATATGCAACTGTGTCACTGCTTGGGCGGCAAGCCGACGAAGTGGCGTTATGTCGGTGAAACCTTTAAGATGAAGTTTGCCGTCGGGGAATTGGAACCGGGGACGAAGTACGAGGTCCGTGTCCGCACCAGGGTGGACAAGATGCCTGGGGCATGGCAAATCAAGGAGCATGCTTTCACAGCCGGGGTGGGAGAGACGAGCAGACCATCGACCATGCTAGCTACATCGATTTTCAGGTCTTCGTAGGCGACGAGATGCGCCTCACCTAGTCGTCCGACAAGGGTTGTTTCGTTGTGGACTCCTCCGAAAGCATAGTCAATACGGAGTGGCTGCTGGTCGATATTCGTCCGGTTCAGGTTTCCCAGGTGATGGTGGTCGCCTTGCCCATCGCGGGAGCCGGCATTCGGTTTTTTTAGCGTTCGAAACTGAGCCTCAATCCAGCCCATACTTCTCGATCCACGACTGTGGTAGTGTGCCGAAGCTCAACAGCCAGTCGTTGAACCGGCGCAGCGGCCAGCCCCGTCCCTCCACTAGTTTCCGGTAAAGCCGAGCGTTCTCCAGGCATCCCAGCCAGTAACTCATCGGCACGGCGGGGCTGCCGGTGTACCAGTTCACATCAGCCTTTGCCCGGGCCTGGGTGAAACCAAGGTGTTTTTGCATGTGCTTCACCGCCTGCCGGTGACTGTACGCTCCGGTTTGAAGTCGGAGATCAACGAGAATCCGGTGGCAGCGCCAGAGGGCATCGTGTAGTTGCTGCAGCTTTAGTTCGGCTGACTTGATGATTTCAAGGTCGACACACATCTGCTCGCACCACAGTGTCCAGCCTTCATAAAAAATCGCATGTTCGTTGAAGACCCGTCGCCATTTGCGCGGGTGGGCATTCGCGAAGATGAACTGCAGGTGATGCCCGGGATAAGCCTCGTGCGCACAGGTCAGTTCCAGCCCAAAGTGCTGCTGTTGTTCAGCGAGTTTTTCCGCATCCGTTTTTTTCTTCAGGCCAAGGTCGTTGACCCAGAAAGTGCCGCGCTGTCGTTTGTCGAACGGCCCGGGCGGAGAGTAGGCGGCCATGGGGATGATGTGCGTCATGAAATCGGGCACCAGCGTGATTGCGAGCGAGTCGCCCTTGGGGAAACTCATCGCCTTGGCCTCCTTGAAGCGGCGAACGATCTCCCGGTTGGTTTTGCGATAGACCGACAATAGGTCGCCCCCCGGCTTCCAACTGTCACGTGCGGCTGCCACGATTTGTTCAACCGATTTGTTTTTGCCGAGTTTGGATGAGGCCTTTTTCAGTAGTTCCCCGATACGGTCGATTTCCGCCAACGCCACGGCCTCCACCTGTCCAAGCGTGTAGTCCAGGCCAAGTTCGTCGCGGATGCGCCGCTGGAGGCGTTTCTTTCCGATGGCGAACGACCCCGGTTTGGCCACGCGCTTGGCCATGACGGATTTGCGGTAATTGACGCACGCCCGCTTGGCCAAGCTGATGAGGGAGGCATCTTCAGGTTGCTCTCCGTTGACTTGCAGGAAGGCGGTCAGCGCGTCAAAAAATGAACCGGAAGCCTTAAACGTGGCGTCCATGATGTTCCGCCAGACTCGCTCCGGTCGATCGATCCGTTTCGCCGCTTGGCCGAGGTAACGGCGTGATTCTTTCAGGAGACTGCGGAGGTTCTTTGCCGCTCGTTTGGGTTCCGATTCCCCGCGTTGCAGTTCCCGCAGGAGTAACTCGAAAACCTCATCGAGACCGTTGGGATCGAGTGTGTGGCGTCCATGTTCAAAATCCTCACATTCCCGGTGGAGCCGGGCGCGGAAGGCCAAGCGGTCAAGGTTCTGCTCGCCGGACAACGCGGAGGGGGCAATGGTGTCGAGCATTTCCAGGGCGGAGCGGCGTCGGGCATGTTGCCTCCGAAGAGCGGTCAGTGTGGCAGGATTGAGACGACCCTCGCCACTGCGCAACCCAACGTACGTGGCGTCGGCCGGATGCTCACGGTGGAATGTGGTAAAATAATTGTCGAGCAGCGCTTCAAAGGTTTTGGCAATCGAGTTCATCCGTGGGGTAATTCTGTGTGCTTGACAGGCAGGGCCAATCCAATCTGGATTCACGGTAGTTGTTTTCTATACTGCAACGGAGTCATGTTCATGGTTTTCTTGAACTGCACCGTGAAGGAACTTTGATCGTAGAAGCCAAGCGTGAAGGCGATGTCGCCGATCGACTTGGAGCCGTTGCAGAGGAGTTCGCACGCCTCATGGATTCGCATCTTGATGATGTACTGCTGGGGTGACAGGTTGAAGGTGCTCTTGAATTTTCGCTCGAACTGGCGGAGCGAAAATTGGCACATGGCGGCAAGATCGGCGATGGAAATCTTCTCCCGAAACTGCTCGTGAATGTAATCGAGCGCTGGGTTGATGCCCTGTTTATCAGGGAATTTTTCGCGGTAATGATGGTAATCCTGAATGATCCCCATGATACCTAGCACCTCGTCATCGTCCGAGATGATCGGGTACTTGCTGGTCCGGAACCATGACGGTATGCCCTGCCGGTTGAGGAACAATTCCACAATTTTTGTGGCTGGCTCGCGGCGTTCCATGATCGCGAGGTCATCCCGCCGATATTTTTCGGCCAGGTGCCTGGGGAGCAGTTCAAAATCGGTGCGCCCGATGAACTCCTTCTCGGACTCGAATCCGTACAAGGAGACGAGGTGTTTGTTGGCGGCCAGCAGCACGCCGTCCTGATCCTTTGCAAAGAAGGAAAGGCCGGGAACGCAATCGAAAAGATGATAAAACCGGGTTTCCTGACTGATTCGCTTAAACAGGGTTGTTCTGCGTTTTTCTGCCTGATTGGAGTCAATCACCATTTATAAGGTTGTTTTTTATGATTTGTCGTGGTGACGCTTTGATAATAAAACAAGCCTAATTATGGCAAGACATCTTTTTGGAATACCCGTACTGTTTGCCCCGTTCGAGGTATGACGATGTTCTGTTTTTTTAAACAACGTGGAATTGGTATTGGATGCCTGCTTGCTGGATTGGCTTTCACTTTCGAGGGGCAGGCGGCGGAGTTGTCGGGTGCAGCCAAGGCCGAGTTTTTTGACAAGAAGGTATATCCGATCCTCAAGGAAAACTGTTTCAAGTGTCACGGAGCGCGGGAGAGGCTCAAGGGCAAGCTGCGACTCACCAGTCGGGAGGGCTTACTCAAGGGAGGGGAGTCTGGGGTTGCCGTCCGCTTGGCCAAGCCAGAGCAAAGCCTGCTGTTGTCGATGATTTCGTGGAAGGATGAAGACCACGAAATGCCACCAAAGGAAAAACTGCCGGAGGAGCAGATTGCGCTGCTGACGGAATGGGTTAAGCTTGGGGTGCCGTTTAATCCCGAGAAGGAGATTCATGGCCAGAGAGCGATTGCCGAAAAGCTGCCGACCACAGAGGTCAACGCAAGAACCAAGGCAGCATGGGCATTCAAGAGGCCGGGATCGATCTCGCCGCCCAAAGTGGACAAGCCGCATTGGCAGGGAAATGGCATCGATGCGTTTGTTTATGAGCGACTGCGTAAGGCTGGTTTGCAGCCAAGTACACCCGCCAGTAGGCAGGTGCTGATTCGGCGGGCTTACTACGACCTGACAGGGCTGCCGCCGTCATTGGCGGAGGTTGAGGCGTTTATTGTCGATTCCTCGCCGGAGGCGTTTGAGAAAGTTATAGACAAGTTGCTTGCCTCGGACCGTTATGGTGAAAAATGGGGGCGTCATTGGCTTGACCTTGTTCGTTTCGCTGAGACGAACGGCTACGAAAGAGACAGTCGGAAGGATTTGATTTGGAAATATCGCGACTACGTTATCCGTGCCTTTAATCAGGACAAGCCGTACAATCGGTTTATCATGGAGCAGTTGGCTGGTGACGAGCTTTCGGATCGAGATGCGGACAGCATCACAGCCACTGGCTTTTATCGGCTCGGCATTTGGGATGACGAGCCTGCGGATCGTGAACTGGCTCGATACGATTATCTTGATGACATTATACGCACGGTAGGGGAGACATTCCTCGGGATCACGATTGGATGTGGCCGTTGCCACGATCACAAAGTAGATCCTGTTACTCAGAAGGACTACTACTCGATGCTCTCATTCTTTAGCGATATCTCGCCGCACGGAAAGGGAAGCCGCAATCATGTGCAAATTAGCGACCCAGTTGACAGGGTGGCCTATGATCGCGCTGTTGTGAATAAGCAGGCGCGTGAGGCGGAATTGCAGGCCAACATAGCACCGATAGAGGAAAAGTTCATCGCCGGTTTAGCCAAGCGCCGGCCGGAACTCAAGCTGAGCGCTGGTTTGCCTAAGGGCAAGAAGAATGCCTGGGTTGTGCCGGACGCCAACCGCGGCAGGGGAGTCGAGTGGGAGTTCACGTTCGACAAGCCCGCTGAAAACTGGTTCGAGATTGCGTTCGACGACAGCAAGTGGCGCAAGGGTCGCAGCGGGTTTGGTTCCCCAGGGACGCCCGGCGCGAAGGTGCGGACGCCGTGGCACTCGAGTGACATCTGGCTGCGCCGCGATTTCGGTCTCGAGACTATCCCGGGGCAAATGACACTCAAGATTCACCACGACGAGGATGCCGAGGTGTACCTCAACGGTAAACAGGTCAGGACCTTCAAGGGGTATTTGAAGAATTACGTTGAGGTGGATGTCACCGGTGAATGCCTCGATGTCATTCAGACAGGACGCAATACCCTGGCCATTCACTGCAGGCAAACAGGTGGGGGCCAATACATCGATGCCGGGTTGGTGGTGGACGAGAGCACGACCCCAATTCCGGTGTTGATGGCCAGGCACGGTATGGAGATTCTTGGGGCGATCAACGTTGAGAAGTACAACAAACTGCGCCTCGAATTGGCCAAGGTGCAATCAACCAAGCTGACGCTCAAGACCGAGTATGCCATGGCAGTGGCAGAAGATGCCCGACGCAAGATGTGGATTTTGCGCCGCGGTTTACCGGCAATGAAGACGGCAGAGGTTGGGCCGGGTTTCCCGGATATCCTCGCCGGCCCGGCCGTACATGTGCCGGAGCAATACGCTGTGGGTAAATCCTCGGGCAAGCGTCGTGTGCTTGCTGAGTGGTTGGCCAGCGCTAAGAATCCGATGGCTTCACGGGTCATGGCAAATCGTCTGTGGCAACATCACTTCGGTCGAGGTATTGTAAGAAGTTCAAACAACTTCGGCTTCGTTGGCGCTCAACCTACTCACCCCGATTTGCTAAACTGGCTGGCCAATGAGTTGGTCACTGGTGGTTGGAAACTCAAGCGAATGCACAAGCTGATCATGATGAGTAACACCTATCAAATGTCATCAAAGGGGAGAGAAGTTGCCTTGGCCAAGGATCCGAATAATGATCTGATGTGGCGTTACGACATGCGGCGGCTGTCCGCGGAGGAGATTCGTGATTCCATTCTGAACTTGACCGGACAACTCAACCTCAAGATGGGCGGGCCAAGCGTTTACACGGAAGTACCGAAGGATGTGTTGGCAACTGCTTCACGTCCGGATGCTGCCTGGGGCAGGTCCTCCGAAGAGGAGCGGAATCGGCGCAGTGTTTACATTTATGTCAAGCGTTCGCTGCGTGAGCCATTCCTGAACGCGTTCGACTGGGCTGATACCGACAACACTTGCGATGTGCGGTTCGTTACCACGGTCCCAACGCAGACGCTCACTTTGCTAAACAGCAAGTTTCTCAATGACTCGGCGGCGAGCTTTGCCAAGCGATTAGCAAGGGGGGCGGACGAGGCCAAGGCACAGGTGCGACAGGCGCTGCACTTGGCCACCAACCGAATGCCGACTGTTGAGGAGATTGACGATGGCTTGAGGTTGATTCACGATCTAAAGGTCAAGGCCAAACTGGACGATAACCAAGCGCTCCAGCGCTTTTGCCTGTTGGTGCTGAACCTGAATGAATTCCTTTATTTGGACTAATCCTAACGTTTGACAAGAACATGAAGAATAATAACAACACGCCGAGAAACACATTTTGCGGTCGTACCGCAAGGCGTGAGTTTTTGCACCAGGTCGGCGGCGGCTTTACGTCGCTGGCATTAACCGGGTTGATGGCCAATGACGGTTTCCTCAACTCCCAAGCCGTAGCGGCCGATGGTAGGACTTCGTGGGTTAACCCCTTGGACCCGAAGGCTCCCCCACTGATGGCTAAGGCCAAAAACGTGATTTTCCTGTTCATGTATGGTGGTCCGAGTCATGTCGACACGTTCGATTACAAGCCCAAACTTTATCCACTTGATGGGAAGACAATCAAGGTGGATACCTTTGGTCGGGGCGGAAAGAAAAGCCAGGGCCGTGTTGTCGGCCCGAAATGGAAGTTTAAGCAATTTGGGCAGAGCGGCAAGTGGGTGAGCGACCTGTTTCCAAATGTTGCCCAGCAGGTCGACAAGATTTCGTTTCTCCATTCAATGACTGCGGATTCGCCCATCCACGGTTCAGCGATGTTGATGATGAATTCGGGCAGCATCCTCAGTGGGCGACCCTCACTGGGATCGTGGGTCAACTACGGGCTGGGTTCAGTCAATGAAAACCTCCCGGGTTACGTGGTGATGCTTGATCCGACCGGTGGACCGATCAGCGGTGCGAAGAACTGGACAAGCGGTTACATGCCAGCGACATACCAGGGTGTCGTTATGAATGCCAGTGGCACGCCTATTCTTGACCTCCAGAATTCCCGCAATATGAGTCGGGAGGAGCAGCGATTACTTATCGACCAGTTGAACAAATTTAACGGACAGCACCTTGGCGAGAGATCGGACAATTCAGCGTTGGCTGCCCGCATCTCCAGTTACGAGTTGGCCTACAAAATGCAGATGAGCGCGCCCGAGGCAGCCGATTTCAACAGTGAACCGGAATATATCAGGAATCTTTATGGCCTCGATCAAAAACGAACCGATGACTTTGGGCGCAAGTGTCTGCTGGCCCGGCGGCTTGTTGAGCGCGGTGTTCGTTTCATACAGATCTACTCGGGAGGCAACCATAACGATGCCAATTGGGATGCTCACGGCGATCTGGAGAAGAACCACAACTATCATGCAGGCAACACCGACAAGCCGATTGCCGGTTTGCTGCAGGATTTGGAGCAGCGTGGCATGCTGGACGAGACTCTCATTATCTGGGGCGGCGAGTTTGGCCGCCAACCCACCGCCGAGTACAATGCAAAGCCGGGTGCGGGGAATTATACCGGCCGTGACCATAACAGCTATGGTTTTACCATGTGGATGGCCGGGGGCGGTATCAAGGGTGGGACAAGTGTTGGTGAAACTGACGAGTTAGGGAGCAGGGCTGTCGTCAAGCCATTCCATGTGAAGTATTTGCATGCGACTGTGCTGCACCAACTCGGGTTTCATCCAAACCAATTGACCTACTTCTACCGTGGGTTGGATCAGAGTTTGGTAGGGGTGGAGGATGTGGAACCCATTCATGAAATCATCGCCTAGCTTCGACAAAGGAGATTCACTTGAATCATGCTTTAGATAAGGAACCCGATCATGGAAAAAAAGAACCGTTTGTTTGGGGATACTGCAAGAACACCATCCACAAGATGCTTCTCCATGCAGACAGCCATTAGCGAGTCAAGGGGCTTCACGCTGATTGAGTTGCTGGTGGTGATTGCCATCATTGCCATACTGGCAGCTCTGTTGTTGCCTGCCCTGGCGCAGGCCAAGGCCAAGGCGCAGCAGATTTTCTGCATGAACAACGAGAAGCAGATGGGGATCGCCCTGCAGATGTATGTGTCCGATAACGGATACTATCCGGGGCATTGGGATGCACGGGCTAGGATTGGCAAATCGAAGCACACCGGTAACTTCGTTAACAATGCCATCGCGTGGCCCGGTCGCCTGTACGGCTACGCGGAAAGTACGGAGTTGTTTTTCTGTCCGGCAAAGAAGGGGGACGGTGCTGAACGATTCCGCTGGAAAGATTACAAGGGGAAAGATCCAGCGAAGAAGGATTCAGCTTTTCCATTTAACCTTTATCCTGGTGGAGGCGCGTTCTTCACCTACGGTTACAACGACTGGGGAGTGCGAGAATTCGTGAGAGTCAATAATCGTACTTTGGGCCTCGGCGGGGATGTCCAGAGTGAGGCTGACCTGATTCCTGAGAGTGTTGTCCGAGTGCCTTCCGACATGATCTGCATTTCTGACACTCAGGCGGATGGGACATGGGACTGCGCAGTGGATCCTTGTGACGGTGGTAATTTTAATAATCCAGCTCGCGAGTGGCCGAGTAAGCGGCATACTTTGGGCTCGAACATCCTGCTGGCCGACGGGCATTCCGAGTACCACAAGATGATGGACTTGGTGGCTCGCAAGCCAACAGGTACATTTAAACCGGATGCGGAAAATATGCTCCGGCGCTGGAACAATACCAACGAGCCTCACCGTCAATGGTGGTAAGCTGAGGATGAATGACAAGGCCAAGCTCGGTTTGTCGATCGTCGCCATCATAGTTTGCGGTGGTTTCATCGTTAAGTCGTTGTTGTCGTCTGGAACGAGTGCGGACTTCCCTGATGGGGGTACATGGACTCAATGCAATGCTTGTGGGGAAATGCAAGTCATTGGTCCCGAGGCTCGGGGTGAATTCTATGACAATAACCCGAGTCAATTGGGCCAGTCGATGACATGCCCTAAATGCAAACGCGGCCGCCTGGTGGATGGGTTGAGGTGTCCTGTAAATGGATGTTTCTACGTCCAGGCCGGCCAGTTACCGGACGGTAGGCCGTTATGTCCCAAGTGCAAGAAGCCGTTCCCTTGAGCTCTTGGCCAAGCGCGATTTTCGTTGGTGGCAAATGGTTGCTTGGTGGGTTTGATAACAGAACGCTTGCTTTGCCCATCATATCATGATGACCGTGTTTCGAGTGGTCGCGTTGTTGGGGCTCTTGGCTTCAACCGCTCCAATGCTGGGTGCGGATACTTTGTCCAAGCGCCTTAAGAAGATGGATCGCGACGGGGACGGCAACTTGTCTCGCGAGGAGGCGCCTAAGTCATTTCGCAAGTTTAAGTTTGACCTTGCAGACCGCAACAAGGACGGCTTACTCGACGCTCGGGAGTTGAACCGGGTATACGACAAGTTGGCAGCAAAAAAGAAAGCAACGCCGGAGAAGCCCTCCAAGGCGGTTGCGCCTGTGCCTGGGAAGATGACGGTGATTAGGGACATCGTCTATCGCAAGGACAAGGGACCTTCCAAGGGCAGGAACAGGCTGGATCTCTATTTGCCACGCAACAAAAAAGGATTCCCGGTGCTGTTTTGGATTCATGGCGGTGGGCTGCATAGTGGTGACAAGTCGAAGATTGCCGATGTAGCCGGGCGTTTTGTCGCTGAGGGAATCGGTGTGGTATCGGCGAACTACCGTCTTTACCCCGAGGCCAAATACCCAATGCAGATCGAGGACGTGGCTGCTGCTTTTTCCTGGGTACACCGGAACATTGCCGGGCGCGATGGCGATCCCGAGAAACTTTTCGTGGCCGGCGGTTCGGCCGGCGGCCACTTGGCTGCGTTACTTACGCTCAATGAGACGTTTCTGGAAAAACATGGTTTAACCGACAAGGCGATTCGAGGTGCGATTCCCATCAGCGGGTTGATGGATGTGAGCCGCGTCGGCGCGGCACGGCGCAACGGTGTATGGGGCGAGAAGGGGTCCACCCACCGCTTGGCCTCTCCGTTGCACCACGCTCGCAGGGACGCCCCGCCATTGCTGCTCATGCACGCGGAACATGACACCCACGACCGCCGTCAGCAAAACAAGGCGATGTTTGACGCGCTGAAAAAAGCTGGTCAATCGGACGTGACCATCCACGAACTCAAGGATCGAACCCATAACAGTATCCGGCCCAACCTCGTGGGCCGCAATGATCCCGGCGCAAAACACATCCTGAAATTCATTCGTCGACTTTGCATCGCCCATCCCAGCATCGGCGACGGGAGGCATCACCCTTGGGTGCGGCACACGATTGATTCGGCCGACAAGGCAGCAGGCAAACTTGGGGCTGACGGGGTACGCTTGGCTGACTTTAATGACGACGGGTTGTTGGACATTACCACCGGTTGGGAGCAGGGCGGCGCCATCGTCGTTTATCAAAACCCGGGGCAGTCGAAGGTCAAGGCTCCTTGGCCAAGCGTGACCGTGGGTCGCGTCGTCAGTCCGGAGGATGCGGTGTTTGCTGATATGGACGGCGACGGAAATCTCGATGTGGTCAGCTCGTGCGAGGGCAGCGAGCGAACCATGTACGTACATTGGGCACCGGCCAAGCGCGCCGATTATCTTAAGCCAACCGCCTGGGTGACTGAGTCCATCCCGGTTACAAGGAAGAAACAATCATGGATGTACGCCGAACCGGCACAGATAGACCAACGGGGCGAGGTTGACCTGTTCGTGTCGTCGAAGGGAGCCAACGGATCGATTGGTTGGCTGCGGGTTGATCAAAAAACGGGTCCCGGTCGCAACGCCGGTGCGTTCAAGTTCATACAACTGCGATCGGCCGGTTGGATCATGACGTTGAAGGCACTCGATATGGACAGGGACGGGGACGTCGATTTACTTTTCTCGGATCGAAAAGGGGATAAGCGCGGTGTGAATTGGCTTGAGAATCCGGGTGGAGTAGAAGTGGTAAATTCGCAGAAATGGATAGAGCATGCCGTGGGCGGCAAGGATCATGAGGTGATGTTTTTGTCCATTGGTGATCTGAATCATGACGGAGTTCGCGATATTGTCTGTCCGACCCGTAATGGTGAAATTCTTTTTTTTGAGGGTGCTGGAAATGGATGGAAGATTCATTCAACCCCAAACCCCTACGGAGTGCCGCATGGTAAAGCCGTGGCGATCGGAGATATCGACGAAGACGGCCGTAATGATTTATTTCACGTTACAAATACGGGGAGAAACCGTGAGCTTTCAGGTGCGACATGGATAAGCCAACGCCCTGATAAATCTTGGTCCTCCAAATGGAATGTGACAGATGTAAGCGGGAGCGTGGGTGTTAAATTCGATCTGGTCGAACTGGTGGATTTGGATGGGGACGGTGACTTGGATGCCATCACCTGCGAGGAAGTTGATAACCTAGGGGTATTTTGGTTTGAGAA
>JASMKO010000062.1 GCA_030749225.1 Verrucomicrobiota bacterium
GCTATCCGGCCCCACCCCCTCGATAATGGTATCGTCGGTGAATAAAAGCTGGTTGTTCGGCGTGGAAACATACAGTGCGGTCATTTCGTTGGCGAAGTTGCCAATACCAATGCCCAACGAATCGTCATTCCTAAACCGTGCCGCGTCGATACCCATAGCCCCACGCACCTTGCCGTTGCTGTCAAAACCGATTCCACTGATGCCCCCCATCTCATCGAACGATCCGTCTTTTTTGTTCTTAAAGACAAAGTTGTGCACCGTGTCGTTAGCCACCACGAAATCTATCCAGCCGTCACTGTCAATATCCACTGGTGACACGCCAAGCGACTTGGCCATTGGCACTTTTGTGACGCCCGATCGGACCTGAACCCCTGCCAGTCCGGAGATGTCAGTGAACTTTCCACCACCATCGTTGCGGAAGAGCGAGGGAAACGTCCCCTCAAAATTCGTTGGCGGTCCGTAGGCACGCCCAACCCCGACAAGCGTATAGTTCACCTCAAAGTCAATTTCGCGCGACCATCTAATATAGTTGCAAACAAACAGATCCAGGTCGCCATCGTTGTCGATGTCAGCGAATGCAGCGCTGGTGCTCCATTCCTTATCGCCGCCGGCGACACCAGCCTGTTGTGTTACATCGGCAAATTTACCGTTGCCCAGATTCTGGAAAAGTCGGTTGGCACCAACCGCCGTCTGGTAAACATCCGGCAAACCGTTGTTGTCGAAATCCCCGATGGCCACACCCATCCCGTATAATGCGACATCGAGCCCCGAACCATCCGTAACATCCTCAAACTGCCCCTTCCCGTTATTTCGGTACAACGCCGCAGTGGTCGGTTTCAGTTCTGGTCTTTTTTTTACATCCCAAGGCCACCAGACACCATTGGTAAACAACAAGTCCTGATCACTGTCACCATCAAAATCAAAGAAGGCTACCCCGCTCCCCATCGACTCCGGCAGCAGTTTATCCCCGGTGGCGCCGTTGTTGTGCTCGAAACTAATCCCGGCCGCAACCGTAATATCGATGAATTTAACATCAGGCACAAACTCCTCAGCGGGAATTTCCCGCTGCTCTGGTGCTTCAACCTTGGCTTCCACCGAATCCGACTCCTGTTCCTTAGGTTTGAGGAAAATGAACGTCACATAGCCAGCAACGGCCAAGAATAAGACTACAAACGCAGACCACTTCAATGCGTGGCCAATTACGGCATCATCCTCATGAGCCAACTCCTCCAACTCTTCCGGCGGAGGTTTTGAATGAGATTCCTCAGGCTTCGATTCTTTCATTGGGTCGAATTGTAAAAGGGCGCAGCATGACTCAACACCAATCGCTTGGCCAAGCGATTTGTTTTGTAAATGCCCCGGTAGCACCTATTGCCCAGATTTGAACTAACCTAATAGATTGCTATGATACTACCCTAGGGCCTTCTCAATCGGAAGCTAGGCTCCATCTGCACTCAACTAGCGCCTGTCTGCCACTGATTTTTTGCGCGAAAGGAAGTGATTAATCGCTCTTGCGTGTCAAATGAAGGGCACCATCGGACAAGATGATACACCAACTTGCTCTGCCTGTGTTCGAGCAACTGCCCCACAATCCAAACTTGGACAAGCGGTTTTACTAGCGGGAGAAGCTTTGCGAAAGTACAATCCCATGATCGGACGAACGGATTCAATCTAGGCGTGGATTTCACCTTGGTCAAGACGACGCCGACCGTTACTCTGCCGCGCATGACAGCGGATTCCGACACCGATCAGACTCATTCCTCGACGAAATTCCTGCTGTTGCTCGTCGCCGTTGTATTGGCCCCAGTGATCTTCACGTGGCTAACGAGCACACCTGGCCAAAGTGAGGCCGAATTCGACCAATCGATCAACGCCGGCAAAACCTACTACGAAGCCGGCGAAGCGCAAAAAGCCATCGAAGCATTTACCCAGGCGCTGAAATCCAAACCCACGGAAATCGATCTCCTGCTGAACTTGGCCAACGCCCATCGCTTGGCCAACCACCCAGAGGAAATGATCAAGTACGCACAAGAGGCTTTGGCCATCGATGTTAACCTTGCTGCCGGTCATTTCCTGGTCGGCTGCGCGCAATTGCGACTTGGCCAACACATCGAAGCGACCAAGGCTTTGCAACAAGCGTACGACATCGACAACACAGTAGCCGCAGTAGGCTACCTGCTAGGCAAGGCGCAACTGACCGCTGGCAACGCTGAGGATGCCGCCGTGCTGCTCGAAGAGGTAGCTACTTTTGAGGCAGACCACCTCGGAGCCTCCTACTCACTCAGTCAGGCACTTGTGACACTCGGCCGCGCCGACGAGGCGAAGGCCGCGCTTGAGCAGCACCAACAACGCATCGCCGGGCGACAATTGCCCAGCAACCCGAGCGCATGGGAAATATGCAGCTACACCGAAGTGCGTATTCCCTTCAAGCTCGAGCAACCGGACACCTCCGGCAACGCTGTCAAATTCGTTGACGACACCGCCCGCGCTTTCGCCGGCAACGCCGCCCAGTTCACTGCTCCGTTCGGTGTCATCGATTTCAATCATGACGGCAACAACAGCCTGTTCGTCAGCACTCGCACTAACACCTTCCGCACGCTGCTCAACACCAACGGCGTCTTCACACCAGTCGGTTTCGAGTTTCCGTCCATTGAGGGCGCCCGCTACTCGCGCTGCCTCGTTGGCGACCTGAACAATGACCGCTTCGACGATGTGCTGATGCTCGGCGACCAAGGCTCGCACGCCTACCGCTTTGCAACAAACGGCCTGGCGCGTGACCTCTCCAAATTCTCCAAACTCGCCTCGCTCAAAGCCGTGGACGGCGTCATCGCCGACATCGACTTCACTGGCAAGCTCGACCTCCTTGCCATCCAACCCGGTGATGCCGGCCTCAAGGTATTCCGCAACCTCGGCAGCATTTATTTCAAAGACATCACCAAAACTTCCGGGATTCCGACGCAGATCACCGGCGCGCTTAAACTTGTCATGGACGATTGGAACAACGACGACATGCTCGACTTGTTCATCCCGCGGACCAGCGAGCCGCCGTTGTTCCTGCAAAAACATCGGGGTGCCGCCCACGCGCCGACCAACACCCTTGCCGCCCTGCCTACCTCCACTGCCCTGACCACCGGCGACCTCAACAACGACCTGCGCGTTGACCTTGTCTGCCTGGCCAATGGCCAACTCGAGATCACCTTCAACGGTCTCGAGGAAAAACAGACCCTCCCCTTGACCAGAGGCGGCACCGCAGTTCACCTGCTCGACTACGACAACGACGGTTGGCTCGACCTCTTCGCCACCGGCGACGGCGTGCAGTCGTTTCGCAACCGCGGTGCCGCCGGCTTCGCCGACACGACCACCGCGCTTGGCCTCGACTCGCTCACTGGCCAAGTCAGCCAACTCGCCGCTGCCGACATCGACCATGACGGCGACTCGGACCTCCTACTCGCCCACGAGTACGGCCTGAAATACCTCCGCAACGACGGCGGCAACGCCAACCATCAACTGAAAATTCGCCTTTACGGTAACCGCTCCAATGCCAGCGGCCTCGGCATCCAAATCGAGACCGTCACCGCAGGCCTACGGCTAAAGCGTACCGTCCACTCTCTGCCAATCGAGATCGGTGTCGGTAAAAACCAACTACTTAATTCACTCAACGCGCGATGGTTCGATCTCTCGCTTTTCAACCTAGACGTGCAAGTAAAACAGGACGAGATCGTCACGCTCACCGAGCTGATTTTGCCGACCGGCTCCTGCCCTTACCTCTACGCTTGGGACGGCCAACAGCACCGCTTTGTTACCGACCTGCTCGGCGCGTCGCCGCTTGGCCTGCCGGCGGCCGAGGGTGTGTACATCGACGCCGACCCGGACGAGATCGTCTGGATCGGTGACGAGACGAACTTCAAGCCACTCAACGGGCATTACCGGCTGCAGATCACCGAGGAACTGCGCGAAATCCTATACCTCGACATGGCCAAGCTGCTTGCCGTCGACATGCCGCCCGGTGCAGAAATCCATCCTACGACCAAGCTGCGCCCCGTCGGCCCCTTCCCGCCCGCAGGCCTGGCCGCCTTGGCCAAGCGCACGCCACTCCTGCAGGCCTGGCGCAGCGACGGCCTCGACGTCACCGCCGCGCTGCTATCCAACGACGACCAATGGGTCTCGCCGGTCGAACTGCAGCTGCCGCAGTTGCGCGGCTTGGCCAAGCAATATTCGATCGAGCTGGACTTTGGTCCGCTCGACCCCGATGCACCGCTTGCCCTTGCGCTTACCGGCTGGCTGCACTTCGGCGGCGGCATGGCCAACATCGCCGCCTCTCACCACGTCGGGTTGCCATTCCCGTTCCCCACCCTCGAGGCGCAGCTCGCCAACGGCCACTGGCAACACCTCGATGTGACCGTCGGCGCGCCGGTCGGCAAAACCAAGACGATCGTCGCCGACCTGGTCGGCAAGCTGCCGGACGCTGCCCGGCGGCTGCGGCTCTCGTCGGCGTTCGAGATTCACTGGAACCGGATTGCCCTGTTTGAAAAAACGGCGTTGCCCGCTGTCACTGAAATTCACGCGACCGCAGCTGACCTGCACTGGCACGGCTACGGTGAAAAAGAGGATTTACCCGCGCACTTGCCGCTGACCCCCATCCACGACCAGACACGCGACACGCCCAACTGGCGCCTCACCCCCTCCGGCTGGGTCACCCGATACGGTGCAGTAGACGCACTCGTCGAAGCCAAGGACAACCGGCTCGCGCTCATCGCCGCCGGCGATGAGTTGACACTCGACTTCGACGCTACCCAACTGCCTTCTCAGCCACCCGGCACTACACGCCATTTTTTCCTGTTCACCAGCGGCTGGGACAAGGACGCCGATTTCCACGTCGCCCAAGGCTGGACCGTCGATCCCCTGCCGTGGCATGGTATGGACAGTCAACGCTACGGTCGCGAGCCTCGCCCTAATCTCGACGACGACTGGATTCGGCAATATAATACTCGCTGGATCGGCCCGCGCCCTCTTCGCAAGTCGCTGAAGCTCACCCAAGCCAAGTGAATCAACTAATCATCACCATTTTCGTTTCCCTCGTCATCGGCGTGGCATCCACCAATGCCAACTCGCTGGATCGTATCGCGAATGTGTTTATCAAGGACGGGTTGAATCTCCGGCACCTCGAGTTCAGCATCACCGACACCGGCCTGAAAATCCACATCGACAAAAAACACGAAACAAAAAAGGATCAGTTCGGCGACACACCACAACAGCCGGACGGCCGCATTATCCTGAAGGCAACCGGCGATCCGCTTGCCCAAGCACACTCGTGGGACTACACCGCCTCGCGCCCTGGCAAGTATTGGGTGGAACTCGTTTACAGCTTAGCCAAGGGCAAAAGCACCGCCATGCCAGACATCAGCGCATACCGCATCCCGACCCGACTCGAGGCCACCGGCGCGCCCAACCGCTTCCGCAACGTCACGCTGGGGAAGGTGTATTTTGTTCAACCCGGCCCACAGAAGATTGGCCTCAAGTTTCGTGGCCAAGCGCCGCTGATGCGGGCGCTCATCCTGAGGCCCGCGCCGGAGGGGGAACCTATTGGCCAGGCGCTCGACCGCTCCGTGCTACTGCACGGGCGAGACGCAACCATCCACGGCACCAAGCTGCAGTATGAAACCAAGCCGCACAAAAATACGGTCGGCTACTGGGTGAATGTCATGGATCAGGTCTGCTGGGACTTTACTGTCGCGCTTGCCGGACGATTTGACGTCGAGATTCACCAGGGCTGCGGCACGGGTCACGGCGGCAGCACTGTCGCGTTTGAAGTCGCGGGACAGAAACAGGAGTTCATCGTGAAGGACACGGGGCACTTCCAGAATTTTGTACCGCGCAGGATTGGCACCGTCCGCTTGTCCAAGGGAGGGCACCGTTTCTGGCTCAAGCCAGTCCGCAAGGCCGCAGGCGCGATCATGGACGTGCGCCGCATCCGGCTGATCCCCGCTGAGTAATCGTTATCGATAATGGAGGAAACCAACACGACAACATCCACGAATATCGTCCGCAACGTGGTCGACTCCATCAAGGACTCCGACTCGCTGCTGGAGGGCCTGCTGGCCTACTTCACCAGCCTCGAGCCGATCCATTACGTCACATTCACCATCAACCTGCTGATCCTGATTTTCGGCAGGCAGATCATTAGTCACTTGAGCGTACACACTGTCGGGGGCGTTCCCTCCCGGCTACGGCTGTTGCGGATCATCAACACCGTCCTTTTTCTGACCTACTTTTTTGCCGTCGCCTTCCGGTTTCAGTTGGGTTCCAATATCAGCCACACCGGCCTGCTGGTGCTGCTGTCGTATCTGACTTGGCAGTTCACGCACGCGCTGATCCTCAAGAAATACGGCCGCAAACGAGAGGTCGAAGGCACGGCCATCTACGTCGAATCGTACACCTCCAACAACCTGAGGCTGATCGCGCTGCTGCTGCTCGGGATCGTCTCAGGGCTAATCTTCCTGAATATCTGGAAACTGGAAAGTTGGCTACAGACGACCAGTTTCCTCGGGGCGCTCGCGGTGCTGGTCTTCACAACAAAGGATTACTGGCTGAAGGATTTCATCAGCGGCATCATTGTCATCAGCAATGGCAACGTGGAACGGGGTGATGTCATCCGCATCCCAAACGAAAACATCCTCGCGATCGTGATCGAGACCCGCACCACACTAACCCTGTTGCGCGACCTTATCCGCAACCATAACATGACCATCCCAAACTCGCTGCTGCTGAACCGACAGGTCGAGATTCTCACCACTGATTCTCGCAAGGGCATCTACGACTATGTCGAGTTCAACATCGGTTACGACATCGGCGCGGACTCAGTGGAAGCTTATCTGTTTGATGTCTGGAAGTCGGCCTGCAAAACAACCGCCGCCATCAACCCCGACCGGGAGGGTGTCATCAGGCTGATTGAGAACGGGGACCACGCCGTAACGTGGCGCCTGCTGTACAACCTCACGGCCGAGCACGAAATCATCAACGCCCGCAATGCCGTCAAACAGGCGGCATTCGAGTTGCAGGATGCACACGGTGTCCAGCTAGCCACGCCACTGACCCACACCTTTCCCGCCGGCACGCCACCGACTCAGTAAACGCCCAGCGTCTTGAGCACGGCGCGGATGCGGGGCACCTCGTGCGTGCGAAACAGATCAGTCTGGCCCAGCGCAGCAAGAACGGAAAAAAACGGCTCGGCACACCGCACTTCGTCGCCAAAAAATTCTACGGCGTGCGGCAGGGCATTGCACACCGGCCAGCCGAGTCGGCGCAACCGGAAGGCGTTCAGAAAAGTTTTCATCTGGTGGCGGATCCGCAACGAGCTGTCTTGCAGGTTTCGGTAGTAGAAGCCCAGCCCGGGATCGAGGAATCCCCTGGCCAGCCCGCAACGAGCGGCGACCTCGATCTCGCGCAAGAAATAGTCGGCCATACGGGGGATGGGATCGTCGTCGAGCGGGATGTCGTCAACGTCCCGAACGTGTTCTCCGGAGACATAGCAGATGATTACCGCGGCATCGTGTTCGGCGGCAAGTCGATAAATGGCCTCGCTGTCGGCCGTGCCGGTGAGGTTCAGCACTTTCGCGCCAGCCTCCAAACAGGCCTTGGCCACATCGGCGTCGTATGTTTCGACAGAGACAATGATGCCATCAGCGGCGAGTTGTTCAACCACCGGCAGGAGCTGTTGCTGCTGTTCGGCTGGGACAACCCGCCGCGCTTGGCCAAGCGTGGATTCGGCGCCGATGTCGATGATGTCGGCCCCCTGCCCCCGCAGCTCGAGCCCGCGCTCGACGGCCGACTCGACGGTGCTACGGATGCTCTCGCGGTACCACGAGTCGGCCGACAGGTTGATCACCCCCATGACAGCTGGCTGGGCGGAAGGAAAGCGGATCTGCCCAGCAAGGTCGAACGGACGCACCTCGACCTCGAGGTCGGCGGCGTGCTCCGCAGCGATGGCGGCCAAGTCGCTCAGGCCAAGCATCACGGTTTCTCGGGCGCGCCCGGCTTGGCCTCGAGGGCATCGAGTTTGGCACCCCACAGCGGCATGTCGGGTAGTTCGCTGGACAGGCGCGAGTAGACTTTGCGCTCCAGATCCGCGCGCCCCAGCTGCTTGGCCAAGCGGCCGGCCATCAGGCCTGCCTCCTTCACCCAGAACGGATCCGCCTTCTCGTCAGTTGAACGGAGGTTGTGTCCAAAGACGATGTCCATGCATTGCTTGAACGATTGTTGCAGCAGTTTTTCGCGCTCCGCTGTGTCACCGACGGTCCTAGCCTGCCGGTCAAGCACGCGCGCAAGTCCGAGGCCCGCCTGGCTGCGCGTGCCTACATCTGTGCCACGCTGATCGACCACGAACTGGTACGCCTCCACCGCCATGACGAGGTTGGTCAACTGCAGATGACAATCGCCAACGCGGCCCCATGCCATGGAATGCAGCGGGCTGCCAGCGAACTCGTTTGCCACGCGCTGATAATGCGGTAGCGCATCTTGCACGTTCGTGGGCGTGCGAGCGGTCTGATCGGCGGCCACATCGCCTAAATAAAACTCCGCACGCGCCTGGTCGGTGATTGGTGCGTTGGTAGCATTGACCACCGAGGCCAGCAGCAACTCGGCCGCAGCGTGTTCCTGCCGGAAAAATGCAGAGCGGCCGGCGCTAAGCCTCGCCTCCCACTCCATGGCTCGAGCGTTGACCAGCAGGTTGGTGTTCTCGAACAAGCGACGGTAGCCTTGCTCGGCCTCGGCGAATTTGCCATCCTGAAACTGGCGGTCGGCGATCCATTTTTGTGCCACCGGCGCGAGCGGATGAGTCGGGAAACGCACCACGTAATTAGTGAACAGCTGGAAGGCCCGCGCCGGATTGCCAGCCTGATGGTTGAGCCAAGCACGGTCGAACTCCGCCTGCGGCAGCGCTGGGTGCGCCGGGTAGTTAGTCACCCATCGGTTGTATTCCAGAATCGACGACACCCAGCTGCCATCCGTGACGTGCGTCCGGGCGACTGCCAGTTGCGCCTCGGGTAACAGGGTGGATTTGGGGAACACCTTGGCGAAGGAGGCCAGTACGGTGCGCGACTCGGACGCCTTGCCCTGCCGGTTAACTGCCTGCCCGTAGATCAGCAAGGCCCGGTCGCTGTAAAAACGATCAGGGAACCAGTTGATGAGGTGACGCACAGCACGGCTGGCGCTAGGAAGATCTTGCTGCTCGACGCCGCTGCGCACGATCTGGTACAGCGCCTGGTCCACGAGTTGGTTCTTGAATCCAACCGTGTTTGTGGCGATGCCGATTGCCGCCCAATAAGTGCTCGCCGCCGCGGCATGGTTCGCCCGCTGGAACAGGCAGTCGGCCACCTTGAATTGCGCAATGGCCTTCTCCCTTGATTTCGGCAGTCGGCTGACAGCATTCGAGTAGGCCTGCTGCGCTAGGCTCAATTGAAAATCCTTCCCAGAGAGACGGGCCCACTCCCAAAGCGCCCAGCCACGTCCAAGCCACGATTTGCCCTCCAGGCCTGCATCGGCTTCGCCCTTCAGGATGACGTCAAAATGCCCCAACGCCTGGCTGAGTAGGTTGGTGGAGTGAAAGCGGCTCGCGTCCGGCATCCCGTAAAACTGCCGCAGCAGCAGTTCACCCAACGTCAGGTGCGCCAGCCCGGTCACGGGATCGCCGGGGTGGCGGATGAACAGGCGCTGCAGCCGCTGCACCGCGTTGGTCAGCCGGTTTTCCTCGACGTACAGGTCGACAATCTTAAGCAAAGCCGTGCGGCGCCAGTCGGGAGGGATATTGGTGGCCAGATTCCGCTCAAACATAGCGACCGCATCGTCTGGCTGTCCCATGCGCCGCAGGACGTCGCCGTGAAAATCGACCGACCGCGCGGCATACACCGAATTAGAGATTCCCTTGGCAAGTTGCACCAGGTTCGTCGCGCCGCTCAGTGCGCGATTCAGACTGGCATCGGCGAGGTAGACCGAAGCGAGCATGTAGTGCTTCCGCCAAAACCGATCCGGAGAAAGGTCGTTTTCGGGCAGATTCTCGAGGATCAGCCGAGCTGCGCCCAGTTCGCCCAACTCGAAATAGGCGTTGGCCAGCAGCAGCCGTCCGTCGACGATCAGCGGGTCGCCCGGCCGCGCGCTGGCCGCACGCTGGAACGGCCCGTCCGCCGGCTCGAGAGCGGCGATGCACTCCTGTGACTTACCCAACTTATTGAGCGACTGCGCTTGGCCAAGCGCCGCCATCAAGGCCCGTTCGGAGCCGGGATGCTTCTCGATTAACTGGGCATAATGGGCTGCCGCCTCACCATAACGCCCCAGCGCAAACTGCGCCTCGCCGATCCAGTAAAAGTAGCGATCCGACCACGCCCCGGCGGTTGGCAGTCCGGCCGACAGTTCGTTTGCAACAGTCTCATATTGGCCGAGTTGAAACCGAGCTTGTCCCTCCAGCAACACCGCCTCAACGAGATGCGCCGAGCCGGGATGCGCTTGACCAAGGGCCTCCAGCCGCTCGACCGCCGTGGCGAACATGCCGTCGCGGAAATATCGCTTGGCCACATCGAACGCCAGCTTGGCCCGGGCATTGGCTTGCGGGTCATTCGCCTGGCCATGTGCCGTCGGCACGGCCAGCGCCAACACAAAAAAACAGTTCCATTTTGCCTGCATGTTTCGGCTCACTTTTTCTTGATCAAATGGTTCATGCCAAGCGCCACTGCGAGAAAGCGGCCGGTGTGGCTGCCAGGCGCGGCGGCGATCCGCTCGGGCGGCCCCTCCGCAACGATCCGACCGCCATCGTCGCCTCCCTCCGGCCCCAAATCAATCACCCAATCGGCAGATTTGATAACATCCATGTTATGCTCGATGACCAGCAGCGTGTTGTTCGCATCGCGCAACCGGGCCAGCACGTCAAGCAGTCGAGCGACATCGTGAAAGTGCAGCCCGGTCGTCGGCTCATCGAGGATGAACAACGCGTGGTCGCGCGACTGCTTAGTCAGCTCGGTCGCCAGCTTCACTCGCTGGGCCTCGCCGCCGCTGAGCGTGGTGCCCTGCTGGCCCAGCTTCAGATAGCCCAGCCCCACGTCAGAGAGGGTCGCACACGGGTCGCAGATCTTGGGGAAAGCGCGGAAGAACGTCATCGCCTCGCTGACTGTCATATCGAGTACATCGGCGATGTTGCGGCCCTTGTAGTGAATCTCGAGCGTCTCGCGATTGTAGCGGCGGCCGTTGCACGACTCGCAAGTCACGTAGATGGGCGGAAGGAAGTTCATCTCGATCTTCAACAAACCGCCGCCCTGGCATTTCTCGCAGCGGCCGCCCTTGACGTTGAAGCTGAACCGGCTGGCGCCGTAGCCGCGGATTTTCGACGCTGGCAACCCGGCGAACAGGTCACGAATCTGATTGAAAATGCCGGTGTATGTCGCCGGGTTGCTGCGCGGCGTGCGGCCAATCGGCGACTGGTCGACGACGATCACCCGCCCCAGTGCCTCTTCGCCGCACAACATCTTGAACCTCCCCGGCCGGTCCTTCGATTTGTAAAACTTGCGGAACAGCGCCCTCCGTAGGACGTCATCAACCAGCGTGCTTTTGCCCGAGCCACTCACGCCAGTCACGCAGGTGAACGTCCCCAGAGGCAACTTCAGGTGAACATCCTTCAGGTTGTTCTCCGACGCGCCGATCACTTCAAGAAAACCGCGCGCCAGGTTCGGCCCGATGCGCCTGGCAGGAACGTCGATCTTGTAGTCGCCGCGTAGATACTTCCCCGTCAGTGATTGCTTGTGCGCGAGCATCCTGGCGAGCGGCCCGGACGCCACCACCTCGCCTCCGTATAGGCCGGCGCCGGGCCCCATGTCGATGACATGATCGGCCCGGCGGATCGTCTCCTCGTCATGCTCAACCACCAGCACGGTGTTGCCCAGGTCGCGCAGACCCTCAAGCGTGTAGAGCAGTTGCTCGTTGTCCCGCGCGTGCAGGCCGATGCTCGGCTCGTCTAGAATGTACAGTACTCCCACCAACCCCGCGCCAATCTGCGTAGCCAAGCGGATGCGCTGCGCCTCGCCGCCGCTGAGCGTGCCGCTCGTGCGGTTGAGAGTAAGGTAGCCCAGCCCAACATCTTGCAAAAAGCCTAGCCTCGACGTAATCTCGCGCACCACATCGGCGGCAATTTTCTTACCCAGTTCGTCCAGCTCCAATCCGTCGAAAAACCGCAGGGCCTCGTCGATCGACAGTTGGCAGACATCCATGATCGACAGGCCGCCGAAGCGCCGTTTGCCTCCCAGTTGGTTTGCGCTTCGCAATGTCACGGCTAGCACGACCTCGCGGAGCCTCTGGCCCCTGCACGCCTCGCACGTTTGCGGGCTCATGAACGCCCTGAGCCGCCGCCGCGTCGTCTCGCTGCTCGTCTCCTCGTACAGCCGGTTGAGGTTGGCCAGGATGCCATCGAACGGCTTGATCGTCGTCGTTTGCTTGCCGCTGCGGGTGAATGGAAAGTCGATCGCCTCATCGCCAGAGCCGTGGAACAGAGCCTCCCTGAAGCGATTGGCCAAGCGGCGGTACGGCTTGGTCATATCCGCCCTGTAATGCTTGGCCAACGCCTTGAGCAGCCCGTTGTAGTGGGCGACCATCCGCGCGCCGCCCTTCGTCCACGGCAGGATGACGCCGTCCTCCAGCGACTTGTCCGGATCGCCGACCATCAGACCCTCGTCGAATACCGGCCGCTGACCAAGTCCGGAGCAGGCAGGGCATGCGCCGTACGGCGAGTTGAATGAGAAATGCCGCGGCGTCATCGGCTCGTAGCTCTTGCCGGTGGCCGGGCTGGTGAGCCGATTTGATAACCGGCTCTCGCGCCATTGCGACCGGTCGAGATCGGGCGTCTGGTGCAGCGCAATCAGCTTACCCTCCCCCCACTTGAGGCAGGTCTCGACCGAGTCGGCCAAACGGCCGCGCGCCTTGTCGCTGACGACGAGTCGGTCGACCACGACCTCGATCGAGTGCCTCTTTTTGGGATCGAGCTTGAAACGGGAGTTGGCCTCCAACTCAGCCAGTTCACCGTCGATGCGTGCCCGGACGAATCCCTCGCGGGCCAGCTTCTCGAGCACGTCACGAAACTCACCCTTCTGCTTGTCAACCACCGGCGCGAGTAGCATCACCCGTGTCTCCTCGGGCAGGGCCAGTAGTTGCTCGATGATGTCGCTCGTGCTCAAGCGCGAGATCGGCTCGGCACTCTCGGGGCAGTGCACCTGGCCAACATTGGCGAACAGCAGCCGCAGGTAGTCGTAAATCTCGGTCGTGGTGGCGATGGTCGAGCGCGGATTGCCCCCAGAGGATCGCTGCTCAATGGCGATCGCCGGTGACAGGCCCTCGATATGGTCAACATCCGGCTTCTGCAACTGGTCGAGAAACTGCCGAGCGTACGACGAAAGGGTCTCGACATATTTGCGCTGTCCCTCGGCAAACAACGTGTCGAATGCCAGCGACGATTTGCCCGAGCCGCTTGGCCCAGTGATCACCACCAGCCGGTCGCGCGGAATCTCAAGTGACAGATTCTTGAGATTATGCTCCCTTGCCCCGGCTATCTTTATGAACCCCTTCGCCACCGAAAGGGAACATCGTAAACCGGCCCGCGCGCTTGGCCAAGCGTGGGTAATCTGCGTCCTAAGTCCTGCGCCGGAAAAACCGCTGCAATATCGGCTCCACCTTATCCATCCCGACGGCGAGGATGATCACCACGCCAATGATGATTTCCTGCATGTAATTTGGCCAATCCTTGATGCCGGAGCCGTTGGCCAAACAGGCCATCATGAATGCGCCAATCACTGAACCGGGGATGCTGCCCGCGCCCCCGCTCAGGCTTGCGCCGCCGATAACCACCGCTGCGATAATCTGCAGTTCCAAACCAATCGCCACCGAGGGGTCGCCCTGCGTCAGGCGCGAAAACTGCATCACCCCAGCCAACCCGAAGAATACGCCGGCCAGCACATAAATCGCTATCTTGTTCGAGCTCACGCGGATGCCGCACAGCCGCGCGGTGTCCTCGTTCGAGCCGATGGCGAAAACGTACCGGCCAAAAACGGTCGCGCGCAGCACCACGGTCATCACAACCGCAAGCCCCAGCACCAGCCAAACCCCATCCGGCAGGGGGAAAAACGTGAGCGGTGATTGGCTGTTGTCCATCAGTCGGTTGACCGACTCGAGCGGCTCATCGGGGTTGACGGTCTGGTTGTTGGCGAGCCACTTGGAGATTCCTCGCGCGATGCCCATCATCCCCAGCGTCACGATGAACGGCATCATGCGAAACGCCGTGATGATGCCGCCGTTGGCCAAGCCGACCAATCCACCGATCAGCACCGTCAAAGTGAGCACCGCCGCCAAGCCATGGCCCTGCTCGATCAGCCTGGCCGTCACCACGCTGCACAATGCAACAACGGACCCAGCGCTAAGGTCGATCCCGCCGCTGACAATCACCATAGTCATCCCCATCGCGCCGGTGGCCACAATGACCGTCTGGGTCAAAATCGTCTTAAAATTGCCGCCCTTGAAAAAAACTGAACGCAACTCGGCATCCATCATGAACAGCAACAGCACCACGAACAGCCCAACAAACGGCCGGATGGCCTTTAAAAAATCGCCGCTGCCAAACTGGGCCAACTTCATGCCGCCTCCCCTGTTTCCGCCTGGCCTACGGCAGCACGAATGATTTCCTGTTCGCTCCAGTTGTCGACCGGGCGTAACTCCGAAAGTTTGCCGCGACACATCACACCAATTCGGTCGCAAACGCCGAGCAGTTCCGGCAGATAGGAACTCACAAATACCAACGCCTTGCCCTGTCCGGCCAACTCGTTCATCAACCGGTAAATCTGAACCTTGCTTCCGACGTCGATGCCGCGTGTCGGCTCATCGAGCAAGAGGATTTCCGCCTCATGATGCAGCAGTCGACCCAGCGCGATCTTCTGCTGGTTGCCACCCGACAACTCGCCCACCGGCTGCGCGGCGTTCGAGGCCTTCACGTCGAGTTTAGCCATCCACTTCCCGGCGGCCGCCGCCTGCACCAGGCCATTCACGATGCCCAGCCGCGTCAGCAAGCTCAACCGCGTCAGCGTCAGGTTGTCGGCAATGCTGCGCCCGAGCAGCAACCCCTCCTCCTTGCGGTCTTCACTCAGCAACCCAATGCCCTTGGCCAAGCGCTTGGCCGGAGAGGAGTGCGTGTCCTCACCGCCAAATACCGTGACGCTGCCCTTGGCCAAGCAGTCGAGCCCGAACACCGCTCGCAACGTCTCCGTCCGCCCCGCGCCGACTAGTCCGAACAGGCCGACGATCTCCCCGGCATGCAGCGTGAGGTTGACACAGATCGGCTTGGCCAAGCCGGCAACACCGCGTAATTCTAGCATCGGTTCCCCGATGGACCGGCTCGTGCGCGGATAAATTTCATCGACCGTTCGGCCGACCATAAGTTGGATGATCCGATCCAGAGTCGCACCAGCCATCGCGCCGGAGCCGACGCTGCGGCCATCGCGCAATACCGTGTATCGGCTGGCAACACGCTGGCATTCTTCCAGGAAGTGGCTGATGTAAATGACGCTGACGCCGCGCTGGCTCATTCGCTCAATCACTCTGAACAGGTTTTCGGTATCGACTTGCGTCAGGCTGCTGGTTGGTTCGTCCATGATGAGCACGCGCGGCTCGCCGACCAGCGCGCGGGCGATCTCGACCAACTGCTGCTGTGCGATCGTGAGTGAGCGAACCGGGGCATCGAGCGGCATTTGCGGCTGGCCAATTTCCTCCAGTGCCCGCATGGCTGAGCAGCGTCGCTCGCCACGCCGGATCCATCCAAACGCCACCGGCTCGCGACCCAGCAGGATATTTTCCTCCACCGACAAGTCCGGAGCGAGGTTCAGTTCCTGATAAATCATCGCCACGCCGCAATTGCGGGCATGCAATGGGTCGCTCGGCTCGAACGGCTGGCCGTTGAGCATGAGACTGCCGGCATCCGGGCAGTGCGCGCCGCTGAGCACCTTCATCAGCGTGCTTTTGCCGGCGCCGTTTTCGCCGATGAGCGCATGCACCTCCCCAGCGGCGACCTCAAGGCTTACTCCGTCAAGCGCCACCGTCTGGCCAAATCGCTTGGCCACCCGCTCAACCCGCAGTCGCGGCATGAGTGCGCTGGAGTCAGCCGCAGACATTGGCATTCAGTTGCCGGATCCGAGGTATTTCTCGAGAGGCGGATCGAGGAGTGCCTGCATATCCGGTTGGGCCATGTTGTCGCGGGTGACCAGTGCCACGCCGGTGTCGATGCGCTTAGCCACGGGCTTGCCGCCCAGGTGATCAACCAGAGTCATCACGCCGAGGTAGGCCATCTTGACCGGGTTTTGGACGACCAAGCCTTGCACATCGCCTGACTTGAGGTCGCGCAACGACTGGACGCTGGTGTCGAACCCAATCACTTTCACCTTGCCTCCCGCCTTGCCGATGTCACGCAACGCCTTGGTCATCGAGACAGTCACCGATTCGTTCGGGCAGAACACCCCGTTCACCTCGTTGCCGTAGCGGCTCAACAAATTCTGCGAGGCCGTGTAGGCCAGATCGCGCGTGGCCCCCGCATACTGGTCGGACGACAATACCTTGATGCCGGGGAAATTTTCCTTCAACTCGTCGAGGAACCCGTTCTCGCGCTTGGTCGTGCTTGCCGAGCCGACGGCGTACCGCAACATCAACACATTGCCCTTCCCACCGAGTAACCTGCCCAGGTGTTCACCGCCCATCCTGCCGCCAATATAGTTATCAGTGGCGACGAAACTCGCGTACTGATCCGATTCCAACCCAGAGTCGATGATCACCACCGGGATGTCAGCGTTGCCTGCCGTCTCCACCGGGCGGACGAGCGCCTTGTCGTCAAGCGGCGCGAGCACCATCCCGTCCACGCCCCGAGCGATGAAGTTCTCGACCACCTTGATCTGCTCGTCGCGGTCGTCCTCCTTGAGTGGTCCCTTCCAGATGATCTCCACTCGCTGGCCAGCAGCCTCGAGTTCCTGCTGTGCCTTGACGGCACCGGCATGGATCGACTTCCAAAATTCATGCGTTGTGCCCTTCGGGATGACCACGATCGACAGGCCGCCCCCCGCCGAGTCACCGGACTGGGAACCACAACCGCACACCCAAATCAACGCGCCACAAGCTGCGACCAAAATCCATGATTTCATGCGCGGCAGGCTAGGTGACTCGCTGCGGCGTGACAAACTTTTTACAAAAATGACTTGCGCCAAACGGGATTCCGATGGAGCTTGGCTGCGTGAAAACAAATCAGTTTTTTTGTATATTGTCGGCCCTCTTTACCGCTTCCATGTGTTTGACCGGTTGCTCAGCAGGGGTTGAGCAGGAGTCAACCCAACCGCAATCTTCTGCTGGAACCGCGCCAGTCATGGCCGTGGCCCACTGGGTAAAAGGCGATCCGGTGGACATCTCAAGCGGAGTGCACGTGGTGGAGTTCTGGGCCACGTGGTGCCCACCGTGCCGCACAAGCATCCCGCACCTGACGGAGATTCAGGAAAAATTTGCAGATCGCGGCGTCAAAATCATTGGTGTCAGCAATGAAAAACTCGGCACCGTTGAACCGTTCGTCGAGGAAATGGGGGATAAGATGGCCTACACGGTGGCTATCGACGGGGGCGTTGCCAAGGATTACATGGAAAAATACAACATCGGCGGCATCCCACATGCGTTCGTCGTGAAGGACGGCAAGGTGGCTTGGCACGGGCACCCGATGTCCGGACTGGGTGACGCGATCGAGGACGCGCTGAAATAATGAGACGCGCGCCCCTGCTGCCTCTCGTCGCGCTTGTCCTGACAGCAGGATGCGGCGGGGAGATCAGGAAGCCATCCACGGACGGCGCCACAAGCGCTGCCGAAACGGTCGCGGCCACCAACCTTTTTCACGCAGCCCAACTCGGCGATCTCACAGCAATTCAGCAATACCTTGTCCAAGGGCAGTCGGTGACCAACTGCCACCCTGATAATGGCCAGACCGCGCTGCACTACGCGGCTTGGGGCGGCCAAACCAACGCGATCTACTGGCTGCTTGGGAAGAAGGCCGATGTCAACGCACTTGATGACGACGGCAAGTCGCCGCTGGATTATGCGTGGATGCCAAGAGGTGAGGATGCCCGGAAGATGCTCACCGCCGCCGGGGCCAAACCGGGCGCTGAATTGCGCCCGCCCGAACCGCAGCAAAAAAATACGGCCAAGCCGTAGCTACTTGCCCCAGCCGGCCTACGCGGCGTTAATCTTGGCCAGGCGCTCGCGGGCCTTCAACGCCGGCGGGGTGTCGCCGCACTCGTCAGCCACCCGCTGCAGCAAGACAAGAGCGCGGTCTGGGTCGTCCAGTTTCCCCGAGTAGAGGTTGCAGAGGTGGATGGCCACCCAGCCCCATCGTGTCTTTGGGATATCCATTTGCAGCATTTCCTCGTACTCCATCGCTGCAGCACGAAAGCTGACCAGATCCTTCTCGTAAATCTCAGCAATGCGCTTGTGGACATGGTATTCACGCGGAAAAACCCTGAGGTATTCGCGGAATGAATCTATCGCATCCACATAAGCTCCGTCCGCCCAGATCGATTCGGCCTCCTCGTACATGTCTGCCTTTCGCGATTTGTCGCTTTTGGTCAAATAATTCCCACCGACCCGTTCACTGGCGAGGTGGCTGACATCACGCGCCACAATCAACGCAAACACAATCAGAGCGGCCAGCATCCCGCTAAAATAGGTCATCATCCCGCCTTCTTTTTCCGGGTTCCCGGCGGTTTCAACCTGATTGGTGCTCCCGGCCTTTGGCAGCGACCCGGCCTTCTTGGGCCTTTGCCCCGCGGGCTTAGCCGGTGTCGAGTTGGTGAGCATTCGGTTGACCTCGTCGAGGTCGTATCCCTTGTCTGAGCCGCTTGTTTCGCCTACACTAGGCTCGACCGACGTCTCCTCCCGCTCTTCCAAATCCACGCCAAACCGGTCAAGCTGCATGTTTTCATACCTGTCGCGGAAGCCGTTCCAGCACCAAATGGCGACATACACGCAAAGAGGATATAGGATGATGCGCGAGATCAATTTCACGTCTCACCGTTCGTAGCAGCCCTGGCATGGCAATGAAATGCAAAACAGCTTGCCAGCGGCGCTTGGTTTCCGTCTCATCGGGCGCATGACACTCCACGCCTTCTCCCAGAAGATCGCTCTCACCGCGCTTGGACTCACCGTGGCGCTTGGACAAGCGGTCGCCACACCGACCCGCGCCCTGGTTTGTTTGGGCAGCTACTCGACCCCCGACCGGGAGAGTGTTCACCTCTTCCAACTCAACCTGAAAGACGGCTCGTTAAAAAAAATGAGCGCCGTGGACGGCCTAAAAAACCCGTCGTTTATCAAGATTCACCCAAGCGGTCGCTACCTGTACACCGTCAACGAAGTCAGCACGTTTGACGGCAAGCGCAGCGGCGGCGTGACAGCGTTTGCTCTGGACGTGCAAGGCGGCAAACTGACCCGACTGAACCAACAGCCATCCGGCGACACAGGCCCGTGCCACCTCACTGTCGATGCCACCGGCAAATACGTGCTCGTCGCCCACTACGGCGGCGGCAGCACCTCGGTGTTGCCAATCAAAGACGACGGCTCAATCGGCGCGGTGGTGTCGCAGATCAAGCACAAGGGCTCCAGCATCACGCCGCGCCAAAAGGCGCCACACGCCCACGCCATCCATGTCGGGCCAAACAACAAGTTTGCCTTCGCACCGGACCTCGGAATCGACAAGGTGCTCGTGTTCAAGTTCAATGAGAAAACCGGGCAGATCCAGGAAACCAAGTTTGGCGGAGCCAATGTTGACCCCGGCTCCGGCCCACGCCACTTTGGATTCCACCCCAACGGCAAATACGCCTACGTCATCAACGAGATCAAGCAGACCGTCACCGCCTTCGGCTACAGGGCAAAGCGGGGCAAACTCCGCACGCTGCAGACGATCAGCACCGTGCCGGGGCCAATCAAGGGCAACAGCACGGCCGAGATTCTCGTGCATCCCAGCGGCAAATTCCTCTACGGCTCGAACCGCGGCCACAACAGTATCGCCATGTTCAAAATCGACGAAAAGAACGGCAAACTCACGGCACTCGGACACGAGCCGATTCGCGGAGAAATCCCGCGCAACTTCGGTATCGATCCCACAGGGCAGTTCCTGCTAGCCGCCGGCCAAAGTTCGAACAACGTGAACGTCTTTCGCATTGATCCGGAAAGCGGCAAGCTGAAATTTACCGGCAACACCATCGACATCGCGCAACCGGTCTGCGTGAGAATGATTCTGCAGGACTGACGCCACCCGGCGTGTGCTGCCATGGCTGACGACCGTCCGAACATCATTTTCATCATAACGGACCAACAGCGGTTGGACACTATCAACGCGCTAGGATTCGATTATGTAGACACGCCGAATCTTGATCGACTGGTTCACGAGGGGGTGACATTCCGCAACTGCTACGTCACGGCGCCATCCTGTGCCAGCGCACGTGCCAGCCTGTTCACCGGCTACTATCCCCACACGACCGGCATCCTGAAAAACGCCGATACCTGGCAGCATAGCTGGGTGGAATTACTCAACCAAAGCGGTTACCACTGCGTCAATGTCGGCAAAATGCACACATACCCCTTCGACACCAAGTGCGGTTTCCACCAGCGATTCGTGGTTGAAAACAAGGATCGCTACCTCGAGGGACGCCATTTTTACGATGAGTGGGACAAGGCGCTCCGGGCTCGGGGACTGGTCAAGCAACAGCGCGAACTGTATCGCCAACACACCAACTACGATCAATGCCTCGGGGCATTCACATGGGATTTGCCGGAGGAAACACATTCAGACAACTTCGTCGGCGACTTGGCCAAGTGGTGGCTGCAAAACCACCCGGCGCAGCACCCCCTCTTTTTGCAGGTCGGCTTCCCCGGGCCGCATCCGCCTTACGATCCGACGCCAAGACATCTCGAGCCATATCTCGACCGAAACCTGCCCCTGTCCAGACTTTCACAGGACGATCTTGACAACCAACCCGAGGCGTTTAAGGGCATGCGCACCCACAACACCGAGGTGGACCACGACTCCGTGGTACATCAACTCAACCCCACCGAGGAGCAGCGACTACGCCAACGCCGTCACTACTTAGCCAACGTCACGATGATCGACGAGAAGATCGGCGAACTGATTGACACGCTCGAAAAGACCGGATACCTCGATAACTCGATCATCGTGTTCACGTCGGACCACGGCGACTGCCTGACCGACCACGGGCACAGTCAAAAGTGGACAATGTACGAGCAGGTCATTCAGGTTCCTCTCATTATTTGGGCTCCAAAGAAATACGCCGGCGGACGTATGATCGACGGCCTGTTGCAATCGCTCGACCTCGCACCGTTGATACTCGAATGGGCCAACGCTCCCGTTCCCGACAGCCTTGAGGGCCTACCGCCCACCACTGCGCTGGAGGGAGACCACTGGCCCGGCCGAGAATTCGTGTTCGCCGAACAACAGCGTGACCTTAATTTCACTACCAGCGACTTCATGACCATGATCCGAAGCCGCGAATGGAAGTTGGTGCATTTCCTTGGCGAAACATTTGGACAGTTGTTCAACCTGAAAAACGATCCTGATGAAGTGAACGACCTTTGGAATGATCCCAATCATCAGGTGCAAAAGGATCAATTACTCCGAAGGATGCTCGAGTGGCACATCGAGAGTCAGCTTAAAACTGCAACCTGGGCGGAAAGATGGCGATGAACGGAAACGAAATTCGCCCAGCCCCCAACACCAAACTAGGCATCCTCCGAAACATTGGGCCAGGCATGATCCTGGCGGGTTCCATCGTTGGCTCCGGCGAACTCATCGCCACCACCCGCACCGGAGCGGAAGCCGGGTTTGATTTTTTGTGGCTGATCATTTTTGGATGCATTATCAAGGTATTCACCCAGATTGAACTAGGGCGCCACGCCATCTCCTCGGGAAAAACCACGCTTGCAACGCTTAACGAAGTCCCCGGTCCGCGTGTTCTGAATGGGAACTGGATCATATGGTACTGGTTCCTGCTTTTTATTGCCATCGTCGCCCAACAGGGAGGCATTGTCGGTGGCGTTGGCCAAGCGATGTCCATTAGCATTCCGCTTACTGAGAAAGGCCAAAAATACAACGAGTACGTCCAAACCAAGGTCCAACTGGAAGTCGCCCAAGCCGAACGAGACAACCGCGCGGACTCTGATGCCAGGCGCTTGGCAAAACTCGACGAGAAGATCATCACCCTTACCGCCGCTGTACAGACGGCCGAGCAAAACGGCTTGGCCAAGCCTGAAAACCGGCCCTTGGGAGACAAATACTGGGCTGGCATCCTCACACTAATTGCCATCTTTCTATTGGTTTGGGGCAACTTCAGTTTCATTGAGCGGTTTTGCATTTTTTTGGTCGTGACCTTTACCCTGGTTACCATTGTCAACTTGTTTGCGTTGCAAACCCACGATGCCTGGGCAGTGTCTGTTGCCGACATCGTCCGTGGGATGAGCTTTCACATCCCCGAACCCACCGCAGAGTTGAAACCCCTTGCGACCGCACTGGCTACATTCGGCATCATCGGCGTTGGCGGTGCGGAACTAATCACCTACCCCTATTGGTGTCTGGAAAAAGGCTACGGAAAATGGATCGGCCCCAGGGACAACTCCAACTCATGGCTTGGCCGAGCCAGAGGCTGGCTACGGGTAATGCAGTGGGACGCATGGGGCGCCATGGTCGTATACACTTTTTGCACTATTGCTTTTTATCTGCTCGGAGCGGCCATCCTTCATCGTTCCGGATTGCTGCCGGAAAAATCCGAACTCATCCAAACCCTCTCCGCAATGTATGCGCCAGTATTCGGCGCCGCTGCACAGGGAATTTTCTTATTTGGCGCCTTTGCCGTTCTCTTCTCCACCTTTTACGTGGCGCTTGCCGCACAGTCTCGCCTAGCTGCAGACGCCATCAACGTCCTAGGCCTGGCCAAGCTTAATGATATCCAGAAGAAAAAAGTCGTGAAAGGCCTTGGTGTGGCACTACCAGCCATCGCCGTCACCATCTATACTTTTTTCCCTGCCCCAACTTGGCTCATCCTTACGGCAGGCACCATGCAGGCAATCCTCCTGCCGATGCTCGGCTTTTCCGTTCTCTACTTCCGCTACAAAAAAAGCGACCCGCGACTACGCGCCGGCAAACTGTGGGACATCATGCTCTGGCTGTCTTTTTTCGCATTCCTAGTGATCGGCGCCCATCTGGCCTACACCAAACTCTTCACCTAATGATCAATTGAAAATAAACTCTTTGATCAATGAGATGGCAGGAAGAACCCATAAAGCCTTTTTGCCAAAAAACTCGCCATCTAGGCAATTGCGTCTAGCCCAAGAAATCAGCTTGAAATACCTCCCTTCAGCGCCAACAGTTCCTGCGCTATGAAACCTATTTTTACGTTCCTGCTTGCGGCTCTGTTTTTGGTGGGCTGCGGCCCTGCCGGAGAAGAACACGCCCACCATCACAGCCATGACCATGAGCAAGGTAAAGTGAATGACGATGACCATGAGCACGCTCACCCAGAAGACATCAAAAAACTGGAAGATGTGATCGCCTCGCTGAAGAAGGTTGTCGCCGAGAAGGATGCCCAAATCAAGGCGCTCGAGGATGCCGGCCAAGCCTCGAAAGGCGTTCGGCTTGGCACCGGCCTGATGACCTTTGATACCGTCCCCGGCTGGGGGCTCACTGTGGAGGGCAAATCCGCCATAGGCCCGACGCATGGAGGCGTGATAGTCGGCAAGGACGGCACCATCTACACCAGCGCCGACAAGGGGGTGATTGCCTTTTCGCCAGACGGCAAGGTCGTCCGCGAATTCCTGGGCGAACCTTACACGAAACTACACGACATCGAGATTCGAGACGAGAGTGGCACCGAGTACCTCTACGGCGCGCGCAATACCAGCGCGGAAGGAATCAAGTTCAACGCCGCCGACGGGAAGGTCGCGCTCCGTCTGCCCTTCCCGAAGGAGTCTGGACTGAAACTTACCAAGTTCAGCCCAACCGCCATCACGGTGTCCACCGACGGCCGGATCTTTCTTTCCGACGGCTACGCCAGCAATATCATTTTCATCTTCGACAAGGCCGGCAAATACCTGAAACACTTCGGGGCCAAGGGCAATGGCCCTCGCCAATTCAACACCGCGCACGGCATGACGTTAGACACCCGCTACGACTCGCCGCGCCTGCTGATCTGCGACCGCAACCACGAGCCAAAAGGTCGACTGCTCCACTACAGTCTTGATGGCGAATACATCAACGAAGTCATCGGCGGGCTCGGCATGCCAACCTCCGTTTCCGTGCAGGGCAACTACGTTTCGGTGCCGGATCTTCACGGCCGCGTAGTGATTCTGAACAAGAGCAACACCATCATGGCAGTGCTTGGCCACAATCAGGATCCCAAACTGGGACGCAGCTACGGTGTGAAACAGGCTGACTGGATCGAAGGAGTCTTCAGCGGTACGCACGGCTCCGGCTGGGACGCCGATGGCAACCTGTATGTGCAGGATTGGAACGTGGACGGCCGAATCATGAAACTTGTCCGTGTGAAGGGATGAGCAACCAAGCCGCTTGGGCAAGAGTTACCCCTTGGGGATCGGCATCGGCTTGAACTCGAACGGCATCGTCTCCGGCAGCACTGTAACACCTGTGGTAAACTTGAATGGTGCGCCCACTCTGCCGGTCGCTTGGCCAAGCCGTCCGCCGCGTCGAGTTGACGTGCCACGCTGGATCGGCTCAGCGTAAGTCAGTTCCACCATGAACGCCGTCCAGCCCTTCTCAGGCTCGGGCACCCTACCGACATAAGTGCCGCGGCTCACCGGTCGCAGCCTGTTGCTCGTCCAGGTTTTGCCGGTTGTCTCAATGCGAAAATCGCGCGTCTCAGGGTTGGTACATTGCCAGAGCAGCACTTCCTTCGGGCGCACCTCAGTCGTCACCTTTATCGAACCGTCCTCCTGCACGGCCCAGTCGTACTCCGGTAGCTTGCTTTGGTTCAGGATGGCGTTGTAGTAAGCGGCCAAGCTGTAAATGGCGTCCGAGCCATCGAGCGAATGTCCGGCGTTGGGCACATAGCGGAGGTGCTTAGGTCCGGTCAGATCCTTGTAATAAAACTTCCAAGAGTCCGGCAAGAAAAACTGGTCGCCGCAGGCGTTGATCAAATACTTGGGCATCGTGTAGCGTTCGAGGTATTCGTACGGCTCCACGATCTTGAGTAGGCGCTCGTACTCCGGCGTGTCTTGCCAACCCATGATGCCTATCTCGGTGTAGTCGCCCACCGCCGGGGCGTAAAATCCGTAGGCGCGGTAATGGTGCTTGAACGACGGGATGACGTTGAGCATGTCAATAACGATTGGCACGATGGCAACGATGCGCTTGTCCACCGCCGCCACGCTCCAAGTGGTCCAGCCGCGCTTCGACCCACCAGCGGCCACGAACTTGTCTATCACGACTTCGCCACCCTCCGGCTTATCCAAAAAGTCGGTGATGGTGTCCATCGCGCGGACGACAGCCTTTGTCATCGGCAACCGAGCAGGCCATCGATCGTCGCCAGTGCGCAGATATTTGTCCCATGTGTAGGCGATGAGCGCATCCTCGGAGCGATCGCGGTTGTCGCCGGCGAAGCGCAGCGGCTGATTGGGGATCATGCCCAACCCGGTGACCACCGAGCCGGTCTTGACCGCGATTTGCGCCATGATGTCGTCTGCCTTGGTCGGCGGCTCCTTGCCGTTTCTGCCCCCGCCGATCAGCAGCAGGCTGGTGTCGTGTCTCAGCTTGCGCGGCTTGGAGATGGTCAACCAGTGCTTCCACAGCGTGCGGTCGACGTCTGCCTCGGTCAGGAATTGTTGCGAGGTCATCTCGAGGATGTAGGTGGTGCTGCCCTTCCCCTCGATTGTCGAAATCAGACTGTACTCGTAGGCCGGATCCGGTTTGGCCACGTACCGATCGAGCGCTGTTTCTCTAGCAGTTGCACGCGGACAAACGATGCAACTCACAGCCAAAGCGACTAATACCGTGCTAAGTTTATATGGATCATATCTGTTCATCTCAAAGAATTTTTGGGGCTTTTTTTCCTGACGGCGTGCCGTCGGGCTTCCAAGACAATTTGTTTTTCAATTTTCCTTTTTCGTAAATAGCCTCCCAACGTTGCTGACCATTTTCATACCAACCAATCTCAAGCCCCTCCTTTTTTCCCGCCCTATAGGACGACTGCACCTGAATTTTTCCACTCGAAAAATAGGTTAAACTGATGCCATCTAGTTTTCCAGCTTTGTAGTTTTCATCAACCCAGATTTTTCCGTCCTCATACCAGCGCTTGAACGACCCATGCTCAACTCCGTCGGCAAACGTCACCTGAAACGCACGACTCCCATCCTCCCGGTAAGTAACAAACGGCCCATGCATCTTCCCACTCCTGATCGAATAACTCTCGGACTTTTTTTTATTAGAATAAAACTTCACCACTTCACCCGAGTAAGGTTCCCCTTTGATTAGGAGCAAACCATCCTTTGACTCGGTGAGTTGCGTTTCGAGAACCGGCTTAGTCTCCATTCTCGAGAGGCCCTCCTCTTGAGCAAGCCCTTGGCCAAGCGTGAGCAGTAATATTACAATTGCGGCACAGCACTTCTGTCGAATGGAATGCCCTGAAATCATGAAAGGGGTGATCATGCCGATTTTGCTAACCTTTTATCAACTTGACCAATGTTTCGCCCACCAGTTGAGGGTTCGCCTTGCCTCGGCTGGATTTCATAACCTGCCCCTTGAGAAAGTTGATGGCGTTTTCCTTGCCGTTGCGTACATCGTCGACTGGACCGGGGTTTGCGTCAATTGCATCCTGGCACCACTTCTGAAGTTCAACACTGTCGCTGACCTGCGCCAGGCCCTTGGCGTCAACAATCGACTTGGGCGAACCGCCGTGTTCGAAAAGCTCGGCAAACACTTCCTGAGCACCTTTGCTGCTGATCGTGCCTTCGTCTATGATCTCAACTAATTCACGTATGGCCTCTGGGGCAAATTTCAAATCGCCAACTGATGTTTCTGCCTCGGTCAAGTGGGCCTGTAAATTGTTGATGACCCAGTTGGCAATGGCCTTGGGGTTGTCCGATCCCTCGACCGCCTGCTCGAAAAAGCCGCCCAAAGGCACGTTGCCGACGAATACGTCGGCGTCCTGCGCCGTGATGCCGTAATCGTTCACAAACCGCTGCTTACGCACGAGGGGCAACTCGACCATCTGCGAGCGCACCTCAGCCAACCAGGCGTTGTCGGGCTTGAGCGGCATCAGGTCCGGCTCGGGGAAGTAGCGGTAGTCGTGGGCGTGCTCCTTCGTGCGCATGCTCTCGGTAATGCCGGCGACATCGTCCCACCGACGGGTCTCCTGCACGAGCGTCCCGCCACACTCGATCGTCTCGATCTGCCGCGGCACCTCGTAATTGATCGCACGCCGCACGCCGCTGAATGTGTTCATATTTTTGATCTCCACCTTCACGCCGAGTTCCTCGTTGCCTTTCGGGCGGACGCTGATGTTGACATCGCAGCGCACCATGCCCTTCTCCATGTCACAATCGCTGATGCCGCCGTAAATCAGGATATCCTTGAGCGCATTGAGATATTCGTAAGCCATGTCTGCACTGCCAAGATCCGGCTCAGAAACGATTTCGAGCAGCGGCACCCCGGCACGGTTGAAGTCAACGCCGCTGTGCTGGTCGAAATGGCTGTTCTTACCGACGTCCTCCTCGAGATGCGCGCGGGTGATGCGTACCCGCTCGATGCCGCCGCCGAACTCAAAGTCCACATGGCCGGTCGTCGTCGACGGAAAGTCGAACTGCGTGATTTGGTAATCCTTGCAGACGTCCGGATAAAAGTAGTTTTTACGGTCAAACTTGGCGAAGCCCGGCACCTCGCAGTTGAGCAGGTAGCCGGTGAGCGCCGTGAGCTGCAGCGCGCGCTCGTTGGGCACCGGCAACACACCCGGCAGACCGAGGCAGACCGGGCAAACGTTGGTGTTCGGTTCCGCGCCAAACTCATTGGCGCATCCACAGAACATCTTCGACTTTGTCTTGAGCTGGCAGTGGGTTTCCAACCCGATGACTGCCTCGTATTCCATCAGAGCGCGGCCCTTTCGTTGTGCCACGGCGTGGCCTGTTCGTACGCATGGGCAATTTGCAACAACTTGCTCTCACCGAAAGGCTTGCCAAGCAATTGCAGGCCGATCGGCAGTTTCGGTTCACTGGTAAATCCGCATGGTAAACTGATGCCGCACGTTCCCGCCAGGTTGCAGGAAATCGTGAAAATATCAGACAAATACATCTGCAGCGGGTCATCGGTTTTTTCACCGGCCTTGAAGGCCGGGATTGGCATGGTCGGGGTGATCAGCACGTCAACCGTCTCGAAGGCCTGCTCGAAGTCGCGCTTGATGAGTGTGCGCACCTTCTGTGCGCGCAGATAATAGGCGTCGTAATAGCCACTGCTCAGCACATAGGTGCCGAGGATGATGCGCCGCTTGACCTCCTCTCCAAAGCCCCGCCCGCGTGTCTTGCAGTAGAGCGAAAACGGGTCATCACCCTCGACACGTTCGCCGTAACGGATGCCGTCAAAGCGAGCCAGGTTCGCGCTGGCCTCAGCGGTAGCGACGATGTAGTAGGTCGCCACACCGTACTCGGTATGCGGCATGTTGACCTCGTGGATCTCCGCGCCGAGCACTTCGCACTGCTTCACCGCCGCGTCGAATGCCGCACGGACTTCCGGGTCGATTCCGTCGGTGAGGTATTCCGTTGGCAGACCAAGCTTGACGCCTTTCAGGTCGCCGCCCAGCACAGCGGTGTAGTCCGACACCTCCACCGGGACGCTGGTTGAATCGAGAGGATCTTGGCCGGCAATCGCACCGAGAAGCACCGCGGAGTCACGCACATCCCTGGCCATCGGGCCAACCTGGTCGAGCGACGAAGCAAACGCCACCACCCCGTAACGCGACACGCGCCCGTATGTCGGTTTAAGCCCGACGCAGCCGCACAGTGCTGCCGGTTGACGGAGCGAGCCGCCGGTGTCGGTGCCGATGCTGGCGAAACATTCCTGTGCCGCAACCGCAGCCGCACTGCCGCCGCTCGAACCGCCCGGCACGCGCTCCAGATCCCACGGATTGTGGCTGTGCCCGAACGCCGAGTTTTCCGTCGAGCTGCCCATCGCGAACTCATCCATGTTCACCCGGCCAAACAGCACTGCACCGGCGTCCCGCAGCTTGCGTACGACCGTGCCGTCGTACGGCGAGCGAAAGTCGCCGAGTATTCTCGAGGAACAGTTGACCGGCTGACCCTTGGCGCAAAACAGATCCTTCAAAGAGATCGGCACACCAAGCAGCGGCTTGTCAGCGTGTGTGTCGCCCTTGGCCAAGGCAGCGTCAGCAGCATCCGCTTGGCCAAGCGCGTCGTCGCGGTCTAGGCTGATGAAGGCGTTGACCCGATCGTCAACGGCATCAATGCGGTCGAGACAGGCCTGCATCGCCTCGCGGGCGGAAACCTTGCCGGCCGCAAGGTTGGCCGTAAGGGCGGATAAGGTGAGTTCGTGCAGCATCACTCGACAATCTTGGGCACGATGAACAGACCGTTGGCCTGCTTCGGCGCATTGGCCAAGGCGGTTTCCCGCGGGAGCGACGGGCGCACCTCGTCGACACGCAGAACGTTGGCCAGCGGCACGGCGTGTGCCATCGGCTCGATACCGTCAACATCGAGCTCCTCCAGTTTTTTGACATAGCCGAGAATATCGCCGAGCTGGATGCCAAACTTGGCCTCCTCTTCCGGCGACAGGGCGATTCGTGCCAGGTTGGCGGCGTACCGAATGTCAAAATCGTTCTCAGCCATGGCAAGGTCCGGGTTATTCCTCCTCAAAATTTTGGTTCACGAGCTGCTCCAACTCGTTGAGCGCCTCGGCGGCATCGCTGCCCTCGGCGGTGACGGTGAGGGTGGTGCCGGGACCGGCGGCCAGCATCATTAGGCCCATGATGCTTTTTCCATTGACCTCCTCTCCATCCTTTTCGACGAGAATCTTGCTCTCAAAGCGGGTCGCCTTCTTGACAAACATCGACGCCGGGCGGGCGTGGAGGCCAAGCTGGTTTTGCACTACCACCTTCCGACTGACGCTAGACTCATTCTTTTTTCTGCTATTCATCCTGCAAAAAAGCGGCGCATTCTTGCTTGAGAGCGGCGCTTTGGCCAACTTTTTTGCTTTTTTGGTCCTAAACGTGTTTTTCTGAATTGACGCTGGCCCGTTCTTGGGCAGCATTGACGGCCGTGCAAGGAGGCGCGTTTGATTTGAACAACAACTGAGTGTCTGCACTCCAAATTCGATTATGATTCGCAACCTAAAATATACGACTGTGCTGGCTGTGGCGACTGCATTTTTGGCCCTGCCCGGCTCAGCGGTCTTACAGGAAGCCGACACGAACCCCCCACCCCCCACCCCCGCGGAACCGCCGGCCAAGACAGTGGAGATCGACGTGGCCACCACCCTCGAGCAACAGGCCGGCATGTACGGCAGCGAGATGGTTGCCGAGAAAATGCCGGTCGCCGGCGTGCACGCCTCTACCATCGCGGAAATCGAGGGCGGCATTGTGACGGCTTGGTTCGGCGGCGCGGATGAGGGCGCTTACGACGTGGTCATCTGGATGTCGCGCAACGAAGGTAACGGCTGGTCCACCCCGAAGCCGGCCGCTGACGGCGTCGACAACGCCAAGCGCATCCAATACCCATGCTGGAACCCAGTGCTGTTCCGGCAATCCAGCGGCACGTTGCTACTCTTCTACAAGGTCGGCCCCAACCCACAGCAATGGTGGGGCATGATGAAAAAATCGAAAGATGACGGCCTCACTTGGGAAAAGTCGATCCGACTACCCAACGGCTACGTCGGCCCGGTTAAGAACAAGCCGATCGAGCTGACCAACGGCACCCTGCTGTGCGGCTCCAGCCTCGAGGACGCCGGTTGGCGCGTCCAGATGGAGCGCTACGTGCAGAACCGCTATTGGAACAAGACCAAGCCGCTCAACTCCCCGCTCGACTTTGCCGCAATCCAGCCCACCCTGCTCGCCTACCCGGACGGCTCAATCCAAGCGCTTTGCCGCACCAAGTCCGGACGGCTTACCGACTGCTGGTCAAGCGACAACGGCCAGAAATGGACCCGCATGAAACGCACCCAGCTACCCAACCCAAACGCCGGAGCGGACGGCACCGTGCTGGCCGACGGCCGCGCCCTGCTCGTCTACAACCATACCAGACGCGGGCGCTCGCCTCTCAACGTCTCCATCTCGAGGGACGGTAAGGCATGGGAAGCCGCTCTCGTTCTCGAGAATCAGCCGGGCGAATTCTCCTACCCGGCCGTCATTCAGACCAGCGACGGCAACGTGCACGTGACCTACACGCACAACCGCACCAACATCAAGCACGTCGTCATCGACCCAGCCAAGCTGGCGACCCAGCCGATCGTCGAGGGCCAGTGGCCGCAGTAACCCCGCGCTTGCCCAAGCGCACCCCCTCGTTCACGGGCTCATGCCAGACGAAACCGCCAGCCCAACCCCCAACCAACTTTGGGACAAGGCGGCGGAGTATCTCGAGACGAATGAAACCGAGGGAGCACAAAAAAGCCTGCTGCACTGGGCAATGCTGCTCAACCCCGCGGCCAAGGACGCTTGGCTCGACCGGCTGCCGCCGCAACTGTTCAATGCCGTCTCGAGCATCGTCCGTACTGCCGAGACCCTCTCAGGCAACCCCAATGACTCGGCCCTCGCCTGGGTTTCCATCGGCCGCGCCTGGCTGGATCGGAATCAGCCCGACTGGGCACACGCCTGTTTCGTGAACGCCGCCGCCGCCGCGCCGGAAAACGACAGCATACACCACGAGCTTGGCCTGTCTTGGCATCGAAAAAACGAACCGGGCCAGGCGCTGAACGCCTTTGAACAAGCCGCTAAGTTGAAGCCAAGTCACGCTGGCACCTGGCATAACCTTGGCCAATGCCACCAGCGGCTTGCCCAAACCAGCGAAGCCATCGAGGCCTTCGAGAAGGCGTTGGCCATCGAACCGGGCCACCCACTCGCCGGGGTCGAACTCGGTACCATTCGCCTCGGCAACCTCGACCTCGCCCGGGCCGAGGCCTGTTTCTCCGGCGTGATCGAGCGACACCCCGATGACCCCGCCGCCCGCCGCAACCGCGCGGAAGTGCACCTGTTGCAGAAGCGATTCCAGCAGGGCTGGATCGATTTCGGCTACCGATTTCAAACCGGCACCCGCGTACATTATCCGAGCGACACCGTTTGGAGAGGCGAACCGATCAGCGACAAAAAACTCCTCCTCCACTTCGAGCAGGGCCTCGGCGACACGGTCATGTTCAGCCGTTTCCTACCACGGGTTAAGTCGCTCTGCGGCGAACTCGTTTTTGAGTGCCAACCGGCGCTGATCACTCTCCTACGGCAATCGTTCCCAGCGATCGAAATTGTCGCCGAGGGCGATGCCCAGTGCGACTTCGACGTTCACCTACCGCTGCTCGCGCTTGGGGAGAGGCTTGGCCTGGACGAGTCCAACCTACTCGGCGACAACCCCTACCTCATCGCCACCGACCGCGACCCCCTGCCCGGAACCGGCCGTCTCAAGGTCGGGCTGGCTTGGGCCGGGAATCCCCATCACGCAAAGGATGCCTCCCGCTCCATCGCCTGGGAATCGTTTGCCGCGCTCACCGGGCTGGACGAAGTGGATTACTTCAGCCTGCAAGTCGGGACAAGGGCGTACGACTGCCGCGACAGCCGCGTTATTTACATCGGCGATCAATTGAGTGACTTCGCCGCGACGGCCGCTGTCATCCAGCAACTCGACCTCGTGATCACGGTCGATACCGCCGTGGCGCACCTCGCCGGGGCACTGGGTAAACCAACATGGGTGCTCGTCTCAGCCGTGCCCGATTGGCGATGGCAACTCAATCGCACTGATAGCCCGTGGTATCCAACCCTTAAACTGTACCGGCAACGCCCCGCGGAGAACGGCTGGCTGGCAACGCTCGAGCGCGTGAAGCAAGCCTTGGCCAAGCGCCTGGCTTGAGCGTGGCCGCTACGACTGCGGCGGCACGTCCATGCGGAATTCCGGGATGCGCGTGATGACGCTCCGACCGTTCTCATCCACGCCGATGTAGCTGCCGGTTGCCACCGCCCAGTCGCCGCCAAACAGGTGGAAACTGTGGTAATCGAACGACTCGCCTGGGGCCAACTCGGGGAACATCCCCACGACGCCGTCACCCTCGACCACTGTCTTTTTGCCGTCCGCCTCATTGACCACCCATTTCCGGCCCTTGATGGTAACGGTGATGTCGGAGTCATTGCGGATGGTGATGAAGTAGGCGAAGCAGTGTGGCCGATCCTCCGGCGTGGCCATGTCAGGCTGGTGCAACACCCTGTCCAGAACCACATTCAATCCGTTCAGTTCAACCATCTCCACCGAAACAATTCCACTTTTTAATGCAGCGCGGCACCGGCCAAGTGCAGTTTTAGCTCGATCTCCTCCCATCCACCCGGGACGAAATGCGGAAAGTCAGGGAGACCCCAAACAATCCACCGCTCGTCGCCACGGTGGCAACTGGCAACTCCACCCCAAACAAGTTTTGTTTTCACTTGATGGATACCCGAAACCAATGACTTCATCAATCTCGGTCCGGGTCTCGGTGGACTTCGAGCAATCCGATCACCAACGCAGCCAATCGCAATGCCGAACGCAGGTAGCAACAAAATAGGGAAACCTGACCCGGCAGGCAAACCAACATCCCAAACGTTCAGGGTTTTCTCCCTCCTTCCGCCCCGGTATGCTCGCCAGATGCGTAACATCACAGCCCGATTCCATACTCCCATTCGGCTTGACCAGACTCTTGTCCTTGCCGCTGCCGCGCTGCTCGTGCTTGGCCAAACGGCCTTGGCCAAGCCGACGTTTCAAAATGTCGTCCTCATCCTGAGCGACGACCACCGGTACGACTTCCTTGGCTTCCACCCGGATGGCCCGGAGTTTCTCGAGACACCGAACCTCGACCGCATGGCAAGTCAGGGGGCGTACCTGGCCAACGCTTTTGTCACCACGTCGCTCTGTTCCCCCAGCCGCGCCACAATCCTCACCGGCCAATACATGCACCGGCACAAGGTCGTTGACAATCAGCGTGCCGTGCCCAAGGGCACCCGATTTTTCCCCGAGTACCTCCAGTCGACTGGCATCGAGACGGCCTACATCGGCAAGTGGCACATGGGACACGACAATGATGCGCCACGCAAGGGCTTCGACCACTGGGCCAGCTTCAAGGGCCAGGGCGTCTACTTCGACCCCGAGTTCAACATCAACGGGACACGGAAAAAGCTCGAGGGCTACAACGCCGATGTCACCGCCAAACTCGCGCTCGATTACCTGAAGCAAGTTGGAAGAAAACGATTCTTTCTGCAGGTCGGCTTCAAGGCGGTGCATTATCCATTCCAACCGGCCAAGCGGCATCATGGCCGGTACGACAAGTTCGATGTGCCCCGCCCTCAGACCATGTCACTGACCGAGCGTAACTACGAGACCCAGCCCAACTGGGTGCGCGAACGCCGCTACGGCATCCACGGCATCGACCACATGGAGACCGGCCCGCTCGACAACGACCCGGTGCCGTCGCTACCTGGTTTGTACCGCCGCTTCGCCGAGACAGTGCACGGCCTGGACGAGAACGTCGGCCGCATTCTGGATTACCTCGACGCTTCCGGCTTGGCCAAGGAGACGCTCGTCCTGTACCTCGGCGACAACGGCTTCGCGCTGGGCGAACACGGCTTTTACGACAAGCGCGACGCGTTCGAGGAATCGATCCGCATCCCGATGCTCGCCTACGCGCCCAACCGCATCCATCCCGGCACTACGGTCGGCCAAATGGCGCTCAACCTCGACGTCGCGCAGACGATCCTGCACGGCATGGAGGTCGCGCAGCCAAACGGCACGCCAGAGATGTCCGGCCGCTCGCTGCTGCCGTTACTACTTGGCCAGGCGACCGACGGCTGGCGTGAGCATTTCCTTTACGAATACCATTGGGAATGGAATTTCCCGGCCACGCCGACGACCTTGGCCATTCGCACCGACCGCTACAAATACGTCTATTATCATGGGGTTTGGGACAAAAACGGACTTTACGACCTCGAGACCGACCCGCACGAGCGGCACAATCTCATCCGCGTTCCGGCCTTCGCAGAGCGGGCCGAGCAGATGAAAGAGCAACTATTCACCGAACTGGCCAAAACAAGCGGCTTGACCATGCCGATCCGCCCGCCCAAGGGCGTCCAATTCTACGATCGCAAGCTCCGACGTTGACCCGGCGCTTGGCTCCCATAAACTCCTTGGCCCAATTTAATCATGAGCAACGACTCCAAAACGAACGTCTTCCCGCCAAACGCCGCCGCCTCGGCAAACGCGCATATCTCCTCCCTCGATCAATACAGAGAACTTTACGACCGCTCGATCAACGACCCCGAGGACTTCTGGACCGAGCACGCCGAGCGCCTCCACTGGAGCGAGAAATGGCACACACTGCGTGAGTGGGATTACCACAAGGCGGAAATCCAGTGGTTCATAGGCGGCAAGCTCAACGCCTGCTACAACTGCGTCGACCGTCACGTGGACAATGGCCACGGCGACAACACCGCGCTCATCTGGGAAGGCAACGACCCAAACGAAAGTCGCACCTACACATACGCGCAACTGCAGGCCGAGGTACAGAAGGCCGCCAACGCGCTGAAAGACCTCGGCTTGGCCAAGGGCGACCGCGTCTGTATCTACATGCAGATGATCCCGGAACTGACCATCGCCATGCTCGCCTGTGCGCGGATCGGCGTGGTGCACTCGATCGTCTTTGGCGCGTTCAGCGCAGACAGCCTCGTCACCCGCATCAACGACTCCGAGTGCAAGGTCATCATCACTCAGGACACCGGCGTGCGCGGAACCAAGCTCGACATCCCGATGAAGGCCAACGCCGACAAGGCCGTCGAGAACACGCCGTCCATCGAAAAGATTCTCGTCGTCAAGCGCACCGGCACCGAGGTCGACATGACCGACGGCCGCGACGTCTGGTGGCACCAGGCTTGCGATGCGGCGAATCCCGTTTGCGCTGCTGAGTTGATGGACGCCGTGGATCCGCTCTTCATTCTGTACACCTCCGGCAGTACCGGCAAACCAAAGGGTGTGCTGCATACCACCGGCGGCTATCTCACCTACGCCGCCACCACACACCACTACATTTTCGACTACCACCCCGGCGACGTCTACTGGTGCACGGCCGACATCGGCTGGATAACCGGTCACACCTACATCGTATACGGCCCGATGGCCAACCGCGCCATCACCATCATGTACGAGGGCGTGCCAAACTACCCCGATTTCGGCCGCTTTTGGGAAATCGTGGCTAAGCACAAGGTGAACATTTTCTACACCGCACCCACCGCCCTACGTGCGCTGATGAAGGAAGGCGACACTTGGCCAAGTGCGCACGACCTCTCCAGTCTGCGCCTGCTCGGTACGGTCGGCGAGCCGATCAAGTCGCCTGAGTGGACCTGGTATCACGAGGTCATCGGTAAGGGCCGTTGCCCCATCGTCGATACATGGTGGCAAACCGAGACCGGCGGGATTCTCATCACGCCCCTGCCAGGCGCTACGCCCACCAAGCCCGGCTCCGCAACCCTGCCCTTTTTCGGCGTAAAGCCGGCGCTCGTCGATGACGAAGGTAACATCATCGAGGGCAACGACGTCTCCGGGAACCTTTGCATGCTCGAGACATGGCCCGGCCAAATGCGCACGGTCTACGGCGATCATCAGCGGTACTTAGACACCTACTTCGCACGGTTCCCAGGCAAATACTTCAGCGGCGACGGATGCCGGCGCGACGACGACGGCTACTACTGGATTACCGGCCGCGTCGACGACGTCATTATCGTCAGCGGCCACAACCTCGGCACAGCCGAAATCGAAGGTGCCATCGGCGGCCACCCCGCCGTGGCCGAAGCGGCTGTCGTTGGCTACGAGCACGATATCAAGGGCAATGCCATCTACGCCTATGTCACACTCAAGACCGGGCAGAAAGTCAACGACACGATGACCGCCGAGATTGTGAAGCAGGTTCGTACCGACATCGGCCCACACGCCTCGCCGGAGAAAATCCAGTTCACCTCCGGCCTGCCCAAGACGCGCAGCGGAAAAATCATGCGCCGCATCCTCCGAAAAATCGCCGAGGGCGACACCGAAAACCTTGGAGATACCAGCACTCTCGCCGATCCCGCCGTGGTCGACTCCCTCGTCACCGGTCGTATCGAGTAGCATTTTCAACAATGCTCAACAGCCAGCTCCATAATCTCTGCATTTAATTCCCCGAAAGCAGTTTGCCAATGCCATGCATCAGCAGTGACTCCACCTCGGGAGCGACGTTGGAGGATCGCGGCTCGGTCTCGTAGCCGCCCTCCGAGTAGGCCCGCTTAGTGCCGATGTAAAATGTCCCGTATTCGCCGTACGCCGCCATCGCCACATTGAGCTCCGGGCGCATCTGCTTGGCGGCCAACTGGTATTCGACGAACAATTCACCCGGCATGTGCAGCACCCGCACATCGCCGATGGCCAACTGAGTCAAGTCGATTTTGTGCCCCAATTTACTCCGTTGGACGTAGGCCAGCCTCTCCGCCGCCGGCACAGCCACCGGCGGCACCGAGCCCTTGGCAACGTCGGCCACCAACTTGGCCTCATCCAAGTGTTTGGCCAACGGCAACGCCACCGGGACGACGCTCCAACGCAGATCACTCGACTGCACGGCAAATTTACTTGAGCTGTCAAACGCCCGCTTCATTCCATCCCTCAGACGCAAAGCCAATTCCATCCGGTTTTTTCGCGAGCCATCGTTGTATTTTCCGGCGCCGATGTTACCACCCGCTCCGTTGAAATGAACATGCAGGGCTTCAGGCACAGATTGTTGCCGCATGAACCGCGCGATGCCGGGAAAGTCCGGGCTTGGGATGCCCACCCGGTAGTAGCTTTGCGGATGACAGGCGTAGTAGGTCATCACGACCAACGGCGTGTCGCCATTCCAAAAACTGAGCATAGAAAGCTCGGGATCTATCACTCCCTCTGGCTCGGCGCGGAGTTCCGGATTCGTACAGGAGGTGTAGCGTACAGCGCGCACTTTGCCGTCCGGCCCGAAGATGCGGCGGTTGGAGGCAACTTGTTTCACCTCCGACACGCCCCAGCCGCAATGAGTCACCGGCTTGGCACTCGCCATCGATGTCCGGACTGCGGCGGCGGCCTTGGCCATGGTTTGCCGACAAAAATCGCCGTCAAGCCGGCCAAGGTGTTTGGCCTTTGCTTCCTTGAGCAGGCGTTCTGCGGAGAAATCGCAGGTCGGCGCATCGTGCTGGTGCAGAGTGTGCACGGCAACGCGCTTGGGCGTCGTGCCAGCGGCCTTTGCTAAATGCTTGCGAAACTCGTCTTGCGCCTCGTTGGCGATGCCAAGCCAGTCCACTGCGCACAGCACGATTGGCTGCGCCTGGCCAAGCAGCACAATTCCGCGGCAGCGCAGCGTCATGGCATCAACTCGCACCACTGGGTCGTAGGCCATCATGTACCCAAGCGGGGGCGTGGCATCGATGTCGAACGTGGCCACGCGCAACGAATGATTCGCTGCTCCGAACACCTCGAGCGCACTCGAAAACAAAATCACCATCACAAACCGGACGGCATTTGGAATTCTCATAGATTGTAGATGCATTACTTGTGCTTGGCCGCCGTCGCCCCGTTGCGAACCAGCATCCCGGCAATCTCCTTCCGAAACGCCCGTTCCTCATCGTTTGCTCCCGGATCGTTCTTCAGCACGATGTCGAGCGCAGTCAAGCCGTCAGCACGCTTGGCATTGATATCCGCGCCCTCGGCCAGGAGCAACTCGGCAAACGCCTTGTGACCGAATGCAACGGCACAATGCAGCGGCGTTGGCTTAAGCGGATCGTCTGCATCCGGCTCGTTCAGGTTTAACCCGGCGTCGATTTGCCCGCGCACGGTCTCAACATCGCCGTCGCGTGCCGCGTCCCAGATGGAAACCGCCGGTGGCGCTGGGGACGGCTCCGACTTGAGCACCTCAGCCACCGGCTTGACCAGCACCGGTTCGGCATTCGTTGGCTCTGTAGGCAGCGGCTTTGGCGCGGTTTCGGGACCGCACCCGAGCGAAATAATCGCAGTGAAGAAGCTAAATGTTTTTTTCATCGTCGACTGCGAAAAACCTATCCGTCCGCTGAGAACATGCAACCTGAAATCCGGTTGCGTCAGCCGGCTGAATCGCTGGTTTCGACGTTGTAGTAGGGCTTGGTCAAGCGGAAACACTTGCCGGGGACCTCCGGGCCACGTAGGATGTCCGCGCATTTTTATGAGTAAGGAACCCATTCGTGTTGCGGTGACCGGTGCGGCCGGTCAGATCGGTTATGCTCTATTGTTCCGGATCGCCTCCGGCCAAATGTTCGGCCCCAGTCAGCCGGTGATTCTTCATTTGATCGAGATCGAACCGGCCCTGCCCGCCCTCGAGGGTGTCTGCATGGAACTGGACGATTGCGCCTTCCCGCTGCTCAAAGGCACGGTAGCTACCGCTGACCTCGACACCGGGTTCAATGGTGTCAATTGGGCACTGCTTGTCGGCAGCGTGCCCCGCAAGCAGGGCATGGAGCGCGGTGACCTACTCGGCATCAACGGCAAGATTTTCACCGGCCAAGGGCAGTCAATTCAGAATAACGGCGCCAGCGATGTTCGCACGCTTGTCGTTGGCAACCCATGCAACACAAACTGTCTCATCGCCATGAACAACGCGCCGGACGTGCCGCGAGACCGGTGGTTCGCCATGACGCGCCTCGATGAGAATCGAGCCAAGACGCAGCTCGCGCAAAAAGCCAGGGTCGACATCACTACGGTCACCAACACGGCCGTCTGGGGTAACCACTCCGCCACCCAGTATCCCGATTTCACAAATGCCAAGATCAATGGCCAAGCCGCAGCGGATGCAATCGGTGACCGCGACTGGCTCGAGAACGATTTCATCAAAACCGTGCAGCAGCGCGGCGCGGCGATCATCAAGGCACGCGGCGCCTCGAGCGCGGCGAGCGCGGCCAACGCCGTGGTTGATTCGGTCGGCTCCATCATCAACCCCACCGCTGGCGGCGATTTCCACAGCGTCTGTCTCTGCTCCGATGGCAGTTACGGCGTCGAGGAGGGGCTGATCTCCTCATTCCCGGTTCGCAACATCGCCGGGCAGTTTGACATCGTGCAGGGCGTCCAACTCGATGCTTTCAGCCAAGGCAAACTCGACGCCACGGTGGATGAACTGAAAGAGGAGCGGAACATGGTCAAGGATCTCCTCCCGGGCTGATCCATGGCTGATCAACCGGAAGTTACACTCAACAAATACATCGACCATACCCTTCTGCGTCCCGACACCACCGCCGGGGACATCGAAAAGCTGTGCGCTGAAGCTATTGAACATCAGATGTTTGCGGTATGCATCAATGGCTGCTGGGTACAACATGCTTGGAACTATCTGGCAGATTCGGATGTCTCCATTGCCACCGTAGTCGGCTTTCCTCTAGGGGCAAGCGATTCGGATTCAAAACGTTACGAAACTGAAATCGCCGTCGACAATGGTGCCCATGAGATCGATATGGTGATGAACCTCGGACAATTCATCGACGGCGATCACCAGTACATCGTCCGCGAAATCCGGGATGTCATTGAGGCGGCAGACGATCGGCGGGTGAAGGTCATTGTCGAAACCGGCCATTTCAGTGACAAACAAATCGCCAAGGCCTGCCAACTGGCCGTTGAAGCCGAAGCTCATTTTGTCAAGACCAGCACTGGCTTCGGCCCAGGCGGCGCGACAGTCGAGCATGTCCGGCTAATGCGCGAGACAGTGGGCCAGCAAGCCGGCGTGAAGGCATCCGCCGGCATCCGTGACCGAGAAACCGCGCTCGCAATGATCGAGGCGGGGGCCACCCGCATCGGGACATCCTCCGGCGTGACCATTGCCAGAGGTTGATTGTCACGGTTATCCACGCGATTCGCCCCGCAAACTTCCCGGCCATTCACCGTGTATTCACAGCCGCCCGGGTGTTGTGAATAAAAAAAGGGCGCTGTGAATATATTTCATTTGGAAAAGCACCGGCTATAGACTATATTCGTCGGGTTAGCGTAACTGGACCAGTGAGGAGAATCGTTTACACTTTTGTTTCAGCCTGCAGCCGTTTGTTTTCCACCCGGCGCCCGCCGCTATCATCCTCGCGACTGATGAGCATGTACCTTAGCCAAGCCAACAGCAAAACAATCTACACACCCCGGTTTCAAGAGACACGCACCCGCCGAAACGGCAAATACGGCCACGTCCGGACCCGCTGATCCTACCGCTTGCTGAAGCGCCCAGCCGAGGACGGTCGGCTCACTTCCCAGTAAAATTCCACACCAGGTTGGCTCCCTCGTCTTGCCTTAGAATCGAGGCGGCCGACTGTGTATCCACCCGGCCATCAGCCATCACAAGGTTGCTGCGACCCGTGTCGTCGCCGTTTGCCCCGTGCCGCGCCAGCACCGGCTTAAGTTGGCTGGGCAGTTTGCCAATCATCTCCGCGACGAGATCGCGATCGGAGACTAATGGCGTGGAGCGCCGGGAATCAAACTGGTTCCGCTTGCCGTTGCTCGGGCTGAAGACATAGCCGCGGTACTTTTTTTCCCTTGGACCACTTGGCGTGTCGGCGAACAATACGGCCAGACTCGGCTCCGAGACGGACACCAGTTTCGGTTTCGTCGCCGGGCCCTCCACTCCCCGTGGATCGTACGTCGTCGCCCCATTGTACCCGATCGGGTGCCAACTGCGATTGGCCCAGTCCCCGCCAAACCGAGCGCCAGGCGCGGAAGGACAAAGAAACACCTTACGGCTACCAAGGAACCGCTCCAGTGCCGTCACCCAGATTCGTTGCGGCGACAGTTCCGGCTCGGCAAAGTTCGTGGCGATCGGGAGAGCACCGTCGAGTTCATCGGCATGCATCATAACGCCCATGCCGATCTGGCGCATGTTGGAAGCACACTTGATCGATTTCGACTTCGCCTTGGCTTTGCCCAGAGCCGGCAGCAACATACCTGCGAGCAGTGCGATGATGACGATTACCACCAATAACTCGATAAGCGTGAACGCCCTGTTGCCGCGCCGCTTCATCGCTTGGCCAAGCGCAACGAGTGCACACTGATATCCCTTTCCATTTCCGACCCAATACCGCACAGCGCGGCTCGCAGCAACCGCGACACCGTGCGCGCCGGAGGAAACCCCTTGTCACCCAGCACCACCACCCGGTTGTAAAAGCTTTCAAACAAAATCTGCACACCAAACTCGAACGGTTTGCAGACCTTGGACATCATCTCCGTCCACGTTCGGTTGTCCGGCGGCAGCAGATTGAACACGGCGATGCCACCCGGCTTCAATCTCGACCGGATCAATCCCGGCAGCGTGTCGATGGAGACATCCGGCTTGAACACGTCACCATCCCGCCCGACGGAAAGATCCTCCACCAACAGATCGAACTTATCACGTCTCGAGCGCAGCCACTCGACCGCGTCCGCCTGCACAAATCTCACCTCCCCTTTCCATCCCGAACTGAATTCGCAAAAAAGCTCGTAGCCCACCCGGTCTAGATCCACGCCTCTGATGGAGTGCCCGCAACCCATCGCGCGAAGCGGGGCGATCATCCCTCCCCCCGCGAAGCCCAGCAGGCCCACGCGGTCGGCGGGTGAAAGTTGATGAACGGAAGCGGCCAAAACGTCAAACACGCTGTTAGTTGCCCCCGGTGCAGCAAGCACCTCGCTGAGCACCGAGCCGTTCTGCACAAGCCGCGCGCCGCGGCAGGTTCGCTCGACCGCCGGCTCTTCGCCTCCCATGCATTCCGGCAAACCGGGCAACAGCGCGGCTATTGCCTGGGCATACCGCGCTCGTCCCATTCCTGTTTGGAGATGGTCTTGCCACCCTGCCAGGTGGACTCGGACTGTTTCTGGCCGTTGGGATGCCAGCGCGTCTCGACGCCGTTCAACTGGCCGTTGATGTAGGTTTGCTCCGACCATTTGCTACCGTCCTCACGCCAGATGACCCATTGCCCGTCGGCTCGGCCATTAACGTAATTGCCGGTGCGGTACCGTTGACCGTTCTCGTGGTAATAGGTCCAGACACCCTGCTGTTTGCCATCGACAAACGTGCCCTCGACCGACTTGTTGCCACTGTCGTGATGATCGACAAATTGGCCGTCAAACGGCGTGCCTCCTGCGAGGTATTGGCCGTTCTCCCTCGTGAAGCTGCCCTCGCCCTCCACCCTGACGGGCGCAGCAGACTCTTTTGGATCAACAGTCCCACTGGATTGCGGCGCAACTGCCGACTTAGGAGAAGGAACCGGTTTAGCCTCGGGCTGACTCTCCTTGGACTGCTGGCCAAGCGTCAGCTTCCCCGATTGTTGCACCTGCTGCCCAGGCGGATCTCCCTTGGCAACCGGCGTGACAGTGACATTGGCCGGTTGGACCGGCTTGGGCGCATCCGCCGCTGCCGATTCGTCCTCCGACGAGGCGTCGCCACAACCAGCCAACACGGTCACCACCGACAACAAGAACAGGCTTCCCTTCATGGGCGAGAGCAAACCACAGCCTCAACCCAGTGACAAAACCATTTGTTGCCAAACCGTTAACTTGTCCGTACTTTTCCCGGCCTTGGCTGTGGCGGAAAACCAGCCCGGCGCGACCGCGCCCCCAAAACCGCATGACATTCTTCTCATCACTGGACGAAGCCTGCAACGCTGTCCGCACGTTCATCCGGCGTTGCGAGAATGAGCCCCTGACCAGCGGGTTCAACGAACTTGCGCTTGGCCTGTTCGCATTTCAATTCGCGCACAATACCCCGTACGCCAACCTATGCCGTGAGGAAAAGCACACGCCGGAAACCATTACCGACTGGCGCAACATCCCGACCGTGCCGACGCGCGCCTTCAAGTCACTCAGCCTGACCGTGCTGCCGGAGGCCGAACGCGAAACGGTCTTCCGCTCGAGCGGCACAACCCGGGCCGACCGCAGCCGACACGTTCACAACCGCACCACCCTGGCCCTGTATCAGGCGTCGCTCTGGTCCTGGTTTGCCGCACACTTGATCGACGACTCGCCGAACCGGCTTCTCTTTCTGGTTCCCGAGCTTGGCCAAGCGCCGGAGTCGTCGCTGGCGCACATGATGGACGCCGTGGCCAAGCGCTTGGCCAAGCTAGATCACTGCTTCGCCGCCGACGGCCAATGGCGGCTCGACGCCGTGGCCATCATCGATTACCTGTACGACTGTGCCACGCAAAATGAACCGGTCACAATCCTAGGCACCGCTTTTTCGTTCGTGCACCTGCTCGATCACTTGGACGACAACGCGCTGGAATTCCAACTACCAAGCGGTTCAGCGGCAATGGAAACCGGCGGCTACAAAGGCCGCGCGCGCGAAGTATCCAAGGCCGGACTGCACCGGTCCATCACCGACAGGCTCGGCATCCCGACGCGGCGTATCCTCTCCGAATACGGCATGTGCGAATTGAGTTCGCAGGCGTATGACGGCACAGTGGGCCAAGCGAACGCCTCTCCTCGGCTGTTTCGGTTTCCTCCGTGGGCACGCGCCCGCGTCGTCTCGCCGGAAACGATGCAGGAGGTCGCACATGGCCATGCCGGCCTGCTGCAGGTCACCGACCTGGCCAACGTCGGTTCTGTGCTGAGCCTCCAGACGGAGGACCTGGCCAAGTGCCATGATGACGGTTTTGAGCTACTCGGGCGAGCCGTACTTGGCGAGTCCAGAGGCTGTTCGCTGATGAATTTAAACCATGTCTGAATCTTCGCTGGACTATTTTTTAGCCGACAAACCGGGCGCAGAACTGACCAGCTCGCTGGTCGCGGAGGCGTGCCAGACGCTGCGCCACAACCGCGACGACTATCTTGCGCAGATCGGCAACGAGCCCATCATCGCCAAACTGACCGAGGTCGCCGCCCTGTGGCGCTCGTCCGATTACGAGCTGCGAAAAATCGCACTCGCCGCCAGCCCGGAAGAAACCGGCTTTCCGCCCGAGGTGCTCGCCGCTGGGCTGGATGCCTGTTTTGAGGATTGGACGCAGGAGAAATTCTTTATGCTGCTGGCACAGGAGTTCGGCGACGCGACCCGCCTGCAGTCGTTCGCCAGCGAGCCCAACCAGACGCTCTCGATGGTGCACGGTCCACAACTCATCGCGCACATAGCGCCGGGCAATCTGCCGGTGCCACTGTTCCAGTCGATTGCGTTCGGGCTACTGCTGCGTTCGGCGCAGTTCGTCAAGTGCGCCTCCGCCAAGTCACTGCTGCCGCGCCTCTTCGGGCATTCGCTTCACACCGTCGAGCCTGGCCTGGCGGCGTCGCTCGAGATCGCCGAGTGGAAGGGCGGCAGCGTGCCGCTCGAGTCGGCGCTGTTCGCAGAGGCCGACTGCGTTGTGGCCAGCGGAAGCGACGAGGCAATCCTCGCCACCCACCAACGACTGCCCTTCGCCAAGCGACTTGTCGGCTACGGGCACCGCGTCAGTTTCGGCTATGTGGAAAAACTGGCCTGCGAGGTGATGGGCACAAAGGCAATCCTTGCGCGAGCCGCCGACGATGTTATCGCATGGAACCAGCACGGCTGCCTATCACCACAAGTGATTTACGTTGAGCAATTCGCCAGCCTCAAGCCGGATCGATTCGCCGAAATGCTTGCGGAGGAACTTGTGGCACGCAACGAAACGATGCCGCGCGGTCCGATCTCGACGAAGGAAGCAGCGGCAATCTCGACGGCCCGGCGCTTTTACAAGATTCGCTCAGCCAACAACGTCGGCGCGCTGCTTTGGGAGAGCGAGGGGTCAACCGACTGGACCGTAGTATACGAGGATGAAAAACAATTCCAGACCTCGCCGCTCAACCGGTTCATCTACGTCAAGCCAATCGAACAGCTCGAGGAGGCACTGCACGTGCTGGAGCCGATCCGCGAGTCGGTGTCCACCGTCGGCATCGCAGCCAGCGAGGCGCGAATTCGGGAATTGGCGGTGCCGTTGGCCAAGTGGGGCGTACCGCGGATTTGTCCGCTCGGCCAAATGCAGCGTCCGCCACTAGCCTGGCGGCACGACGGCAGGCCGCCACTGGGCGAGCTGATCCGCTGGAGTGCCCTCGAAACCGCATGACCAAACCATGGAACTCAGGAAAACATTTCAATTTGAAGCCGCCCACCTGCTCCCGCATCTGCCGGAAGATCACAAATGCCGGCGACTGCACGGCCACAGCTTCAAAGCGGAGATCGTTGTCGAGGGCGACTGTGACCCCGCTCTGGGCTGGGTGATCGACTACGCCGACATCACGGCAGCATTCAATCCGCTCTGGAAGCAACTCGACCATCATTATCTTAACGAGATCGAAGGCCTCGAGAACCCCACCAGCGAAAACGTCGCGATGTGGATTTGGGAGCGATTGAAGCCAGCCCTGCCCCTGTTAACCGCCGTGGAAGTAGCCGAGACCTGCACCGCCCGGTGCGTTTACCGGGTCAAGTGACCGCTTGGCCGAGCGGCGGACTCCGAAAAAACCTTTGCGCCGAAAACCGTTTTGTTTTATATTCTCCAGCCCGCCGACGGGGTATTTCAAAGGATTTTACAAGATGAGTGACAAAGAAAAAGCTGAGCCCGCAAAGGGCCTGGAAGGTGTCGTCGCCGCCACTACAAAACTCAGCAGCGTACGTGGACTCGACGGGGAGCTTATCTACCGCGGTTACAACATCAACGAACTTGCCGGCAACGCGACCTACGAGGAGGTCGTGCACCTGCTTCATCGTGACAAACTGCCGAACCAGGCCGAACTGGACGCGCTCAAGGCTGAGCTGGCCGCCGCCCGCGAGCTGCCCGGCGGTGTCGTTGACTTGATCAGGAACCTGCCCAAAGAAGCCTCGCCCATGCGGGCCATCCGCACTGTGGTATCCGCGCTCGCCTGCTACGAACCACCTGAGGCGCAAGATTCGATCGAGGACCAGGCCAAACGCGCCATCAAGCTCATCGCTCAAGTGCCAGTCATCACAGCATACTTTCACCTGGCCCGGCAGGACAAGCCGCTGCCCGATTCCGATCCCACCCTCGGCGAGGCGGCGAATTTCCTCTACCTCATCGACGGCGAAAAACCAATCGAGGAAAAAGAGCAGACCATCGATATGTGCTACATCCTACATGCCGACCACGGCATGAACGCCTCGACCTTCTCGGCCCGCGTGACCATTGCCACCCTAAGCGGCATGTACTCCGCCATCACCTCCGCCATCGGCACGCTGAAGGGTCCGTTGCACGGTGGCGCCAACGAAGGCGTAATCAAGATGCTGCAGGAGATCGGGAGCGTGGACAAGGTAGATGATTTCGTTGCCGACTGCCTGAAGAACAAAAAGAAAATCATGGGTATCGGCCACCGCGTCTACAAGGTGCTCGACCCGCGCGCGCCTCACCTGCAGCGCATGGCACAGCAACTCAGCAGCAAGCTCGGCGAAACCAAGTGGCTCGACATGAGCGAGCGTATCGCTGAAATCATGGTCCGAGAAAAGAACCTCTACCCGAACGTCGATTTCTACTCCGCCACCGTCTACTACTCGCTCGGCATCCCGATCGACCTGTTCACCCCGCTCTTCGCGATCGCCCGCACATCCGGCTGGACCGCCCACGTGCTAGAGCAGCTGGCCGACAACCGTCTCATCCGTCCGAGCGGCGTTTACGACGGCCCTGACGACCTTAAATATCAGCCTATCAGCGAACGCTGAAGCGGGCGTTTGGCCAAGCGAAACAGCAACGAGACGGCCATGGCAATGTGCATGCGGCAGGCACACAGTCGCCCGCTCGTTTTCAAGGTTCCGAAGTGATGCTTTCCCTGTAGTCCGAATTAGGGGAATTGAGTCTCTCACGGTTTTCTGGCAGATGAGCGTGAGAGATATATTTCCCACGAAAACGGGAATTCGATGTTCGTTGGGTTCGATTCCCAAAACCCATCCTGTTTAGTTTAGGCTTGGATGCTTGGCTTTGAATTCGGAAAAGGGTGCGGGTGCGTTGGAGGGGAACCGCTTCAGAATCATCTGAAGGCGTTGGCGGCGGCCGGGGGCGATTTTATCCTGAGGGCTGACCTTTTGTTGCTGTAAGGGATCCTTGTTCATGTCGTGGAAGGCACCCTTGTTGTCCACGAAATGGTGCCAGTCTCGGATCATGCGGAAGTTGCCGATCTGGGAATAAATCCAGCTGCGCTTTTCAAAGGGATCTTCGCTGCCGTGCAAGCTGGGGACGAAGGATCGGCCATCGAGTTTCAGATCTTTCGGGGTGGGAATGCCGGCCAATTCGAGGAAGGTAGGGTAAAGGTCTGTGAAATCAATGAGGTCGAGAGAGACGATGCCGCCCTTGGTCAGGAATGGGGCGCGCACAATGAAGGGCACGTGCACTCCCCAATCGGCTTCGCGCCCCTTGCCTTTAGGGTATGGCTTTCCATTGAGCATGCCGGAGGAAGCGGAGCCGTTGTCGCCGGTGAAAATAATAACGGTGCGTTTTGTTAACCCAAGGTCATCTACCGCACTCACCAGTCTGCCAACCAACTGGTCCATATAGGTGACGTTGCCCGCATAAAGCGGAGGCTTGCCTTCCGGCGGATTGGTTTTGTTGAGCGGCGTGGTGGTATGCGGTCCGTGGGTGAGCAGCATGGGGTAATAAACAAGGAAGGGGCGATCCTTGTGACGCTTGATGAAATTAATGAGGAACCGGTTGATGGTGTCGGGGCCGTAAGGGACCTTGGCGCGTTTGCCGTTGATGGCAACCAATCCGTCCCAGAACCGTTTTGTGGTTTCTGGCTGGCCGGCCTCCACGCCGGGCCAAACACAGTGTTCATCAAAGCCATGCTGCTTGAGGATGCCAAGCTGTTTGCCGAGATGATTAATCTGCCATTTGCCACCAATGGCGGTGGCGTATCCCGCATCGCGCAAGTGACGAGCAAAGGTCGTGAAGCGATCCGGGCGCAATCCTGCGCCGCCCCAGCGCGGGACGTCATAGTGCTGCACCCAGCCGTGATGGCATGGGTATTGGCCCGTCAACAAGGTTACGCGGGTGGGGGTGCAAATGGGGGTGCACCAGGCCGTTTCGTAGCGCACACCCTGCCTGGCCAGTTGATCAATGTTTGGAGTGGGATGATTGGCGTCATAGCAACTGACCCAATCCCGCCCCATGTCGTCGACCATGATCAGTATGATGTTAGGACGTTCGACGGCATGAATGGCGGCGGCCATCCACAGGAATAGAGTCACCTTTTTCATTTCGAGTGAAACGGTTCGCTGGCCACTATGTGCTGAATCAGTTCGCGCAGGCCGTAGCGGTGCTTGGGCATGGCTGCGACGATGTGGTCGATATCGTCGCGATCGGTAAAGCTGAGTCGGCGGCCGAGTGCGTAGATGAGAAGTTTCTCCGTCAGGCAACGGGTGAATTGATCCGGTTTTCGCTTCAGGTAATTCCGAATTCCGGCCGGGCCGTTGATGGCTGTTCCGTCCGGCATTTTGCCGCTGGCATCAATGGGCAGGCGCTTCGAATAACGATCGCGCCAACGGCCCAGGAAGTCATAGTGCTCCATCGAGAGCCCGAGCGGATCGATTTTGCGGTGGCACTCGAAACAGGTGGCGTTGCTGCGATGCTTTTCCATCTGCTGACGAATTGTGGTCACGCCGCGGGTGTCGGGTTCAATGGGCTCAATGTCCGGTGGCGGCGGATTGGGCGGATTGCCCAGCAGGTTTTCCAGAATCCAAACACCTCTCAGGACCGGCTGGGTTTCCACGCCATTGGAAGTGGCGGTGAGAATACTTCCCTGCCCCAGCAAGCCGCAACGGTGATGTTCAGGCCGCAGGTTAACGCGTTGGAATTCCTGATGAGCGATGTTCGGGATGTTATAATGCCTCGCCAGTGCGGCGTTTAGGAATGTGTAATCCGAGTCGATGAACTCAAGGACGCTGCGGTTTTGCGAAAGAACATATTGGAAATAAAGCCGGGTTTCCTCACGCATGGCGTTTTCAATGTTGTCGGCATAATAAGCACGGTTCTTTTCCGGGTCGGGAGGCATCTCGCCCAACTTGCGTAAGTGCAGCCATTGCTCAACAAAGTTTTTGCTGAAAGCCGAGGCGCGCGGATCATTTAGCATACGCTCGACTTGCGCGCGGAGAACGTTGGGCATGCGCAGGTGACCGGATGCCGCCGCGGCACGCAGTTCATCATCGGGCATGGAACTCCAGAGAAAATACGATAGGCGCGATGCCAGTTCGTAGCCGTCTAGCTTCCGGCCCTCCGGGTGGGGCGCGTATTCGGTGAGGTACAAAAATCGCGGCGAGGTGAGGATTGCGCGCATGCCATATCGTGCGGCGGCCCAGAAATCCTCGTTCTCCGCCAAGTAACGCTCGGCGAGATCCAAATAGGGTTTGATTTCCTCCGCGGTGACCGGTCGGCGAAAAGCGGCATTGGCCAGTCGGGTCAGACAGTTACGCAAATAATGTGCGTTGGGCACAACAGGGGGCGGGGGGAAGAAACGCTCAAAGCCGGGCATGGGCCACTCCTCATAAAAAGGGCCTTCAATGCCGAGCGTGTACACTTGCAATTCCGGACCCGAACCAATGTACATCTCGGGCGGATTGCGGATGGAGAAAAGCGCGTCCTTGTTATACTTGGGCAACACCTTGCGCAGAATGCGCTTGAAGGATCCATTGGGACCATTGGCCCAATGCACATGGAATGTGAAACCTTTTTCCAACCAGACACGGTGTTCAATGGTTACAACCTTGTTGTCGGGGATTTCATATTCGCCAATGATCCGGTGGGCGGTGGCGCCAAGGGCACGTGAATCGATCGAGATGGAAAGGCGCATCGGCTCATCGGAGTTGTAGCGCAGGTCCTCATCCTTATATCGTGATTTGCGCTGGATCGCTCGGGCGGAAAAACGGATGACATACTCACCTGCAACCGGCACACCCCTTCGCTTGTCGAGCCGCGTCAGTCCGAGCGGCTGACGGAACTTGATGAACATGCGCCCGGCGGCTTGACGGCCCTCCTTGTCCAGCGAGCTTTTGGGTTTTTCATTCGCCTTATTATAACGAATGATCTCAGGCTTCGGACCCGGACGGATGACCTTGTCCGCCACCTTGCGTGCGGCCCCCAGATAATTCTTCAACAAATGCTCGGAGGTGACAAGCCCCTCGCCGACGTTATCGAATCCTTCCACGGTATCATCGGGGGGGAATGTGATTGTGGGATCGAAGTCGAGCATCTTCAGGTCAAACAGGTCGCGAATCGTGTTTCGATACTCCTCCCGATTCAGCCGACGGAGCACCACTTTTCCAGAGTTTTCCTTTGCCAACTCGCGCACACGGGCCAACGACTGCGTGAGGTGCGCCACCACTCGCTTGAGTTCATCCGCCTTGGGTTGCGGTTTTCCTTTCGGCGGCATTTCCCCAAGGTTCAGTTGGTCGAGTATTTCCTGAAAGGTTTCCGCCTCCTCAAGCTTTGCAAAATCACCCGTCAACTGGTCAAAACGCCGGTCACCCTTTTGTTTGCCTGAGCCATGGCAGTGGACGCAATAGTTCTTCAGGAAAGGTCGAAGTAGATCCGCCTTATCCTCAGCCTGCGCGGAGATCACCAGCAGGCCAAATAACAAGACGATGGCAGCGCAGCTCCTCACGCGATTAGGTGATTCAGGTTGCCCTTACTGGTGGAAAATCGATCGGTTTCCACGCCCAACTGCTGCAGGATGGAAACAAAGAGATCACAGAGCGGCCGCCCGTCACGACCACTGCGCTTAAACCGATGATGTTCGCCGGTTTTAAGTCCGCCTCCGGCAAGCAGGATCGGCAGGTTGCGACTGGAATGGGAGCTGGCATTGCCCATGCCGCTGCCAAAGAGAACCACCGTGGAGTCCAGAAGCGGCCTGCCATCGGCATCCTTCGTTTCCTTCATCCGGTCAAGGAATCGCGCAAACTGGTGCGTGTAGTACAACTCGATAATCGTCAATTGCCGCAGCAAATCCGGTCTCTTGCCATGATGGGTCAACGAGTGATAGCCCAACTCAATTCCATCAAACGGAAACAGGCGGTTGCCACCCGGGTGACCGAAGGTGATTACATTGGTCGACTGCGTTTGCAGCGCCAGCACCATCAAGTCGTACATGACCGGCGTGTTGTAGGGATAGTTCAGGTCCACCACTACCTCGTCATTTCCCCGGATCACTTCATCGCTGGCCTTCGGCTTGGGCACATCAATCCACTTGGCCTGCCGCTGCAGTTTCCGCTCCACCTCACGTACAGCCGTCAGGTATTCATCCAGCTTGGCCTGATCGGTTTTCGCCATGCGCGCCCCGAGCCGCTTGGCATCCTCGTGCACCACATCCAAAATGCTACCATCCTCATCCAGAAACTTCCGCTGGCTGGCCTTCAGCTTGGGATTGTCCTCAAGAAACAACTTGGCGAACACCTTGGTCGGGCTGCCATCAGTCGGCAAAATGATACCCGCACGCGACCAGGAAATACCTCCCGCACCAAGCCGCAACGTGGGGAAGCGCGTTCGCTGCCCAATCTGCTCACCCAAAAACAGGTCAAGGGAATGCAATCGCTGAGGCTGGTCCTTGGTATCCTTCAACTCCATGCCATTCAGGAACGTATTGGAGCAACCATGCCCGCCGCCCACGCCTGGGTGATCTAGATTATTGAAGACACTGAAATCGGCACGATGATTTTCCAGCGGCTTGAGCAGCTTTGGCATCACATAGTCAGTCCCCGTCTTTTTCGGGAAAAACCCGCTTGGATGCATGCCGTAATTAGGCGCCACACAAACAAACCGCTTAGCCTTCGAAGCCTTGGGCTCGGCGCCCTGCAGCGATTCAAAAGCAGGCAACGCGAAACAAACACCGCCCAGTCCCCTCAAAAAATGTCGTCGATTCGTCATTCGCATTAGCATACCCGCAAACACAACCAGTGCCTACCGTACCGGAACAGTCTAGGCTATACCCGCAGCAATGGAAATTCTGAATTCCAACTGCCTATAATCCAATGTTACACGCGCGTCTCGTGGCCATGACGCGTGGCTTTAGGCGAGAGTCAGCCTTCAGTCGCTTAAGAAGGCTTGCGACTAAGACCTCAGCGGATGACATGTCAATAACTGAATGAGGTATACTCACGGTTTGGTTGAGATTGTTAGACTATCAACATTCGGACCACTGGCCCCGGTAGATTCAAGGCGAATATCGTTTGCCCCAACTTTGAGGCTGGCGGTGATGGCAAGTGTTTTCCAGTTTGCCCAACTTCCTGTACTGGTGAAGGGTAGAGCCTTGGTGATCACCTTGCCGTTGACTTTAAACTGCAGCGGTCGACTGCCATTAGCCAAGGCATACCGAAAGGAAAGAGAGTATTCATCAGCCTTCTTGGTTTGGATAACCCAGTTGAGATGTTCTCCTAAACCAGCTTGGAAATCAACAAAGCCTTTGCCGGTGTAGTTGCGGCTGTTCGTGGCCACGCTGGATCCTTTTCTGCCAGCATCTTCCGCTTCGAAGATTTGATTAGCTTGCTTGAGTGTCATAGGTTTGGCTGGAATGACTTTGCTGCTGCTGCTGGCAATAAGATGCGGTGCTTTGCCATCACCGTTGGTAAGCCGGTTTAACGTGTAGCAGACAAAAGTGTTGAGAGCGGGGGTCTTGTCGGTGGCCGTGACATTCTTCAAATCCAACTGGTAAATATAGCCTGGATTGAGCTTCTCCAGATCGATGGAAACTGATTCTCGATCAGGCGCAAGATTGAGGGCGGTGATCTTGATGGATTCCCTGCCCAGTTGCGGCGAACCGTAGTTCTTGTGGTATTTGTAGTAGTAACGTTGGAAAGCAAAGTTTTCGGCTGCCACCTTGGAAAGTGGCTTGGTAAAGGAGAGTTTGAAACCAGCCTGAGTCAGGTTCATAGCCGAAACACTCATTGGTGTTTTTCCGGTCCACGTGATGCGTTGCAAGCCGCTGCCGCCAACCCATGATAGGTGAGTTTGGCCGGCCCATAGGCTGCCATCCGGAGCAAACGCAAAGCGGTGCATTCCACGATGAAGTCCGCCATTGTCCATAAATGGCAGGCAACTCCCTTGGGTTTCCCCGGCTACTTCATCAACGAGTACTCGCAAGATTCGAGGTCTATTCATTTCCCCCAGGAGCAGTTGCCCTGCAAAGGGGCCAAATTTGCCTTCTGTGTTGTCAGAGAGCATTTGAGTCGGGCTATTGGCCATGCTGCCGTGAGGGAAAAGTACGGCAGCCCGAGTACGCTTGGCATTAAATTCCGACGGGAGAACCTTTAGTGGATTGCGTCCTTTTTCCCATGTCTTAGTCCATACGAGACTGGCCGGGTGTCCATAAAAGTTACCTTCCTTGACATGAAACAGCTTGCTGGTTCCTAACCAGTCTCCCTGATTGTCCGTAGCCCATAGCCTTCCTTGCATATCGAAATTAACTCCGTTGGGAGAACGAAAGCCCGACGCAAAAGGAGTAGTTTTGCCTTGAGGAGTGATTTTCATGATCCATCCACGGTATGGGGTGGCCGAATACATGCGCCCAGAGCCGGCCTTATGATTATTATAAAACTGTTCGCGCGATATTCCGTAATGCCGAAATTCGCCACGAATTTCCGGGCGGATACCGGCTCCACTGGAGGCGAGGTTGAGACCAACGTAATAGTTGTTCCCCTTATCGCGCGCGGGGCCAAAAGAGAACTCGTGGTAATTGCCGGTCATGCCAAAGTTATCACTGATAGTCTGGTAATGGTCGGCCTCACCATCCCCGTCTGTGTCCCGTAGCCGTGTGAGTTCAGGGCGCTGCATTACAACCAGTGTCTTGTCATCTTCCGCAATAATACCCAAGGGTTCATGTAGTCCATCAGCGAAGAGTGTCCATTTCTTAGTTTTCGGATTGTATGCGTACACCTCGCCGCGGTGGAAACAGGCAGCCAATCGCCCATCAGGCATGAAAGTCAGGCCGCCAATTTGCGCATCCAGGCCTTTCGGTGACGGGATGTTCTCAACCTTATAATAGTCCTTGATTCCAGCCGCGGGGACGGCGCAGGCGGTGATCAGAGTGAGAATGAAAAATGCGCGTTTCATTTTCCGAGTATATGCCGATGGATTAAGGTGAATTCCCTTGCTTCATTGGCCGGTATTTTCACAACACGATTACCAGATATTTTTTTGTGATTGGCCTTTTTCAGATAATCAATCTCTGCGTGGCCATCCTTAATTGTGAGAAGAACAGGCTCTTTGGCATTCGGCATACGGAAGTGGCGTTTTAGTCCCATGCCATCTGGTAACGCAGTAATCCGTTCATATATATCAAGATTGCTTACTGTGTAGTGAAACTCAGGATGACCTTCTATTTTCCGATAACCTTTAAACTGCACAGTGTATAAGGCGCCATCGACACGGATAGGACAGTCTTTGGGGGCCGAATAGAACCTAGTCCCGATTATTTCGGCCAAGCCATTGCCGTTACCCTTCCAGACTGGCATCGGATCGATGAAGCCACCGATCCAGGCATAACGTAGGTGGCAGGTACCTGCGTCCCAGCAGTAGGAGATACCATGTGGGAGGGCTACAGCAATAGCAGCGGGAGAGGCATCAGGCATGAAGATGCGATACATGAGAGGCCGACGATGAGGCCAAGCATGTAAACTCTTGTTGACGCTTTGAACACGGGCCATTGGCGGTACGTTTTGATCTTGGGCAAGTACGGGCATCTTGATGCCCACATACATGGCACCATACATAATAAGCCCGTGACCGGGATAGGTGCATACGTAGGGATAAATCCCTTTTTTATGGGGTGCTTTGAATTTTAGTCCGGCACTCTCATCAGGTTTGAGCACGGGCGTATGCCACAACACCGCACTATTATTGGGAATATAGCCTGAATCAGGCATCATAGTAAGGGCGGCCTGCACAATCTCCAGTCTTGTACCTGAAGCGACAATGACCAGATTGTGCGCCATCTCATCAGAATTCCTGAAGGTAAGCATCACATCCTGCCCGGGTAGGGCTTCAAAGCGCGGCTTGTCGTATTGCAACCCCGGCAGGGTGCCGATGACGACCTTCAACGGTACAGCAAAAGTAGAGGCAGTCGCCACCGCGAATGCCAGGATAATGAGTAGTAACATCACCAGTTGCTTCTTTGGAATCGAGTAGCCATGGAAGCGTACTGGGCTGCCATGGTGTTGGCGGAGAATGGACACGGGGCTGGAGTCTTGGAAGGCTCTGACTATCAGTGCTTCAATTGCTGAAAGAATCCTATCTCACCATCCTGATTTAGAGAAGTTAAGAGGCTTTTCATTTTAAACCTTCCAGAAACGTCCTACAACTGAAGGCAACAAACATGGCGAGGTCCTTGTCGCCGGGGAGCACCACTGTTGGCGGCGTGTCCGGCGGGCGGATTAATTCGGCACGTCGGAGAGCTTGTTCCATCGCGTGCTTTGCGCTCTTGGCACGTTCGCCGAGCAACTCAACGGTCCGGGCGGCGTGTGTGACGACTATGAGGTTCTCATGCTGGGTCGCGTTCATCAGCGGAGGCAGTGCGTTGGAAATGTCGCCATGTGTCGCGAGGGCGTTAGCAATCTCGATCCGCGCAGCCAGCGATGGATCGCTGAGTTTCCGTCGCAATACGCGCTTAGCCAAGCTCGATATTTTCGGCCTCACAGCCAGCCCGATCGCACCCCAGTAACGAATCGCCGGATTGGCTGAATTCAAGTTGCTTAAAAACTGTTTCTCACTGGCCACGCCGACTTGAGCGGCCGCCTGGTGGATGCCAGCCAACGGCACCCTGCCCGCTTGGCCAAGCTCCCAGCCGGTTTGGTTGGCAAACATCGTCCACGCTTCGCTCTCCGGCAGAAAACCAAGGTCGGCCGTTTCAGTAATGTGCTGAGTATGCTCCGCCTGCATTCGCCTCAGGATGTTGCGGTGTTTTTTTGAGCGAACAAGATTCTTCAGGTTCTGCGGGTCAACTTGGCAGTCATACAACTCCTCAACCGGGCGAGAGGGGCCAGCAAAATGCCATTGAGCAACAGTCATCGTTTCGCGCTTAGCCAAGCGATAAAACTCGTGACGAATCTCACCGTTATCCGGCCAAGCGGTGGGCTGGTTATAGCCAAGGTGCGGCATGTAGTTGCGGATGTAGAGGTAGCGCCCATCGCGCACAGAACGTGCAAGGTCACGCACCTCGTCCACACGATCGCGATGACCGTAAACGTAGCGACGTGGTGATTCGGATTTCGGGCCTAGAAACGGTTTGCCCTGCATCGGCTCGGGAATTGGCAGTCCAAGCAGATTCAACAACGTTGGCGCGAAGTCGACAAAACTGACGAGGCGATCCGTTGTACTGCCGGGTTTGCCGGGCGCAAGGTGTTGCCATTTTTCGGGGAAATGAATGAGCAATGGCACATGCATGCCACTTTCCAGCAAGGCACGTTTGTGCCTGGGCATGCCGCTGCCGTGGTCACTGTAGAAAAATACGATCGTATTTTCCGCGAGACTGTCCTCCTCAAGTTGCTTCAGAATCATCCCCACCTGTAGGTCCATCGCCGTGACACAATCGTAAAAGCGCGCCAACTCGCGCCGGATCAACGGCGTATCCGGATAATACGGCGGCACGGGCACCTTGTCCGGGTCATGTATGTCGCCCGGTGACAGCGTGCTTTGCACCTCCTCCTTGAATCGCGCGTACGCCCAAACCATCGAGCGGCTCTGGTGCGAGGTCATCAGGTTAAACACACTGAAGAACGGCTGCACCTTGTCCGGTCGTTTGCGCCAATGCGCCGTGGCGCTGCTTTCGTTCCATGAGGCCTTGATAATATCCGCATAGTTGCCGGTATTGTAATCGGTCTTCACGTTGTTCGTCGTGTAATATCCACGCGACCTCAGCATCGCCGGAAATCCGCGCATGCTATTTGGAATCGCAAAGCCAGAGCGCATCTGCTGCGTGGACAGCGAAGTCGGATAACACCCGGTGATCAAACACGACCGCGAAGGCGAACACACAGGGGCACTCGCAAACGCCTTCGCGTACCGCACACTCTCCTTGGCCAAGCGATCGATATTCGGCGTGGTGGCAAACTCATCACCATAGCAACCCAACACCGGACTCATATCCTCAGCGGTGATCCAAAGTACATTTGGCTGACTGGACCGCTCCGCCGCCTGCAAACCAACACACGCCACCAACAAAGCAACAAGAATGCGCATGGGGAATTTGTAGATGTGTTGCCAGCCCTTTGCAATTTAGTTGATCGTCGATTCCGTAATAGTACCGGCACATGCTTGCAAACGCGCTTCAAAGAGGGGAGACTTTGGCACATCAATTAATGTTTCGTTTGTGGCCGATTTTGCTCACCGCAACCATTGCTGCTTCAGCAAAGGAGCCGGGGTTGGTGCAGAAAGATTTCCTCGAGGAAATTCAGCCGCTTCTGCGTAAATACTGCTTTGATTGCCACGGGGAGAAAAAGTCGAAAGCCGGGATTCGCGTAGATTATATGGATGGCTCAGTGCCGGACAAGGAGGTGCGACATTGGGAGGTGATCCGTAAGCAGTTGACCGAGGAAGAGATGCCGCCGGAGGATGAGGTGCAGCCTAGCAAAGCGCAACGGGCGGCAATGGTGGCGTGGATTGACGAGGCGTTAATAATGACGCGCACGCGCGTCCGCCCAAAGAACGGCGGAACTCGGCGACTGACGGTGGCACAGTACCGCAACACGCTGCGGGATTTGCTGGGCATTGAAGAAGAACTCACGGGGGTGCTTCCACCAGACGGGATGTCGAAGGATGGGTTCGTGAACAACGGGCAGTCGATGCTGCTCTCACCGTTGTTATTGGAAAGTTATTTTGACATCGCGGAGAAAGCCCTGGATTTGGCTATCGTGAATGACACGTTAAAGCCGGAGATTCAGATGTTTCGAATGGAAATTGGCGAAGGGATCAACCCCAAGCCGTGTCCGGACAAATTGATCCTCGGGGCCAACAGCCATTTGCTGCCTAACAATAGTTTTGTCGTGACCCAGCCGGTGCCAGACAAGTCGTTTGCGTTTTTACCCTTCAAGATGCGCAGACAGTGGAGGTTCAACGAGGGTTATCGGGGCAACGACACGGTGCGCGGCTGGCGAGAGTACGACAGTCTTTATCACGCGGTGTTTGCCTGTATGCGTGGCACGCCGGGGTATCCGCTAGGCAAGGCGTATCAGGTGGCAACCGACGGGTTGCTGTTACGGGAGGCTATCCCGAGCGCGGAGATGTGGCAGGTGGCGAGCACCTACGGGCCGCGCGCGAATTTCAAAATCTCGCTGCGAGAGTTGCCAAAACACGGCCGATTTCGCGTGCGTGTGGGGGCGGCCAAGTATGACGATGCTTTACTGTTGCAGCATGGTAGTTCGACCGCCGAACCATCTGAGACAGCGCTGACGGTGACCGGTTTGACCAAGCGGCAAACGGTGAACGTTCCGAAGGCCGGGATTTATCAGGTGGATGTGCATTTGCAGCCATCGCTTGGCCTAGCGGTCGTCGCGGACTCCTCGCGTTTGGACGAGAAACTCGTCGGCTTTTGGGGGCTGAACGGCAACGCGGACAGTTTGCCCAAGCACAAGGAACTCGCCGGTACGCTGGTGGGAGACGCAAAGTTTGTGAAGTCGCCGATCGGCAAAGATGGCCAAGCGGTCGCGCTGGATGGCAGCGATGATGCAGTGGTGGTTCCTCGCGATAAATTGATGGATGTGGGAACGGGCGAATTCACCGTGTCGGCTTGGATTCGACCAACGCAACTCAGACAGGCTGGAATCGTGGTGCTTGGAGGATACGGTTGGACGCATGGTTGGGTGTTTGATATGCCAGACAATAAGGGTGTGCTCCGATTGGAAACGTCGAACGCGATGAACCAGTCCAACGGCTCCGTGGCCTCCCGTCCGGGTGTCATCCGCGCAAACCAATGGCATCATGTCGCAGCTGTGGTGCGGCGCGGGGAAAACAATACCCAGCTGTATGTCAACGGCTACGAGGTGGGTGTCGGCACAATCCAGTCGTCGGACTTGGATAACCCGAAAGCCGATCTCACCATCGGCCGTGTACCCGGTGCCCAGCAGTTCAAGGGCGAGATCGATGAGGTGCGATATTACAGTCGGGCGCTTGGCGTGGCTGAGTTGAAGGCGTTGCTGGAGCCGGGTCAGCGTTTCGTGAAGGCACCGCCGGTGAAAGAGGAGAATTTAAAACTGAGGGTTGGAGGGCGCGAGTTCGAGGCCAAGCGGCGTCAGGCTGCGTTCGCGGTGTTGCGTTTGCCGGAGGGCACAACGGAGTTAAGTGTGGGTCATGCGGGTGGAGGGGCGGCGCATAGTGCCGTATTGACGCCGGTTCCGGCTGAAAGCGACTTGGCCAAGCGCTTTGCGAAATTCGAAAAGCGTTCCCCGTGGCTCGGCGTGCACCTTGGCTTGCGGCGTGATTGCGGCAGTACGTTTTCGCCGGTGCAACAACCGGTGGAGGTGAAGGACACGACAGTGCGCGAGTATATATTTGAAGGAGCAATCAACAATTATCCAAGCGACGATGTGCAGGCGGAGAACGACAATTACCTTGCGGGTGTGCGGGAAATTGGCGTGCGCAGCGAATACACCGACGGGCGCGAACGACCGAGGGTGCGGGTTCAATCGGTGGAGTTTGAGGGGCCATATTATGAAAGTTGGCCGCCGGCCACGCACCGGCGCATTTTCATCAACTCAGCCAATAAGGATCAGCCAGAGGTGTACGCGAGAGAGATTGTGCGGGAGTTTGCCGACCACGCGTTCCGCCGGCCCATCACCAACGCGGAGGAAACCTCATTGATGGCGGTGTGGAAGGAATCGTACGCCGACCAACCGAACTTCACCCAGAGCATTAAGGACACCCTGCTCATCGTGCTCACCTCACCACAGTTTCTGTTCCTCATCGAGAAGAGCGACACGCCGAAACCCGAGCTACTCACCGAGCACGAGTTGGCCTCGAAGCTCTCGTACTTTCTCTGGAACACCGCACCGGATTTACGCCTGCGCCAATTTGCCAACAAGGGCAAGCTGCACTCGGTGCTGGACATGGAGATCACGCGAATGATTCACGATGAACGCTTCGGGCAGTTCGCCGACGAGTTTGCCTCGCAGTGGCTGAGCCTGGAGAAGTTCGATATAGTCGAGATGGATCGCAAGCGCTACCCGAACCTCACACGCGATGTGCGGCTGAACCTGCGCCGCGAACCGGTGGAGTTGCTAAAGCATCTCATACGCAAAAACCTCCCCGCCCGCAACCTGGTACAGTCGGACTTCATCTTGGCCAACGAGGTCACCGCCAGTTACTACGAGCTTGGCGATCAAACCGAGCGCGGCTTCGACTTCGCCCCCGTCGCACATCGTCGTGAACACCTCGGCGGCTTGCTGGCGCAGACGAGCATCCTCGCCGGGCTGTCCGATGGCCGCGAAGCCAACGCCGTGAAACGAGGCGCTTGGCTAGCGCGCAAGATCATAGCTGAGCCGCCCGCAGACCCACCGCCCAACGTGCCGGGCATTGAGGAGATCGATCCCAAGCTGCCACTGCGCGAACGCCTCGCGCTGCACCGTGACCACAAGGGCTGTACGAGTTGCCACGCCGGCATTGATCCGTGGGGATTGCCGCTGGAGCAGTTCGATGCGGGCGGCTTTTTCCGTGCAGATTACAAGGGCGCCGGCGCCAAGCTACCAGACGACACCGAGGTCGCCGATTACGTCGCCCTGCGCGCCTACCTCGCCGGCCCGCGGATGGATCGCGTCGCTTTTAGTGTTCTCAAGCACTTGGCCACCTACGCCACCGGCCGCACGCTCACCTATAACGAGCTTGTGTTTCTCGAAGAAAGGGGCCCTAATTTGCGGCGGAACGGATATCGGGTTCAGGATATGATCCGGTTCGTAATCCGCAGCGATATTTTTCTTACCAAGTAAACCATGAGCCTAACGTTCAAACTCGATCGACGCGCGTTCCTGAAGGGCACGGCAGGGGCCACGCTGGCGTTGCCGGTGCTGGAGGCGATGGGCAAGGAGGTAGCCGAGGCCACGCCACGCCGTTTCTGCGCGCTTTATACGGCCAACGGCATGTCGCTGCCGGACATCAACCACGGGATCGACGAGTGGAGCTGGTTCCCGCGCGCGGAGAAGGACGGCCAGTTTGTGTTCGGCAAATCGACCGAGGCGTTCGAGCCGTTCCGCAAGCAGCTCAGCTTCATGGGCGGCCTGCATCATCCAAACGGCCCGAAATCCGACCCGCACGTATGCTCGGACATGTGGCTTACCGGTGCGCCGTTGCAGGATCCCAAGCGCGAAGTGTACAACAGCGTGGCGCTCGATCAGGTGGTAGCCAAGCATACCAAGCAGTTTTGTCGGCAGCCGTCGCTCGTGATGTCTGTTGACGCCGGCGTCGGTTTCCTCTCGCGCACTGGCACCATCTCCTACAGCCTTACCGGCAAGCCGATTCCCGCGGAGAACAATCCGCGCCAGATTTTCAACCGCCTCTTCCGCGCCGATCACGCGTCCATGGAGGCCCAGCGCAAAAACCTCAAGCGCCGTATCAAGCTGGTCGACGCCGTGCTCGAGCAGGCCAAGTCGCTAAACCGGACCCTCGGCAAGTCTGACCGCGAGAAGATGGATCAATACCTCACCTCACTCAATGAGGTGGAGGAGCGCCTGATCGCCTCCGAGAAGTGGATCGATATTCCGCTAAAGAAGCAGGACCACTCGCATCTCAACCTCGACACGCATTCCGATGGCGATCCCGGCGAGTATTACCGCACCATGTTCGACCTTATCGCGCTGGCCTTTGATGCGGACATCACCCGCAGCGTCGCTTTCATGCTCAACCGCGAAGACGGCATGGGTATCAGCGACATGTTCCCCATCAAACTCGGCATCAACCGTACCCACCACAACCTTTCCCATGCGCAGGACAAGGACGGCCAGCTGAAGTTTGCCCAGTACGACCAGTTCCTCACCGAGCAACTCGTACACTTCTTCAAACGCCTGCAGGGCTACAAGGAGAACAAGGGCAACCTGCTTGACAACACCATCGTGCTCTACGGCTCCGGCGCCAGCACCACGCACCTACCGGAGAACCTGCCCACCCTCGTCGCCGGTGGCGCCAACATGGGCCTCCAGCACAACCAATACTGGCGCAACGGCAAAACCCAAATGTCCGATATCTTCCTCAGCATCCTCCACAGCTTGGGCGTGGAAGAGGAAAAATTCGCTGACAGCACGAAGACCGGTGCACGATCCGTCTTTACCGAGGCGTAAACAAAGGGAATAACACCGGGTTCTGTTTCCCGGAATGCCAATGAACTTCGCATATCGTCGTCCGTTTCGGTTGAGTGATCTGCACTGCTGTCCCCCTTCGGTGGCCTTGTGAATTTGAAGTGACAGGTGCATGACAAACCATGGGCATCCTGTTACAAACCTCCAGACTGAAGTTGGCACGCAAAATCTCCAAACTGATATTTTTGTTCCTGTGCGGATGGGCAAACGCGGCAGAGCTGGACTTCGCGCTGGAAATCCGGTCGGTGTTGTCGGATGCCTGCTACAAATGCCACGGCCCGGATACCAAGACGCGCAAGGCCGGTCTGCAACTGGATGACCGTTCGACTGCAATAAAATCCGGCGTCTTGACTGACGGCGAAATGCTCCGTCGACTCACCACAAACGATCCGGACGACCGCATGCCACCGCCCGAGTCCAACCGAGTCCTGACCGCCGGAAACCGTGCCAAACTCACGCAATGGCTCAAGGACGGGGCACCTTGGCCAAGTGACGACCGACACTGGGCATTCGTACCGCCCAAGCGACCGCGCTTGGCCAAGGTGTACAACTCCGCTTGGCCAAGGAACGGCATCGACCATTTCATCCTAGCCAAGCTGGAAAGCAAGCAGATCACGCCCTCCCCGGAAGCTGACAAGGCCACGCTGCTGCGCCGTGTTTCCTTCGACCTCACGGGCCTGCCACCTTCGGTCGAGGAACTCGACGCCTTCCTTGCCGACACCACACCACACGCCTACGAACGGGCGGTCGATCGCCTGCTCGACTCACCTCGGCACGGTGAGCACATGGCGCTGGGGTGGCTTGAGGCCTCCCGCTACGCCGACACCGACGGTTACCAAAACGACCGCCTCCGCTACATGTGGGTCTGGCGCGACTGGGTCATCCGGGCGTTCAACGACAACATGCCGTTCGACCGGTTTGTCACCGAGCAGATGGCCGGTGACCTGTTGCCGAATCGCAACTTTTTCACGCAGGTCGCAACCGGCTTCAACCGCAACCACCGCATCAACTCCGAGGGCGGCTCGATCCCGGAAGAGTGGATCGTCGAGTACGTCGCCGATCGTGTGGAAACAATGGGCACGATTTTCCTTGGTCTCACGCTGAACTGTGCGCGCTGCCACGACCACAAATATGACCCGATCGCGCAAAAGGATTTTTACCGACTGTTCGCCTTCTTCAACAGCATTGACGAAGCCGGCCTTGGCCCAAACAACGGCAACAGCCCGCCGTTCATCCCGGTGCCAAAAAGCTGGCCAAACCTGTCCGGGAAGGAAGCTCAGTTCGTCAAGCCCGAGCCGATGAAAATCAAGGTCGTGCAAACATCCGTGCCACGGCCGCAGCCCGGCTCGCCGGAAACGGTGATGGTCATGCACGAACTGGCCAAGCCGCGCGCCACATTCATGCTGAACCGCGGCCAGTACGATCAACCGGACAAGTCGAAGCCGCTTCACCCGGCCACCCCGCCGGGGCTTGGCACTTGGAATAAAAAATGGCCCGGCGATCGCATCGGCCTCGCGAATTGGTTGACAGATCCGAAGCACCCACTAACGGCGCGCGTCACTGTGAACCGCATGTGGCAGCACCACTTCGGTTTGGGGCTGGTGAAGACCAGCGGGAATTTCGGTGTACAGGGTGAGCACCCCAGCCACCAGGACCTTCTTGACTGGCTGGCCACCGAGTTTGTCCGTCGCGACTGGAACGTGAAGGCGATGCACAGGCTTATCGTCACTAGCGCCACCTACCGGCAATCCAGCGCCCGCCGACTCGAGAGCGACCCGGAGAACCGCCTGCTGTCCCGGGGACCGCGCAAGCGGCTCACGCCCTACGCCATCCGCGACACAGCGCTTTTCACAAGCAACCTGATCGTCGGGAAAATCGGTGGGCCCTCGGTGAAACCTTACATGCCGCCGGGCATCTGGAAGAGCATCTCCAATGCCGCCTACAAACAGGACAAAGGCGACAAACTGTACCGCCGAGGCATGTATACCTACTGGCGCCGGACACTGCCTCCACCGACGATGATGACCTTCAACGCTGCTGCCCGTGAAATCTGCACTGTCCGCAACGACCTCACCACTACCCCACTGCAGGCACTCACTCTTTTAAACAACAAGACCTTCGTGGAGTCAGCCCGGTTCCTCGCTGAGCGCATGTTACAAATAAATGACAAACCGGCCAATCGCATCGCATGGGCGTTCCGCTTCGTGACCAGCCGTGCCCCCACCCCGGCCGAGATCGAATTACTTTTGGCCGACTTAAATTTGTTCGAAAAAGATTTTTCCAACGATCCCAGCGCAGCAAAAAAACTGCTAAAGATCGGAGAAAGAAAAGCGAACACCAAATTCAAACTGGCCAAGCTCGCCGCCTACACGCTTGTGTCAAACACTCTCCTCAACCTCGACGAAGCCATCATACAGAATTAGTTTTATGTTTTCTTGTTTTTTTTATTTCATCAATAAACGATTAGAATTCATATATGAACAATCCAAACAACTGTAGATGATTTATTCAAAACGACAATAATCTTTACGCTATGAAACACCTCTTACTCACAACAATCGCAGCCGTGGTGCTGATGGGGTGTGGGGAGTCGCAGCAGTCGTCTTCTCCAGCAGAAGCGAAGACAGCTGAACCTGTCGCTGAAGCTACAAAACCAATAACGCCACCCAAAGCGGTTACAGCGAATAAAGGTGCTGATCCTGCCCGAGGGATAAAACCAGAACCGACGACAGCCAAAGTACCAGACATCTCAATTCACGATGCTGCTGGCAAGGGAAATATCGAAGCCGTTAAACAGCATATCGCTTCTGGCACAGATGTGAACTTGAAGAATGATCAATTAGGAATGTATTCTTTGCATATTGCGGCTATGCAGGGTTACAAGGAAATCGTTGAATTACTTATAGCCAAAGGTGCTGATTTGAATACGAAGGATAGGTATGGCATGACACCGCTAGATGTGGTCGTAGACAATCCCGAAACCACAGACCTCCTGCGTAAACACGGCGGCAAGACGGGTGCAGAATTGAAAGCTGAAGGGAAATGAATCCACCCTCTGAACTCCTAACACTGCAAACGCGAAGGGTCTTTCTTGAACGCAACACGCTTGGCTTGGGAACCATGGCGCTTGGTTCGTTGCTCAACGGCCAAGCGGCCAAACGCAATGCCATTGACGGCCTGCCCGACCTGCCCCATTTCTTCCCCAAGGCTAAGCGGGTGATTTATCTGTTTCAGTCCGGCGGCCCGTCGCAGCTCGACCTCTTTGACCACAAGCCTCACCTGAGCAAACGCTTCGGCGAGGAGGTGCCAGAATCCATTTACCCGGCTGAGCGAAAAACGACAATGACCTCCGGCCAGAAATCGTTCCCCTGCGCGCCCAGTTCACTGAAGTTTGCACAGCATGGCCAAGCGGGAACCTGGCTCAGTGATGCCATGCCGCACTTGGCCAAGTGCATCGACGACGTGTGCGTGATCAAGAGCATGCACACTGAGGCGATCAACCACGACCCAGCCGCGATGATGTTCCAGACCGGCTCGGTCATTCCCGGTCGACCGAGTATGGGTGCCTGGGTGAGCTACGGCCTCGGCAGCGGCAACGCCAATCTCCCGTCATTCGTGGCGCTAACCTCGAACGGACGCGCCAAGGCCGGTCAGCCGTTGTATGACCGGCTGTGGGGTGCAGGCTTTTTGCCGGGCCGGTTTCAAGGTGTGAAATTTAGAGGCCAAGGCGACCCGATTCTTGACCTGTACAACCCGGCCGGTGTCACACGCACCCAGCGTCGTCGGATGCTTGATTCGCTGAACAAGCTCAACCAAAAACAGGCCAGCCGCTTCAACGATCCCGCCATCGCCACGCGCATCGCCCAATACGAACTGGCATTCCGAATGCAGATGAGCGTACCGGAACTGATCGACCTCCGGCATGAGCCACAGCATATTCTCGACCAGTACGGCCCCGACGCGACGAAGGTTGGCAAGTACGCTTACAACTGCCTGGTCGCCCGACGCCTAGCGGAACGGGGCGTGCGTTTCATCCAACTTTACCACCGCGGCTGGGATGCCCACAACAACGCCCCCAAGCAGGTGCCGGCCCAGTGCCGCGATACCGATCGCCCCACCGCCGCGTTGCTGCTTGACCTCAAGCAGCGAGGCATGCTCGACGACACGCTCGTCATTTGGGGAGGCGAGTTCGGCCGCACCGTTTATTGCCAGGGCAAACTGACCCAAAAGGTTTATGGACGTGACCACCACCCGAACTGCTTCACCTACTGGATAGCCGGTGGCGGCGTGCAGGGCGGCATGACCCATGGCGAAACAGACGACTACAGCGTGAACATCACCGAGAACCCGGTTCACGTGCACGACCTTCAGGCCACCGTCCTTCACCAACTCGGCATCGACCACGAGCGCCTTACCTTCCGCCATCAAGGCCGCTACTACCGGCTAACGGACATTCACGGCAGGGTGGTGAGCGACATCCTCTCTTAATTTGGAAATGAAACTCGCTTACTCTCTCCTGGCAGCACTGTCCGCCACAACACTTCAATCCGCAGAGCGGCCAAACATTCTGTTTTTGTTTTCGGATGACCACGCTGTAAAAGCAATCTCCGCCTATGGCGGTCCGTTGGCAAAGGTGGCGCCGACGCCCCACATTGACCGGTTGGCGAGGGAGGGAGCGGTGTTTCTCAATTCGTTCTGCGCCAACTCCATCTGCGGGCCGTCGCGGGCGACAATTCTGACCGGTAAACACAGCCACAAGAACGGTTTCATGCGCAACGGGAACAAATTCAATCCCGATCAGTGGACCGTGGCCAAGGAACTGCAGAAAGGCGGCTATCACACGGCGGTGATTGGCAAGTGGCACCTGAACACCACGCCGCAGGGGTTCGACCACTGGGAGGTGTTCCCGGGACAAGGCAGTTATTATAATCCGGTGTTCATTCAGCAGGACAATTCGCGCAAGCGCTTCGCGGGATACGCGACCGACCTCACCACGGACAAGGCAATCGTATGGCTGGAGAGCCGCAAGGGTGCCGACAAGAAGAAACCGTTCTTTCTAATGTGCCAGCACAAGGCGCCACACCGCACCTTCGCTCCGGCACTGCGGCACTTGGGGGCGTTTGATGACGTAGTGATTCCGGAGCCGGAGACGTTGTTTGATGATTACAAAAACCGCAGCGCCACGCTGGCCGACAACGAGATGGAGATCGACCGTCACTTTGACTGGGCGTACGATGCCAAGGTGCGCAAGGACGAGCGCGGCGAGGTGCAACTGCCCAAGCCAGATCGCTACGGCACGCCGGAGTACAATCGGATGACGCATGCGCAAAAGGCGAAGTGGGACGCGCACTTCGGCCCACGAAATCAGGCGTTCCTCAAAAAATTTACCAGCAGCAAAATGAGCCACAAGGAACTCGTGCGCTGGAAATATCGCCGCTACATGCGCAATTACCTCGGCACCGTGAAGGCCGTGGACGAAAGCGTCGGCCGCATGCTCAAGTATCTTGACGACAACGGCCTATCGAAAAACACCATCGTCATTTACTCGTCCGACCAAGGCTTCTTCCTCGGCGAGCATGGTTGGTACGACAAACGCTGGATGTTCGAGGAATCCTTCCGCATGCCCTTCGTCGTGCGATGGCCCAGCGTGATTGCACCCGGTTCCAAATCAGAGCAGTTGATTCAAAACATCGACTACGCACCGACATTTCTTGATGCCGCAGGTCTCAAGACGCCCGCCGAGGTACAGGGCCGCTCACTTGTGCCACTCTTCAAGGGCCAGACGAAGGGCTGGCGCGAGTCGTTGTACTATTCCTACTACGAGTACGGCGAACATCGTGTGCCTCAGCACTTCGGCGTGCGCACCGCATATCACAAACTGATCTACTTCCCCAAAGGTGACGAGTGGAACCTGTTTGATCTGCAAAAGGATCCCAACGAAATGCGTAGCATTGATATCGACCCGGCTTACGCCACCAAGCGCGCGGAGTTAACTCAGGAATTTCACCGCCTGCGCGAGCAATTCGATGCGCCTGCTATTGAATAATAGCAAATTGCACTTGGCCAATCGGGATAGTCACGACTCGGGCTCGGCGCGCTCAGTGCGCTCGAAGTCGGTGGAGAGACTCTCCATCCGGAACTGGTAGGTCTTCCACACAATGCGAGCGTCAAAGTGAGCATTCACTTTTTCGTCGACCCACGTGTTCTTGGCCAAGCGCTTTTGCGTGACAGCAACGTTGATGGTCTTGATGGCCCCGGCAAGTCCCACAAGGAAATTCACCGGCTTGAGCAGTCTAGTGCTGAGTTGTGAAATCTGAAACTCCTCCTTGTCTACCCATACCCGGGTATCCAACTGATCCATGATCCGGTTCACGATTCGGCTTTTGTGTTTGTATTTTTTATTCGGCTTGAGGGAGATAACATAGGCATCACGGCCGTTCACCTTCTCCGCCCCAACCAGTTTGGGCGCGAACTTGTCCTCGAACAGGTCGACATTACGCGTGACCAAATTCTCATTGCGCCTTTTTGGATCCCCCTCCTTGCGTTTGTTGAGGTAACGGCGCTGGCGTTCCTGATGTTTTTTGTACTCGCGATAGCGCTCCCTCTTTGTGGCGGGTCGACCGTTGACCTTGCGCAGTTCTTGATCACGATCGTCGGTGTAGGCACGGTAAGTCTTGCTGTTTTTCTCAACCACATTGCCATTGGCATCGAATTCGTCAAACGACGCCTTGCGGTAAAACTTGAACACGACATCACCCTGACCCGTTTCCTTGGAGGCTTCGCGAGTGCGTTCAATGATCTGCTCCACAGTCAGGCCGTCCGACTGCGGAACGGTTTTCTCAGCGGCATAACTTGCTTGGCCAAGCAGGGAAAAGGCTGACAACGCTTGGGCAAGCACGTAAATCGATCGAGCTGAAACCGGTCGCATCAAATCAGAAATGAACCAGCGAAGACTTCGCGTCGTATGAATTTTTTTCATTTGTTTTTTACGTTTAGAATAAGTGGATTGGAGGCGATGCCCTTCTCGGGGCTTGCCTTGATATGGAAATGCGCCGTGCTTTCCGGCACCCAGTCGTCGGCGGTGATGAAAAATTCCCGCTCGGTTTGTCCTTCGACGATCAGCAACCCATTCAGCCCAATATTGTCGACGTAGACACCGTGCGGGAGGTTGCGGCCAGCATCGTGACTGCCCAACTCGATGCGCCCGTTGAATCCGTTGCGCTCTACTTTCACACGGGCCGAGATGGTTTCTCCTGGAGCGATGGTGAATTCCAGCGGCTCGGCGAAGGTGCCGGTTTCGACGGCGCCTGTGGTGTTGCTGGTAACCCGCACAAGCAGCTTCGGTTTTTCGAGCGGCTTGACGTTGGTGAGTTTGCCGATTTCACGACTGACTTTTTTACCGTGAACGGTCGCCGTGGCGGTGACGGTCACGAAGTCATTCTCAGGCATGGCGACATCGGCATCGGCATGGATTGAGCCGAACGCCCGCTGTTGTTCCGCCTGGATGATGATGGGTGTGCTGATATGAAACCCGGCGTGCACTCCACTGATATCCAACCGGATGGGACCGTTAAAATTGTCCATGCGCTCGACGCTGAAATTAAATTCCCGGCCACTTCCCCTTGGGACACCGTCAGAGAAGCCACCGATGCTGACCTTGAAATCCGGTTTGCGCGGCCGGACGGTGAGCGTGTACTTAAAATCGCCGCCCTGGAATCCGCGCACGTCACTAACTCTCGCCAGGTACTCGCCGTCTGCCGGGACGTTGAAGGTTAGCTTAGAGTCACGGCCCAGCCGCCGTTGGCTTTCGTCATCGTTTTGGTAGTAAACCGAAAAAGTCGGTAGGCCATTGGCGACTGGTGTTTCGTTCTTGGCCAATGGCTCGACGATGTAGGCCGGTTGGCCAAGCGGATGTGCAAGCGGCGTGGTGTCAAAGTACCCGTGCCGATTGCCGCTACCGGGGTAAACAATGTAGCCGCTGTCCGGGCCGCGTGGGTACAGCCAGAGCTTGACGACCTCGCCATTAACGTAGAGCAACTGGTTGAGTGCCATCTCGTCCCATTTGAACAGACGGAAATCGTTGGAGGTATTGGAGTCCTTGCCGCGAAAGGTGAGCCAGCTTTCGCGGACGGCCTTCAGGCGGACACGCTCAATTGGCTTTCCGTTGGTATCGAGAACTTCGACTTTTGTGTCGATCGACGACTTGCTGCGGGCGGCGTTGGTCTCAAGCACCCACTCTTCACCGGCCCTGGCCGGGAAGCGGAACAGGTCGGCATCGACGCCTTTTTGACTGTGAATCGTTCCGGACACAATGGCAGGCAGTGTGATTGGTGTGGCGTTGGTCGCAAAATTGTTCGGTTCCTCTTCGGTCGTTTTGACCGGCTTGCTCTCGGTCGGCTTAATCGGGTTGGTTTTGTCGTCCAACTTGGCCAGTTGCTCGTTGCGCTTGGCCAAGCGCAGTTCGAGTTTTTCGATCGAGCCGTCCATCCGGCCGACATGCAGCGCCTGACTGTCGACGCTGAACACCAGCGCTGAGACCACATCTGGTTGGCTGCCGATTGTTTGCAATGGCTCGAGTCCGGGGAGCGACCACACTTTAACCGTCCGGTCTGCCGAAGCCGTGGCCAACAGCATGCCGCTTGGGGCGATGGCCAGATCGGTAATTTCGTCCTCATGAGCAAACCGAATGCGTTCAAGCGGATTGATCCCCGACTGGTCGCCGCTGACCCAACGCCACAGCCGAATCTGTTTGTCAGCCCCGGCGGCAAGAACGAAACGACTGTCGGGCGTGAAGGCGGTAATGAATTGTTCGCCGATTGGTTGGCTGAATGTGTCGAGACGTAGGCCGCTGGTGGTGTTCCAAAGTTTGACTGATGAGTCTCCACCGGCGCTGGCAAGAGCCCCGCCATCCGGGCTGAATGCGATGCCGTAGACAGCGCCATTGTGACCCTTGAGTGAAAGGAGTTGTCCACCGGAATCAGAGTTCCAAAGTTGAATGAGCTGATCATAACCAGCGGTGGCCAGTTGGCTGCCGTCTGGGGAAAAGGCGATGCCATAGATCGCGTCGCGATGTCCATCTGACAGTTCGCGAATTTTTTTACCGCTCTCGAGGCTGAACAACGTGGCGATCCCATTGAGCCCCGGAGTGCCCCCGGCAACGGCCAATATTTTGTTATCGGGGGAAATCGCAATGGCGTTTACCTTGCCTGCGACACCGCTGAACGCCTTGTCACCAAACTGCACCCTGCCGGAGCGGCCAATCGCCAATTGCCCATTTTTGCTGGTAGCCATCGCAGTTACGGGACTGAGGGCATTGCCAGCAGGTTGAATCTTCGGGACAGTCAAATTGGCAATGATCGACCGGTCACCGGCAGGTGGTTTTGCGCCCTGATCGATCCACCACAAAAGCGTCTCAACCTGTGCCGGCACGGGCTGAGGTTCCTTGCGGGGGGGCATATGCGGCTTGCCCTGTTTGGTGATAACCTTGGCCAACAGTGAACCTGCACGATCGCCAGGCTTAATGGTCGTCCCATTTTCACCACCCTGCATCAGCAGTTGAAACGTCTCGACTGAGAGTTCGCCATCAAGATCATCATTATTGTGACAGCCAACGCAGTACTCTCGGAGGATGGGTGCGACATCACGGTGAAAATCAACGGTCTCGCCAAGCATCGGGACAGCCATGGTGATGAGAAATAGTGTGTTCAGGAATTTCATCACTCAGTGCTGGAATAGGAACTCGCGGCTGGTCATCAGTGCCCAAAATAAATCCTCGATGGCAGCCCGTCGTTCCGTCTCGGGAGTGTTTTCAAACATGGATGCGAGGCGTTTTCGTTCGCCATCGCTCGGTAATCGAGAGAGGCAGAGCAGATAGGTTTCCTCGATGATCTCCTCGTCGGCTTGTGGGATCATGACGTTCACACAGCTTTGTTCGCTGCGCAGGTTGCTGTTGAGCGTGTCGCCGTTGGAGAGGTGGAGCACCTGCACCATGCTGGGCTTATTGGAACGTTCGCACTCACAGGTGATCTCTCGTTCATTACGGCCAAATGTCTTGAGAAAATAGGATGTCACAGCGGAGTCAAACAACTGTAGCGTCCGGGTTCCAGCACGGTAAAAATTCGTCCCCTCCGTACTCCCATCGGCAAGTGTGATCTTGTCGTACTTGGGCGAGATGCGGGTAACCGAGGTGATGGCATCCTGCAGCACTTCCGCCATGAGCCGCCGCGGGTAGTAGCGTGAATAATATTTTTGGTCCTCCATGTTTTCCGGTAGCGGTGCGCTGGTGCGTTGGTAGGTTTCGCTTTGTAGAATCAACCGGATAAGCGCCTTAAGGTCGTAGCGATTCTCTACGAGATGAACGCAAATGGCCTCGAGCAACGGCTCGTTAGAGGCCGGGTTGGAGACTCGCAGGTCGTCGACCGGTTCCACGATGCCGCGCCCAAAAAAGTTGGCCCAGACGCGGTTGGCGATGGAGCGGGTGAAGTAGGGGTTTTCGGGCGATGTCAACCATGCGGCCAGTGCCTCGCGCCGGTCTTCTGGGGAGTCGCTCTCAATCGCTTGTCCGTCGAGTGGTGCCGGAGGTTGGGGCTTGCCGGTGCGCGGTTGAATCAAGTCTCCGCGGTCGGCGATGAAAAGCGTCCGCGCCCCGTTACCGTTACGGGCGTCGCCGCCCCATCCCTTGGCCCTTACACGAGCGAACAGGTTGGCGAATGAGTAATACTGGTCGTTGGTCCATTTCTCGAGTGGATGGTTGTGGCATTTGGCGCAGTTGATCGAGAGGCTCATGAACGCCTGGCTGACATTCTCAGCCATTGTCTCGGGATCCTGATGAACGGAATAAAAATTTGTGGCCCCGTTATTCATCGTGTCACCCCTGGCCGAGATAACCTGCCGAACGAGTTGGTCCCACGGAGTGCCTTTTTCCATCTCACCACGCAGCCATTGGTAGTAGGACTTTAGCGCGTCGGGACGGAGCTTGCGGCCGCTGATCAGAAACAGGTCAGAGAGGCGGTAGGTCCAGTAGTCAACGAACTCCGGCTGGGCAAGAAGCGACTCGATCAACTCGTCGCGCTTGGTCTCCGAAGTGTCAGCCAAAAACGCCTGGGTCACCTCTGGAGTCGGGAGCATGCCAACGATGTCGAGATGAATCCGCCGGATGAACTCGCTGTCTGAACTTCCCGGCGACGGTTTCAGGTTGAGTCGCCGCAGTTGTCCAAGCACCACCTCGTCGATCACGTTGCGGCGGGGCGCTTGGCTGTATACCTCGTCCGGGATTGCGCTTGGCCAAGGGGAGGTGATACGGGCCAGCGCGATTTGCCCCGAGTACCAGGCGGTAATGGCGCCTTCGCCATGGCCGATGACACTTGCCAAACCGGTGGCTTCGTCCACCTCTGCCACGGTCGCATCGGTCGAAGCGAACCGTGCCCAGCGGGTGACATCGCGCTCCGTGCCGTCGCTGAAAAACGCGCGGACGCTCAGCTGTTGCGCCTGACCTTTTTTCAGTTGGGCCAGGGCGGGAGCCAACTCGACACGCTCGATGGCGGGGTCGTCGTCGCTTGGCCCGGACGCACCCTGTAGAATCCAGCGTGTGAGAATCCGGTAAGCCTCGGAGTTCTCGTGTAGCACCTTGCCGCCCTTGTGTCGTACTGCCGCCGTTGGCTTGGTGACGAACAGACTGCTGGCAGGGGCGGAGAACTCGATGCGCCGACCCCGGTTCTCACGGGTGATGTTGTAATGGTCGGTGGCCGGATCGTAGGCGTTGAGGCTGAGACGAAATCCGCCCTTGCCAGCCAACGCGCCATGGCAACCGCCGCCGTTGCAACCGGCCTTGGACAACACCGGGAGCACATCGTGCCGAAAATTCAATTTTCGCTCGTCGTCGGCAGTCGCTGAGTTTGCGAACACCAGCAGCAAAAGCGCTTGGCCAATTGCAATCCGTGATCTCACGCGAACAGTTCCTTGATGGGCTCGTTGCCGAAATCAACCAGTGGAAACGGGCGTCCGCTTGGCCCAGGCATGATAGCCTTGTGATTGAGGCCAAGGCTGTGAAAGATTGTCGCCACAATGTCGCCGGGCTCCACTGGCCGCTCAGCCGGAAAGCCGCCAATCGGGTCGCTCTTGCCAACCACACGCCCTCCCTTCACGCCGCCGCCGGCAAAGGAGCAGGTAAAGCATTGCGGCCAGTGATCGCGTCCGCCAGCCGGATTGACCTTGGGTGTGCGACCGAACTCCGACAGCGTGGTCACCATCGTATCGTCCAGCAGTCCGCGCTCATGGAGATCCTCAATCAATGCGCTGTATCCCTGGTCGTACATCGGGGCAACCTGTTCTTTCATCTGCTTGACGGAGATGAACGGCTTGGATCCGTGGATGTCCCACGATAGCTGGTCGAATACCGTCAGGAAACTGTTGATGGTGACCATGCGGACGCCGTTCTCGACCAGTCGCCGAGCAAGCAAGCAGCATTGACCGAAGCGATTCATGCCGTAGCGCTCGCGCACGGCTGGCTTCTCTTTGGTAATGTCAAACGCAGAGCGAGCCTGTTCACTTGTCATCATGCGGAAGGCGGAGTGGAAGCTGTCGTTGAGCAGACGTGCGTCTTCGCTGGCTTCAAAATTCTTCACAGCCCCGTCGACGATGTCACGCATCTTGCGACGGCGGTCGAGCCGCGCGGCGCCGATCTGGTCGGGAGGCAAAAGATCGGGCACCCTGAAATTCTTCTGCGCCGGGTCGGCGTTAAGGACAAACGGATCGTGCGCCTTGCCGAGGAAGCCGCCGGCCTGGCCGTTGGGCAAGTTGCCGCCACCCCGCCCCATCAATTCCGGCAGCACAACAAATGGCGGCAGGTCGCTCTTCCGGCCAAGCAGGTAACTGGCAACCGCGCCGGCATGCGGCGTCTGGATACCGCCGGTGAAGCGTCGGCCGGTCTGCATGATCTGCCAACCGGCGTCATGCACCGCCGCACCACCGTGGTGAACAGTTCGCACGAGTGAAAACTTGTCGCCAATATTTGCGTGCCGGGGAAGGATCTCCGAAATGTCGATCTCTGGCGACTTGGTTCGGATTGGTTTAAACGGGCCGCGAATCTCGCTGGCAGCATCCGGTTTCATGTCCCAAAGATCGACATGGCTGGGTGCACCTAGGTTGAAGATCATGATGCAGGCTCGATTCTCGTGCCCGGTCTGGACGGCCCCGACCTCCTTGGCGGCGAGCAACTGCGGAAGCGAAAGCCCGATCGCACCAAGCGCGCCGACCTGCAGAAATTCTCTGCGTTTAAGGTGACTGCCTCCGCATATGGAGGCTTGTTCTTCAGCCAAAAAATCAAACATAACGCAAAAAGTTAGGGGGTAATCAAACCTTAAAGAGAACCTGTGTCAAACTAGCCCCTAACAGCAAGAATAACGACAAAAAAATGCCTGCATCCTGTTCAACTTGGTTTCTGATCCTTCTGTTCCAAAATCATCGATCCAATACTCTGGGCCAAGCTGCAATCATACACAATTTGGATGAGTCGCCTTCCAGAATTCACCAACACTATCTTAAATATATGGAATTCAGTACTCACCACCTCAGACCAAGTGCTTGTCATCAGGCTGTTTTTTTTGCAGAAACAGCGCTGAAGGCGGCTGGTGATAATTGTTTGTCATTAATTTTTCCTATTCAGAAGGGGCATGAACCGAATCACTTCACGTCGATTGCAGTAGAACTACCCACTGGTGCCCTTTCTTACCCGAAAGAAGAAATAAAAAGATGAAATATATTTGGCTGATCCTTGCCTTGGTGCTGCAGGTTGCCGCAGCAGGAAAGCCCAATATCCTTTTCATTGCCATTGACGATTTGCGGCCGTCGATTGGGTGTTATGGCAACACGGTTGCGGTAACACCGAATCTTGACCGCTTGGCCAATCGCGGGGTGCGTTTCGGCCAGGCGCATTGCCAAGTAGCCGTCTGCAATCCATCACGTGCAAGCCTGATGACGGGACTGCGACCTGACACACTTGGAGTCTGGACGCTGCCGATTCATTTCCGCGAGGCCAAGCCCAATGCGGTGACACTACCTCAGTGGTTACGCCAACATGGCTACACAGCAGTGGGGCATGGGAAGATTTACCACAATCCAACCCCCGACCCGCAGTCCTGGAGCGAGCCAATTCGCTCGGTTCAATTCCAACGCGGTTATCCGGAAGGCTGGCAGGCGCGTATCCGGGAAGTGCAGGCCAAGCTGCCCGAAAACGACTGGCGGAAAAACAATCTCCGCGGCCCAGCCACTGCCGCGCCGGAGGTTGACGACAATAAACTGGTCGACGGGGCACGCACGGACCTGGCCATCGAGGATCTACGGCGGCTTGGCCAAGGGGAGAAACCGTTCTTCCTAGCGCTTGGCTTCATTCGACCACACCTGGCATGGATTTCGCCAAAAAAATATTGGGAACTTTACGACCCAAAAACGCTGCCGGTCATCACAGACAACAAGGTAACACCGAACACTCCGCCATACGCCCTTTCCAATAGCTATGAGTTGACGCATTATGTGGATCTTATCAACTTTCCGAAGCCGTGGGACGATCAACCAGTCACCGATGCAGTGGCAAGACGACTCATGCACGGATACTACGCCAGCGTGTCGTATGTTGACGCGCAGATTGGACGACTGTTGACGGCGCTCAACGAGGAGGGATTGACTGACAACACGATCATCGTGCTTTGGAGCGACCACGGCTGGAAACTGGGCGAACACAATGGCTGGGGCAAAATGAGTAACTACGAAATCGATACGCGCGTGCCGTTCATCATCACCGCGCCCGGCCTGAAGACAGCCGGCCAAGCGACCGACACCCCGGTGGAGTTGCTCGATATTTTCCCGACCCTCTGTGACCTCACCGGCATCCCCACGCCGGACTTCGCACAAGGCAAAAGCCTGTTGCCACTGCTAAAAAATCCCACTGCCAAAATCGACCGCGTGGCGCACAGCCAATACTATCGCCGACACGACGGCGCTGAGTACATGGGCTACGCCATGCGCACGGCGACACATCGGTTTGTTGAGTGGCGTGATTTTGGCACCGGAAAAGTGACCGCGAGTGAATTGTACGACCACCGAGAGGATCATTCCGAGACAGTGAACCTCATCGACAACGCTTCGGTGAAACTGGTGCAATCTCTCACCGCGCGTCTCCTGAAAACCCATCCACGCCAGCCGTTGCAGATGGTGCCCGCCGTACATTCTAACCCCAACCGCGGACGCCAGCCCGCGCCACTGCTCATCGCCAACAAAACCGACACAATAATCAGGGTGTATGCCATCACTCCACGCGGCCAACGCAGCCGCCGCCCGCACATCGTGCAGCCGAACGCTACGACAAGAATCGCCGCAAGAATCGGCGGCGTGTTCGTTGTCGAAAGCCGGGACGGCACCATTCACGAAATTCATTCCCCATCTTTCCCCAGCCGAACCATCAACATCAAAAGAAAATGAACCGCACCAGCATCTTGACCATCACGATGGCAGTCCTAACCGGCGCACTCTCGGCCAAGACCAGACCGAACGTCATCGTTATCCTCGGCGATGACATGGGGATTGATTCCGTCTCGGCATTCAACCCGAAGATGAGGATTGAAACACCGGCCATCGATCGACTGGCGAAAGAAGGTATGAGCTTCATTGATGCCCACTCAACATCCGGCGTCTGTTCGCCCACGCGATACGGGCTGCTGACAGGCCGCTACAACTGGCGTAGCCGGCTCAAGCGCGGGATCGTGGGACAATGGGAACGCCCTCTGATCGACGACTCGCGCCTCACACTGCCGGAAATGTTTCGCGCGCATGGCTACGCCACCTGCATGATTGGCAAATGGCACCTTGGTTGGCATTGGCCGAAAAAAGGAGGCGGCACGACTGAAAAACTGGACGAAATTGATTTCACCAGACCCATCAGTGGGGGGCCAAATACCCACGGCTTCGACTACTACTTTGGAGATGATGTGCCGAACTGGCCGCCCTACGCGTGGCGCGAGAACGAGAGTCTCCTCGGCAACATTGCCACACAAATGAAACAAGGCAAGATGGTCGGTGTGTCTGCTGGGCCAGCGGTGACGGAATGGGATTTTGCGGCCGTACTGCTTGAGTACGGCAAGCGCTGCGCGGATTATGTTCGCAGCCGCAAGGAGAAGAAACAGCCATTCTTCCTCTATTTCCCGATGCCTTCGCCGCACACACCTATCGCTCCGGGTGGTAAATTCAAGGGCATCACTGGCATTAGCGATTACACCGATTTTTTAGTCGAAACAGACTGGGCCGTCGGTGAAATCATGAAAGCACTGGACGAGACCGAACAGGCAAACAACACCGTTATCATTTTCACCTGCGACAACGGCACCTCGCCAAAGGCGGACTTTGCGCAACTCGCCCGAGCCGGGGTACACCTGAATGTCAACTGGCGCGGCTGGAAGGCCGATGCCTATGAGGGCGGCCACCGCGTCCCGTTCATCGTACGCTGGCCTGGTAAAATTCGATCCAACTCGCGCAGCGACGAGACTATCGCGCTCACTGACATCATGGCCACCTGCGCCGACCTCCTCGGCACCGACCTCCCCATCAATGCCGCCGAGGACAGCGTAAGCCTGTTGCCCGAGTTGCGCGGAGAAAAACTGGAAAAGAGGCTGCATGACATTGTGATCCATCACTCCGGCAGCGGCCATTTCGCCATCCGCAAGGGCCGGTGGAAATTGCTGCTTTGCCGTGGCTCTGGCGGCTGGAGTCCCCCACGCGAGGCTGAGGCTGTAAAAAAACAACTGCCGATACTGCAACTTTACAACCTCGCCAACGACCCCAAGGAGTCAAAAAATCTTCATGCCCAATATCCGGATAAGGTAAAGGAACTAGTTGGCGAATTGGCCAAAGCATTTCGAAACGGCCGCACCACTCCTGGCCCGCGCCAGAAAAATGAAGGCTGGCCCAACACCGTACCAAAACCGGTGCTTCAAAAATTCCCCCAACTCGCCGATCCTAAAATCAAATCATAACAACGCACTTGAGCGATACAGCGTTAAAGTGGTTTAATTCAGTAGGTAGGCCACGAGATCGAGGATTTCTTTTTCAGTCAGCGTGTTCACAGTGCCGGGAGGCATGTTGGAGACATTCAGTTTTTTGCGGCTGACGATCAAGGACTTGGCCAAGCTCACAGGCGCCGACGTCGCTGTCACGCTCCGCAAACGCACAACAGCATCTGTCTCTTCCTGCGCTTGGCCGAGATGCGTTTCACCGTTGCTCATGGTGAACTGTTCCATCTCGTACGACTCTGCGATGGTTCGAGACGGCTCAAGGATCGACTCCAACACATCGCGCGGTTTCATACGCTTAGCCAAGCCATCCAAGTCCGGCCCGACACTGCCCCCGCTCCCCTTTAACCGGTGGCAATGTGCACAGCCAGTCCTTTCAAATGCCCTCCGGCCAGCCGCCATGGATCGCCCCTTCCCCAGCCTGCCCAACGCCGGCTCAAGGTCGCCCATTGTCCACTTCTTAACGAACACCACACTTGGCTTAAGGCCGTCGATCCAGTCGCGAAATAAAGCCACCGCCGCCCGATCGACAGCGCCCGACACCAGTGGCGGCATTTGCCCCCGGCCCCTTCGGCCCAACCGCTCCAGCAGCACCGACTGGCCTGGCGCGCCGGGTGACACAAGCATGGCGTTGGCGATCCCAAACGTGTCGTGCTGCGGCCGCGCCTCGATGAGGTTCATACCATCGCGCTCCGCGGCCAACTTCAGTTCCATCATAGAATTACCACCACCGGAATGAACGTGACAGGCCGCGCAGTTAATGTGCAGATACGACCGCACCCGCTGTTCTGTGTCCTCTGCAGGATCGTATGGATTTACCAACTTGTTGCTGTTCCTTAATGGTGTTTTCGGCGCATTGCGGAAGAATCCGGCATGACCAAGCGTCCGGAGTTGGTTGTCGGTGACCAGACCATAGGTGTGGTCCCGGTTCAGATTCATTCCGGTGATGCCAAGGATGTACCCGGCCGCTCGACCATGGCAAACCATGCAGTCTGCACGACTTGGAAAGACCCAGTCCTGCCGGCGAAACCCACCAAGTGATGCTGAATCCTCCACACGATAGGTCGCCACGCCACCCTCACGCGGCATCAACTCTGCGTCGGTCTGCTCCTCGTTCCACCGGTAGGAATAGCCGTTCCATTCCTTCTGCTGAAGCAACAAAATCCTAGTTTCTACAAGGAACGGTCTGGCACTTCCGCTGGGATGCTCACGGTTCAATGTCAAGGTCTGCACTAGAGCAGTTCCCTCCGGAAATGCCCAGGCACTCGACCGGCTAAACCCGACCGGCTTGGCATTAGGAACTGCCATCGCGCGCTCAACCATGGCCCCATCATTCCACGCGGGTGCGACTACCGAGTAGTCAATCACTCCCGGATGCAACTTGTGTCCTGCCGTGTCAGTGAACAAGCCCGTATCGCTCAGACGGATGGCAAAAGGTTCCCGCGAACGGTTTTGTGGACGGGCCTTTAGCCGGTAAAACCCACTGGAGTGATCGACTATCAGCACCTCCCCCGAGTGCGTCTCAGCAAACCCAGCAATCGCCAACGAAGTGTCAGCAAGTTCCCGGTGCAACACCACCGCCTGTCCGTCGTGCCGGATGCCCCAGATCTTACCAGTGCTGTAGTCGCCGTAAAGGTACTGCCCGCGCAATGCCGGCCACTTAGAACCGCGGTACACAACACCACCAGTGATCGAACGCGCTTCGGAATGTGGATGCTCGGCCGTTGGTAACGTCAACGGATGCGGCCCGAGTTTGCGGTTAAGGTAAAATGGGTGGCTCCCCTCATAAACGCTCCAGCCGTAATTTTCGCCAGAGCGAACCAGATGCACAGTCTCCCACAAATCTTGGCCGTTGTTGCCTACCCAAACCTGGCCGGTTTGCTCATCAGCGGTGAGACGCCAGGGATTGCGTAGGCCGTAGGCGAACAACTCTGGTCGCGCGCCAGGCAGACCAACAAACGGGTTGTCAGGCGGCACTGAATACGGCTTGTCCGTAGTACTGTTACGGACGTCAACGCGCAGCACACCACCCAGCAGATCACCTAAAGTCTGCCCGGATACCCATTGGTCAGAGTCGCTAGTGCCGTCACCTGTTGAAATGTAAAGCATCCCGTCTCGGCCGAATGCGAGGCCACCCCCGTCATGCCCACGGGATTCCCACTCGAGAATGACATGCTCGGTATTGGGATCAATCACCGATGCCGAATCTGACGGAACGGCGACCCGCGAAATACGATTCCCCTTCCCGCCACCGAACCGGTCCAAACGCTGGTTCGTAAACAGGTAAAGATGACCGTTTCGCCGGTAGCTAGGGTCAAAACAAAACGAATAGGCATTGCGACCCTCCAAATCCATCAGGTGGTCTAGCTCCTTCACCACCGGATCATCGCGGAACGCAACCAGTCCAGCCGGTTGGCCGTTCGCCCCGTTCAACATCGCAAACAGCCGATCGCTCCCCGGCTCGGGGGCGATGAACATGGGTGCAGTGCAGACGAGGTTTGTGTACACCGGCTCGACCGAATACGGCGGCGGCGGTTCCGGGGTGCCCACGAGTCGACTGTTTTCCCAGCGCTCCAGCTTGGCCAAGCCATATGGTTTCTCCACCTGCGCAATGATCGCTTGCGCAAAGCACAGCCAGACAGTCATTAAAAAAATGCCACAGACGAACGATTTCAACGAAGATTTGAACCGGAGCATGGCCGGAGAAGCTAGTGGCAGTGGTGCCCCCGGGCAAGAGCAAGCGTGCGCGTAGACGGCCGGCTAAAACACCGCCCAGCAGAGGAGGATCGTCACGACCAGCAGGATCGCCGAGGCGATGACGCGATCCCTCGTGGGGTACTCGAGATTCAGTTCATCCGTCCACGGGCGGGGCCGAGCGCGCCTAACCAAGCGCTTGGCGTCACTCCGGCCAACTTCGGTAGCCAACGGCAATTCGCGGAGGTTGGGATCGTCGTACGCCTCTCCCTCGAGCTCATCCGGAGGCTTGAAAGTCAGCGGCTCGTCTTCCTTATGCGCCAGTTCGCCGACCGCCATCGTCAACGCCCCGGCCGCTCCAGCTGCCTGGGCACCCAGACTGGCGGTCTTGGCCACGACCGTCGAACCCTTCCTTTGCGTATCGGCGTCGCCCGTTTCCGGGTGGGCAGCGGAGAACGCAACCGACTCGGCCTCGGCCGGTTCCTCGGAGCTAGCGCCTGCGCGCTGCTCCTCCAGTGGTGGTTGCGCCAACTCGATCTCCCCGAAGCGTTTACCCTGTTTGGCGACCAACTGCTTTAGCTTGGCCAACTCCAGCACGGCAAGAAACGTCGTGATGATTTCAAGCCGGCTCCTAGCCGATTCAAACAGCTCGGTAAAACGCACCGTCTCGCGTTGCGACAGGATTTCCCGGATAAGCGCGATCTTCTCGGTAACGGACCATTGATCCGCGACGATCTCACCTGTTCTGTTGGCGCGTCGTTTTTCGGTCTCATCGAAGCGTTGGAGCACCTTGTTGACCGCATCGATCAAGTCGAAGATCGAGGCGGCTTCCGGTGCATCCGGCTGCAGCGGCGGCACTTTGGGATTGGCCCCCTGCCGGTCGAAGCTCTGTTCCCGCTCCCATGCCATCCGCTGAAAGTCAGCCGCAGCGTCCTTGAATTTCCGATACTCAACAAGCTGCCGGATCAGGTCCCAACGCGGATCCTCCTCCTCATCCTCCTCGGAGATTACCTGCTGATCCACCGGGAGCAACTCCTTGCTCTTGATGTACATGAGCGCGGAGGCCATGACAATGAACTCGCCGGCCAACTCGAGGTCGAGCTGCTTCATCAGGTCGACATAGGCGCAGAACTGGTCGGCCAGATTGACCATGTCCACCTCGTAGATGTCGACCTCCTCCTTGCGAACCAGGTGCAGCAACAGATCGAGCGGTCCCTCGAACACCTCGAACTGGTACCGCAACTCGCTCATTGGCCTGCCGGAACGGACTCGAGAATGGGTACTGCCTGATTGACAACCTGTAACTTCCAGTCGGCAAATGCCTTCCCAGTGGTCAAGACGCCGTACGTGTCGAACTTGTAGCTATTGCCACGGCCGTAGTAGCTGTCCGGAGAAACGTTGAAGGTCCACACCGAACCGTCCTTCAGCAGCCGCTCGGTGCCATGTTCCAGTTTGCACTCGGCACGAAGTACGGCCGCCGAGGCGTTAGCGTGGGTCAAGCGGTCATTCTCGTGCCAATGCCGAAACAGGCCGTTGCCTGCGATGAGGCGGCGCATCATCGGGTTGACCGCAGAGGAATGCTGGTGCGCCCGAAAGACACCACGCACCTTGGCCGTCATTCCGGCAGAGGCGTCTAGGACAATTCGCGTGCCAGCCTTGCCGTAAACGAAGCCGCGCCCCTCCATGTAACCGAGTCCCGGCTCGCTCGCGAACACGGTGAAGTCGTTCCACATGAACCCGTTGATCATCGGCAACATTGGTGCAAGCGGTGTATAGTCCCGAATCGTGGTTTTCAGGAATTCCCGGCGTGCGGCATCGGCCGAGGTAAGCAGGCCAGGGTGTTTTGAAAGGAACGTGCCCCCGGTCATCTGGCCCAGCAACTGGTACGCGACTGCCGGCTTGCCATCAAGCAACGTGCCCGGCAGAAATCCCGGCTCCATGCCGCCATGGTTGCACTGCAGAAAATCCGTATCGCTGCCGACGTAAATCACCACCGGAAAAAAATCGTACAGCCGACCGATCAGCGCCGGGTTGAACTGGTTCCCGTATTTCTTCTGACACTCAGCGATGAATCCGTACCGGGGAATCATCTGCACATCCTCGTGATTGCCACGCGCCATGAAGACCTGTTCCGGGTTGGCCAGCTTAAGCCGCAGCAGTGTGTACAGCACCTCGATACCGTAGTTGCCGCGGTCCGTGTAATCGCCGAGAAACACCATGTAGCTGTTCGGCTTGGCCAAGCGGAAGCCGTCCAATGTCCCGGCCTGGTTGAGTGAATCAAGAATGGCGATGAATGAGTGGATGTCGCCGTGAAAATCGCCGTGGAAAACCACCTTGCTGCCGGATGGCACCTGCAACTTTTGCGCGAACGGCTGAAACGGAATCGGCGGCCTCAGGAAATAGGCGCGGTTGGTGTTGAAAAACTCGTCCACATTGGGCTTGGATCCAACCCAATTTCCGGCGGGACTCATCGAGCCGTTCCGGAATGACTCAAACACCGCCCTTAATGCGCTGTCCACCTCCGCGAACGAAGGTAGCGCTGTCTCTAACCGGGTCACCGATGCTTGGCCAAGCAGCAAGCGGTTGCTGGGCAGCTTGGCACAAGCAGCCCGCCATTGGGCAAACCCGGGATACTTGGCAGACCGATAGGCGTTCCCTTCCGCCGGGGTGTTTTGTGGCAGGCCGAGCGCCAGCAACAACAGCAGTTGCGCAATCTTTTTCCGGGGGTGGCTTCTCCTTGGTCGCATCTTCCAGCCGGTCTCGGAAAGAGTGCGCCCGCCAACTCTCCCAGACAAGCCAAAAGGAAAGCATTGCGCCATATCCCTGCACCGCCTAGTTTTTGCCGACCTGACCACCATGAAAACCGGTTTATTCCAAAAATTCATCATAGGATGGACGGCCCCTGTCGCAATGCTATTCGGGGTGTTGAGCGTCTCCGCCAAAGACTGGCCCCAATGGCGTGGCCCCAGCTCAAACGGCCACGTGGCCAAGGGCGAATTGCTCCCTGGCAAACTGGGTGATTCGCCCAGAATCCTCTGGCGCATAGCGACAGGCCCCGGCCATTCCGCGCCGGTCACACAGGGCAACCTGCTGGCCATCTCCGAAGAACAGGGCGACGACGAGGTGCTGCGACTCCTCGACAAACGCACCGGCCGAGAACTGTGGAAAAAACCGTACGGGCAAACCTACGCGGATGACGGTTTCGGCGCCGGCCCACGCTGCGCACCGCTGTTCGATGGCGATCGGATATATGTGCAAACATGCCGGGGCAAGCTGAGTTGCCTAAAGGTCAAGGATGGCTCCATTGTTTGGGACGTCGATTACCAAAAAAAATTCAAGGTCAAGTGGATCAAGAACAAAAGTCAAAACGAAGCCGCGGCAGCACGACGGGGCTACAGCGGAACGCCGCTGATCGATGGAAACCATCTCATCTGCCAAGTCGGAGGCGAACCCGGAACAGGTGTGGTTTGCTTTGACAAACTAACTGGCAACTTCATATGGAAATCCCAGGATGACCTGGCCAGTTTTGCCAGCCCATTGATCACAACCCTTGCCGGCAAGCGGCAATTCGTCACGCTTGCAACCGAGAAGATTTTCAGCGTCGATATTGAGAACGGCGAACTCCTCTGGAGCCAACCCGTTCCCACACTCTACTTTCGCAACGTCGTCACGCCCATCGCCGCCGGCAACAGCGTGATCACGGCCTCCCACTCTGAGGGCATGCTTTGCATGGGCGGCAGCGGCAGCAACGGCAAAGCCAACCGGAAATGGAAGGACGCAAATCTCAAGATCAACCTTGCCACCCCGGTTGTCGTGGGAAGTAACCTGTACAGCTTCGCCGAGAAGGATCGGTTTATCTGTGTTGACACCACCACGGGAAAATTGAACTGGGAGGAACGCGGCTTTGGCAAATTTTACGCCTCGACGCTGACTGACGGCAATCGAATGCTGGTACTCGGCCAACAGGGTGAGTTGGTCTTGCTGAATATCAACCCGCAGAAATACGAGGAACTGGATCGAATGCAGGTCTGCGGCAAAACCTGGAGCTTCCCGGCTTACGCCGGTGGGCAACTCTTCGTCCGCGACCAAAACAGCCTGCAGTGCATCCAACTGAGAGGCGACTAACCCGCTTAACCAAGCGCCTGGCCGGAGATCAGACCGTATCCGGCGTGGGATGGATCCACGGCGCGGTGTAAGGACGGCTGAGCAATCGGTTGGCCTCGGGGTCGCCGATGACAGTGTGGGTCTCTGGATCCCACCGGAGAGTGCGTCCGCCGAGGCGCTGCGAGAGGTTGGCCAGGATACAACTCACGCTGGAGATGTGGCCCTGCTCGATGTCGGCCACAGGGCGACTGCGCTTGGCCACGGCGTTGAGGAAGTCGATCATGTGCACTCGCACCGCCGGGGCAACATGGCGCTCGAGGTCTTTCTCGGTCTTGTCCTCGGGATACTCCTCCAGTTCCATCTTGACGTCACGATGGATTGGCTTGCCCCCTCGGCCGCGCGGAATGAAGTCGTAACGGTTGACGCTCAATTTCAGCGTACCCTTGTCGCCGTAAAGGAAGGCGGCCCACGGGTAGTCGGGATCGGGCGCGTGGCCCCAGGCACGATGCTGCCAGACGACCTGCAGGTCGTCGAAGTCGAAGCAGGCAGTCTGCGTATCGGTGGTATTGGCCTTGGCCTGTTTGTCGACGAGGATGCCGCCCTGCGAAACAATGCTGCTGGGCCATCCAAGGTCGAGCATCCAGCGGACGGTGTCGAGCATATGCACGCACATATCGCCGACAATTCCGTTGCTGTATTCCATGAACGCTCGCCAGCCGCGCGGATGGCAAAGCTCGCTGTATGGCCGTTGCGGCGCAGGGCCGCTCCACATGTCATAGTCGAGCGTTTCCGGGGGCAAACTGTCGGCCGGATGGCTGCGGTTGCGCATGTGATAATAGCAGCAGACCTCCGCGTGGGCGACGTTTCCAAGTAGACCCTTGGCGACGATCTGCTCGCGCGCCTCCATGAGGTGCGGCGTACTCCGACGCTGTGTGCCGACCTGCACGACGCGGTTGTACTTTCGCGCGGCGGCGAGCATTGCCTGACTTTCTAAGACATCAATGCTGGTCGGCTTCTGCACGTACACGTCGCAACCGGCCTGGACAGCCGCAATCATTGGCATCGCGTGCCAATGATCCGGTGTGCCGACGAGCACGAGGTCGAGCTTGTTTTCCTTCAGCAACGCCCGGTAATCGCCGTAAGTCTTGGGACGATTGCCCGATTTCTGCCTCTTGGCCACGATATCGGCCGCCCCAGAGAGCATCGCGCTGTCGACATCGCACAGCGCCACCACCTCAACCGGTGCCACCTGGATGAGCCGAAGCAGATCCACCTTGCCGTACCAACCGGTACCGATCAGTGCCACGCGCTTGGTCGGGCCGTTGGCGATGTCGACCGCGGTCGCGGCGAGGGAGGAGCAGGCCAAGCCAGCCGCGCTGGTTTCGAGAAAAGTTCGACGGTTCACGCGCTTGGTTTAACGGCTTGCCCTAGCAAACTCAAGCTTGGCCAAGCGCCGGATTGCCCTTTGCATGGTGGGCGGATAGGCTTTCGTCCATGCGTCCGTTCAGGTTGTTGTTTGTTTGCATGGGGAACATCTGCCGCTCGCCCGCCGCCGAGGCAGTGATGCGCCACCTGGTCGAGTCCGAGGGCTTGGCCAAGCGGATCGAGTGCGACTCGGCCGGCACCATCTCCTTCCACACCGGCAGCCCGCCTGATCCCCGCATGCACGAGGCGGCGGCAAAGCGCGGTATCCGCACCGGTGGCCAAGCGCGGCAGATTCGCGCCGATGACTACCGTTCGTTCGACATGATTTTGACGATGGACGACGAAAATCTGATAAATGTTCGGAAGATGGCACCCGCTGGGGATCACCCGGCAGAGGTGCGGCCGTTTTGCGACTTCGTCACCGAAGCCGTCGCGACTGAGGTGCCCGACCCGTACTACGGCGGGCTGCAGGGATTCGAGACGGTGCTCGACCTGCTCGAGGACGGCTCTGCCAGCCTGCTTGAGCATGTTCGCAGCCAAGCCTCTGATTGACCTCCGATGTGGGACACGATCGCCAAACATATTTCGGAACGCACCGGGGCGGTGTTCCGCTTGGCCAACGCGCGACCGGTCGGCGGCGGGTGCATCAATCAGGCGTACCAACTCGACGGTGACGGCGGTCCGTTCTTCGCCAAGCTCAACCGCGCTGAGTCATTGGAGATGTTCGAGGCCGAGGCCGACGGCCTGCGCGACATCGCCGGCACCGGGACGATCCGCGTGCCCAATCCGGTTTGCCACGGCACGAGCGGGGGACAGGCCTACCTCGTGCTGGAGCACGTTAAACTGGGTAACATTGGCTCGCAGGCGGAACTGGGACAGCGCTTGGCCAAACTGCACTCCGTGCCGCAGATGAGCTTCGGCTGGCGACGTGACAACACGATCGGCAGCACGCCACAGCCGAACCCGAAGAGCAACGACTGGGTGGCCTTCCTGCGCGAGCATCGGCTTGGATTCCAGTGTCATTTAGCCAAACGCAACGGGCTGCGCCTCGACGGCGCAGATCAATTGCTGGAGCAGCTGGACAGTTTTTTCACCTACTACAAACCGAAGCCGTCCCTGCTGCATGGCGACCTGTGGAGCGGCAACATGGCGTTTGGGCCGAGCGGCGAACCGGTGATCTTCGACCCGGCGACTTATCGCGGTGACCGGGAGGCGGAGTTCGGTTTGGCGGAAATGTTCGGCGGCTTCGGAGACGACTTTTGGTCGGCTTACAAGGCCGAGCGGCCGCTGGATGATGGTTACCCGACGCGGAAACTACTTTACCGCCTGTATCACACGCTGAACCACTTCAACCTTTTCGGCGGAGGGTACGGATCAGAGGCAGAAGGAATCGTCGGCCGTTTGCTACGAAGGCCTTAGACAATAAAAACGGCCATTCCCACCGGGGCCGGGTGAAAGTGGATTGAATTACTCGGCGGCCTTGCCGGGTTGCTCCCCGGTTTCATCTTCCTCATCAGCGACCGCGGTTGGCCCGGCGACTGTGTGCCGCTCAATGGATTCAATCCTGTAACGCTTGGCTTCTCGGTCGACTTCAAACTCGGCCTCATCACCCGGTTTTTTACCCAGGAATGCCTGCCCAAGCGGCGTGAGGTAACTAAGGATTTGGTTCTCTGGATCACCATCCCAAGCGCCGAGGACGATAAATGTCTCCGGCTTGTTGGTCTCGAGATTGGTCACGCCTACCTTGTTACCCACCGTGACCGCATCAATCGTGGCGTCAGAAAAATCGGTGGCCCGAGCACGAGTCAGGTCGATTTCCAATTCGCCCTTGCGGGAGAGGAGCAACTTCTGCGCTTCCTTAGCCGCCTTGAACTCGTGATTCTCGCGTAGGTCTCCGTAGCTGCGAGCAATGGCAATTTCCCGGGAGTTGGCGGGGATCTTCTCCTTGACCAGTTCCTCGTACTCCTGTTTGCGTCGCTCGAGGCTCTGCCAAGAGACGATAAGGGAGTTGTCTTCCTTCGCTTGGTCTCCGGAAATCAAGGTTTGAATCGAGGGGAACTCCTTGACAATGCGACCCAGCAACGAACGCTTATCCATGTCGTCAAAACAGTTGGTCGCCTGCAATGCCCGAACCAGGTCCTCGACCAACTCGATGTCAGCGGAGCCGATCAGGTCAGTTATCAGTTCCTGATCACTGAGAATTAGGTCGCCCAACTTGCTGGTTTTGCGATCCTCGAATCGGTCATTCTCGATAGCAGCCATCATCGCGCGGAACACTTCCGGGCCAAGGATGTCGGCGAAGCTATCGGAACGGTTCTTGCCCATCCACAACATCAGGTCAGTGCTGGCCTCCCGCTTACTGATGAGTTTTGCGAGGCTTGCCTTGAATTTTTCGAAGTGCCCGGTGTCGATGAGAATCTGGATCAATTCCCCCACCAACCGGAGGCCGGTCTCGTTGATCAATTTCAGATAGGTGTCGACCCAAGTGTCCGAGTGGGACTGGCGAAACGCCTCAAGCGCAAGTTTCTGCTTGGCGGCGGAGAGGCCCTCGATCAATCCGGCTAGGTTGTCCGCTTTTTCAAAGATATCGTTTGCGGCCAGTTCGCCTTCCTGCGGCTGAATGCCGGATTGGGTATGGATAGAATCACGCAGCAGGATGGCCTCGAGCGCGAGCGACGGCTTGAGCGTCAGGTGGTTCCTGATGGCGTCGTTCAGAATGGACACCACTTCGTCCTGCACCACCTCCTTGTTTTCGACACCGTCGATGCCCTTGCAAAGCTCGGTGGCCGCAGCCAACTGCGCCTTCAAGCCCTTGGCATCACGGATGTTGCTCATCAGCTTGTCCGCGGGGGACAACTCCTCGGCATGGTAGACAATCGGCTCGGTTTTCTTGACTGGCAACTGGAAGTGACCGTCGCTCTTCATTTCCTTCTTGGCGTCTGCCCACCATTTTTTCCAATCCTCCTCGATGACATCCGGCACCAGCGACTCTTGGATCAGCGCGACCGTCGCCTGCCCGCCGTAGCTCTCGAGCACCAGCTTGATCAACTCAAGGTGGCGCAGGGCGCCCATGCGTTTCAGCCCGGTCAGGTCGGTTGCCTTGCGTGCAAGGATGTGGCTCGAACTGAGCGGACTGAGTACTTTCGCGGCGAAGCCCAGGTCCATCGAGTGCCCCGGCTTGGACTGGAAATCGATGGTGATCTTCGACATCAACGTGTCCACTGTTGTGATCTTCCCAAACCCCCACGATCGGTGCGTACAGAACCCTGCCGTCACCAGTTCCGTCAGCGTGTCCGTCAGCTTGGGATCCAGTTTTCCATCCAAGACGAGTCGCTTAAACTCGCTCTGGAGCTGATCGGATTGCTCTACCGTAGTGGTCTCTTCCTCAGTCATTGTGTCGCTCATCAGGTGAGAAGGCGCTCGGCCTGCGCCGCCAAAGCCGGCATCCTACCGAGATGCCGAGTCGCAACTCAAGACAAATCGCGCTGCAAACATTGTTGCGCTCACAAGAAACGCAGCGTGCCGTCGAGCGCATTCTCGCACGCCAATTCCAGTCCGCCGCGCTATCAAGCGCCGACACCGGACTGTGCCGCGAACTTGTTTCCGGCTGCGTGCGATGGCGACGACTGCTCGACTGGCTGATCGAGCGCGCCACCGAGGGCCGCGAGCAAAAGCCAGCTGTGCGGGAAATCCTGCGACTTGGCCTCTACCAAATCTTCTTCCTCAGCCGCATTCCGGAGCACGCCATCGTCGACGAGAGCGTCCGCCTGGCCAAGACCGAGCGATGCCTCGGGCAAGCCGGGTTCATCAACGCCATGATGCGTCGCTTCCTCCGTGAGAGGGGGCAAATCACCCGCGACATCGCCAACCTTCAGGAAGATCGACCGGCGCTTGGCCAATCCCACCCCGATTGGCTTTTCAAAAAGTGGGAGCAGCGCTGGGGCTGCGAAAAAACCGTCCGCCTCATGGAATGGAACAACCGACCCGCGCCAACCTGTGCCCGAGTCAACCCGTTGCTCACTGACCCCGGGTCGTTAGCCAAGCGCTGGGAAGACGAGGGCGTCGAGGCCACGCCGATCTACTGCGATTGGGCCAAGCCGGACAGCCTCTTTCGCCTGCGCCAGCACCCGCCGCTCGAGTCGCTTGGCAGCTTCCGCGATGGGCTCTTCTACGTGCAGGATCCCAGCACTCTGCTCGCCGTCGACCTGCTCAACCCACAACCCGGCCAAGCCGTACTCGACCTCTGCGCCGCGCCCGGTGGAAAGACATGCCAGATCGCCGGGCGGATGAACAACGAGGGACAACTGAGTGCGATCGACATCAGCGAGTCGCGGATTGAATTAATGCGCGAGAATTGCGAGCGCATGCGCGTCACCTGCGCCACGCTTGGCCAAGCGGATGCCGCGGCGACGTGCAAGTACGACCGGGTGCTCGTTGATGTCCCCTGTTCCAACACCGGCGTGATGCGCCGACGGCTCGACCTTCGCTGGCGACTCAGCTCCGACGAAACCCGGGTGCTCGCCGACGAGCAACTCAAGCTGCTTGCCCAGGCGGCAGAATGGACCAAGCCGGACGGCCAGCTCGTCTACAGCACCTGCAGCATCGAGCCTGAGGAAAACGAACAGCTCATTGCCCGCTTCCTAGATGCCAACCTGGATTGGCAACTCATCAACGAACGAACGCTGCACCCGGTCGAGGATCACACCGACGGTGCCTACGCAGCACAACTCACACAGCAAACCGGTGTCTAGTGCCCCGCTCTGCCAAGCCGGTTTTGGGTGAAACAATAATCGTCGACGACCCGGCCACCGATGAGGTGTTCCTGGATGATACGCTCGAGGACATCCGGTGTGCAGGAGTGGTACCAGGTGCCCTCCGGATAAACTACGGCGATGGGGCCACGCGCGCAGACCCGAAGGCAATCGGCCTTGGTGCGGTGCACTTTCGGCTCTGCACCAACGAGGCCAAGCTCCTTCAACCGGGCTTTCAAAAACGCCCAGGACTCGAGGCCACTGCCACGGTCGCAGCACTTGGCCTCCGACTGGTCGGCGCAAAGGAATACGTGGCGCTCTACTCTTTCCAGCCCAAGCGCTGCTGAAATCTTGTCGAGTGAGGCGTCCGCCACCGGTTATTGGATCGGCTTTAATTCCCGGATCCAGATGTTTCGGTACCGCACCGGGTTGCCGTGATCCTGCAACTGGATGTGGCCAGGGCCGTGCTCGCGATACGGCCGGGTTTTCTTGTGGCCAAGAATCCCCGGAATCTCCACTCCGTGCTGGGTCAGCACGCCGTTGTGTAGCACGGTGATGCGCGCCTTCCGGGTCACTTTGCCGTCCTCAAACTCCGGCATCTCAAAAATAATGTCGTACGACTGCCACTCACCCGGCGGGCGGGACACGTTGACGCGCGGCGGACGAAAGCCGTAAAGCGAACTGGCCTGCCCGTCCGGGTAGGTAAGGTTGTCGTAATTGTCCTGGACCTGCACCTCATACAGCCCGGCGAGAAAGACGCCGGAGTTGCCCCGCCCCTGGCTGCTGCCCTTAACCTCTGACGGGCTCGCCCACTCGATATGCAACTGCACGCTGCCGAATTTCTGCTTCGTGCGGATGGTGCCGGATTTTTTACCGCACTCGAAGTAGCCATCCCGGAGCGTCCACTTGGGCGCGTTGCCCTTGCCATCCTCCCAGAAGTCAAGGTTTGTACCGTCAAATAGCACGATCGCGTCCGAAGGAGGCCTGCCCGGCGCATCACGCGGCGTCGACGTGCCAGGATCGACCTGCCGCGGCTGCGGACGAAACGGGTCATGCACCACCCACGGCGTGCCGGAAATCTTCGGCGTATCGGTGTAGCCGAAGCGCACGCCCATGAGCGACTCAAGTTCAACAACGCGATAGTCGCTCATCCCATCGGCGCGGCTCGGGGTGGAAATTCCGCCAGTGTAAGGCACCACGCCGATGATGTCGCTCTTGCCCAATCGACTCCACTGCCCCCCGGTGCGGTACTCGTAAATCAAAAAGGCACCGTCGAAGCCAAGCCGCAGGCTAACCGGGCCATCGGATTCGACTTGGTCGATGAGGGATTGCGCCCCGTCCCGGGTCCGAACGGCATGGATCAACCCGTCAGAACGGAACAGAGAGGCGTAACTGCCCCGTCCGGCACTCAGGAACAACCCGCCGTCGCCCTCGAGTGTGACTTCCTGCACCCTGCCTTGGACGAGATTGCCCAGTTCACGGCGGATCACCTCCCAGCCACCGGTGCCGGGAACCTCGATAAACTCACTCCAACCTCCGCCGGAAAAGTCGTCATCCTCAAAATGCACCTTATCCGCCGCCTGGCCCGGGGCCAGTCCAAGCGACAGGATTGCCGCCGCAAAAAACGTCGTTTTATTCATCATGGCAAAAACCGGTGCGGCAGTTGTAGCCGCTTGGTCAAACACACTCCAGCCGCAAAAAATAAAATAGTTCATAAAATGGCTTGTGCCTCAGCGGGCCATTGACTAGTTTTCCTGCCCTTTTTTCGAGCAGGGGAGGCGAAACAGATGCAAAAGAAAGTCAAATCCATCAAGACGCGTAAGTCCGTAGCCAAGCGGTTCAAGATCACCGCCTCGGGCAAAATTATCCGGAATCGCCCGGGAAAACGGCATCTTTTGGCCAGCAAAAACGCCAAGCGCCGCCGCAAACTCGGCACCCCTGCACTCGTCGACAAGACCGACTACGCCCGGGTGATGGAGAATATGCCGTTCAGCCGCTGAGGCATCCAACCTTCAATACAATTCAGGCATGAGAGTCACCAACGCAGCCGCCTCCCGCAAACGACGCAAGCGCATGATCGAAGCCGCTAAGGGCTTCCGCATGCGCCGTTCCAAGCTTTACCGCTACGCCAAGGACGCCATTGAGCACGGCCGCCAATACGCCTATCGCGATCGCAAAAACAAAAAGCGAACTTTCCGCGCCCTGTGGAACCTGCGCATCAACGCCGCCGCCCGCGACGCCGGCATCACCTATAGCCGCTTCATCGAGGGACTCAAGGCCGCCAAGGTCGAGGTCAACCGCAAGGTACTGGCCGACTTGGCCGCCACCGACTCGGCGGCCTTCGGCGAACTGGTGAGCACTGCCAAGAGCGCCCTCGAAGCCAAGGGCTGAGCGCTTGGCCAAGTTGACTTTTCTCGTGGGCGGTCTTTAATGGCCGCCCTCTTTTGTTTCCGAAAAAGGAAACTTCGAAGATGTCATTCGTCGATGAAATTACCCCGCTGAAGGAAGCCGCCTTGCAGGCGCTCAAGGCTGCCGACAACCTGGCCAAGCTCGACGCAGTGCGCGTACAATACCTCGGCACGAATGGCCAGTTCACCGGGTTGCTCAAGCAGATGGGTGGTTTGGCCAAGGAGGAACGCCCCGCCGCCGGCAAAGCGGTCAATCAAGCCAAGGCCGAGCTCACCCGAAGCCTTGACCAACGGCGCGAGCAACTCGAGCTTGTCGGCGCCGCGCCGCAACGGGCCACCGACTTCACCGCACCCGGCCGGCGCCGCCCGCTTGGCAAGCAGCACCCTCTCACGCAGGTTACCGAGGACATCGTCCGCAGCTTTCGCAAGATCGGCTTCGCAGTCGCAAACGGCCCGGAGATCGAGAGTGAGCGCTACTGCTTCGACGCCCTCAACACCCCGGCTGACCACCCGGCCCGCGACACACAGGATACCTTTTTCCTCAACGCCAACGAGCGGCCCCTGCTTCGCACCCACACCTCCTCCGTCCAAATCCGGGTGATGGAGCAGACCCCACCGCCGATCCGTATCATCGTGCCGGGCCGCGTCTACCGGCGCGACAACGCCGATGCCACCCACAACCCTACCTTCCACCAGATCGAAGGCCTTTACATTGATAAAAACGTCACCGTCGGCGACCTCAAGGGCACGGTGGAGTTCGTATTTCGGGAACTCCTTGGCAAGGAGGTAAAGCTGCGGTTCCGGCCGCACTACTTCTCCTACACCGAGCCGAGCCTCGAGATCGACTTCAGCAGCCCACTCGTCCGCAAGATGGGCAAGGAATGGCTCGAGATCGCCGGCTGCGGCATGGTGCATCCGGCCGTCTTCGAGAACGTCGGCTACGACCCCGAGGAGTGGAGCGGCTGGGCGTTCGGTTTCGGCATCGAGCGCATTGCAATGATCCGCTACGGCATCAGCGACATCCGCCTCTTCTACGAAAACGACCTCCGCTTTCTCAAGCAATTTTAGCCCTTGGCCAAACGGGGCGGATTCAGGCCGTTGATTTTTTTCCCTACGATACGAATGCGCTTGATTGGTGTTTTCCTGTTGTTAATTTTCAGCAGCCGCGAGCAGGGCTGATCCGCAGAGCAAACCAAAACCACAACCACTCCGAATCCAGACGTGAAAGTATTCGCTGGCAGTTCAAATATCCCGCTTGCAGATGCCATCTGCGGGAACATCGGCATTGAGCCGGGCAAACTCTCCATCAGTGCGTTCCCCGACGGGGAGTCGTTCGCCAAGATCGAGGAGAATGTCCGGGGCGAGGATGTGTTTGTAATCCAGTCAACCTGTCCCCCGACGAACCATCACCTGATGGAGCTGTTTATCATCATGGATGCGCTCAAACGCGCCAGCGCTGACCGGATCACGGCGGTGCTGCCATATTACGGCTACGCCCGGCAGGACCGGAAGGACCAGCCACGGGTGCCGATCTCGGCCAAGCTCGTGGCCAACCTGCTGGTGGCCGCCGGAGCCAACCGCATTCTGACGATGGATCTGCATGCCCAACAAATCCAAGGCTTTTTCGACATCCCAGTGGATCATCTTTACGCCTCGCCGGTGATTTTCGCCTACCTCAAATACACCAAGCGGGAGAATCAAGTCGTGGTCAGCCCGGATGTGGGCGGGTTGAAGATGGCCCATGCCTACTCGGAAATGCTCGAGGCGGACCTAGCCATTGTCGCCAAGCGCCGCACCAGCGCCACCGACACGGAATCGGTGGGCATTATTGGCGATATTGAGGGTAAAAACGCCCTTTTGGTGGATGATCTGACTGAAACCGCTGGTACACTGGTCAACGCCGCCGCCATACTAAAGGAGCGTGGGGCGGCGACTGTCCGGGCCTGTGTTTCCCACACAATTCTCAATGATTTGGGCATCGATCGGCTGAAAAACTCTTGTATTGACGAACTGATAACGACTGATACAGTCCCCCGCCCTGAAATCGAGGGGTTGAACATCAACACCCTCTCCGTGGCGGGGTTGCTGGGAGAAGCCATCCAGCGAATCCACAACAATTCCTCGGTGAACTCGCTGTTCCGATTCAAGGGAGCGCGCACCAACTGAGTCTGTCGGGGGGAAACAGTTTTTTGGGACAAATTACATGAAAGCAATCTCGTTGGCCGCAAATCCGCGGACGTTGACCAAGACCACAGGCAGCAAAAAAGTTCGCCAAGGCGGGGGCCTGCCCGGCGTCATTTACGGTAACGGCGACCCGCAGAGCATCGAGATCGAAGCCAAGCAGTTTGGCAAGGCGGTCAAATCCACCGAGGCGAAAAACTTCCTCGTCGAACTGGACATCGAGGGCAAAAAGAGCATCGCACTGGTGCAGGATGTCCAGAAGAATCCCCTGACCAACCTGTTCATCCACGTCGATTTCAAGCGCCTGACCAAGGACAGCGTCGTCACGGCACAGGTTCCGCTGTACCCTATTGGCACTGCAGAGGGTGTAAAACAGGGCGGCGTTATGCAGACTGCGATGCACACAATCACGCTGAAGGGTCGTCCGGCAAACATCCCAGATAGCCTTGAACTCGATGTCAGCGACATGGAGGTCGGCCAATCCCGGTACCTCGAGGATCTGGATCTGCCGAAGGGGGTTGTCGCGACCGGTCAACCTAAGGCTTTGGTGATCGCCATTGCAACCTCGCGCATGCAGATGATGGCCGAGGCGGAAGAGGCAGCAGCGGCCGAAGCGGCAGCAGAGGGAGGAGCGGAAGGAGCCGCCGCCGAGGGCGAAACCCCAGCACAAGAAGGCGCCAAGGAAGAGGGCGCCGCCGATGCCGCCGAGGGCGGGGACAAGAAGGAAGGTTAATTTTTATTGGCGTCCCGCCGAGTTGGCAGGAACGCCGTGTTCTTTTATAAGGTCCGCGTATGGAAGAAATATTCCTGGTCGCGGGATTGGGCAATCCCGGAAAGGGTTATGCCGCCACGCGGCACAATGTCGGGTTCATGGTGCTCGACCGCTTGGCCAAGCTCTTGGGAACAGCGTGGGAGTTGAACAAAAAGTTCACCGCTCATTTGGCCAAGGGTAGTCAGGCAGGCAACAAGATCCTCCTATGCAAGCCACAGGGCTACATGAACCTGAGCGGGCAATCGGTAGTGCCCCTGTCTCAATTTTACCAGATTCCCTCCGAGCGAATCGTGGTGGTTGTCGATGACATCGACCTTCCGCTTGGTGTCGTGAGAATGCGTCCCGGCGGAGGCACGGGAGGCCATCGGGGCTTGGATTCCATCCATGGATCACTTGGAAAGAACGATTTTGCCCGCCTGCGGCTGGGCATCGGCCGCCCGGAGCCGAACCGAGATGTGTCCGGCTTCGTGCTTGGCAAATTTGCCGAGGCGGAAACCGAACTGCTGGAACGACTGCTGGAAACAGCGGCGGACCAACTCGTCTGCTGGGTGCGGCAAGGCATCGGGCCGGCGATGAACAATTACAACGGGGACTATTCCTCGACAGGAAACGAAACAGATGACGAAATACGAAGGAACGATCATCCTGAAGGAAACGGGACGTGAAAGCACGGTCAAGGAACTGCAGACCCTCATCTCGGCCGAGATCGATACGGCCGGCGGGAAAGTAGGCGAGTTCAACGACGTGGGCCAAAAGGAATTTGTCCGGGTGGCCAACCGTAAAAACCCAGATGGCTACTACCTTGAGGTCACGTTCGAGGGCGATCCGGCAGCAACCGGCGAACTAAAAAAACGCCTGCTCAAACTCAAGGATGTGTTCCGGGTGTTCTTCACCAAGCCGGCGTGAATCGTGGGTTGATTCCGATGATCCAATCTGATTAAACTGCACTCATGGCAAGTTTCAACAAGGTCATCCTGATGGGCAACCTGACCCGCGACCCCGAGTTGCGTTACACGCCCAGTGGCACCGCGGTCGCAGCTTTCGGCATCGCTACGAACCGGCGATGGAAAGATCAAGATGGAAACCAAAAAGAGGAAGTTACATACATCGATATTTCGGCTTTCGGCAAACAAGCCGAAGTAATCGGGCAATATTTCCAGAAGGGAAAAGGAATTCACATCGAGGGCAGATTGAAGTTCGACCAATGGGATGACAAAAACACCGGGCAAAAGCGAAGCAAACTAAGCGTTGTGCTTGATCGGTTCGAGTTCATTGGTGGTAGCCAAGGCGATGGTGTCGCTCCTGCCCCGCAGCAGTCCGCCCCTCCCCCATCCGAGCCAGCGGACGGCCCACCTGTGGATGCCCCTGGGGACGACGACGTCCCGTTTTGAACAAAGACAAATTCATACCACAAGCGACTCATGGCAAAAACTGACGTTATTTTAATCAAAAATGTGGAAGGCTTAGGCGGGGAATCCGACCAAGTCAACGTGGCCACCGGCTACGCTCGCAACTACCTCCTACCGCACGGACTGGCCATTCCGTTGACCGAGGGCAACGAGCGGCGACTCGAGGCACTTCGCAAGGTACGCCGCGACCGCGAGATCCGCGAGGCCAAGGACGCCAAGGAACTGGCCGCAAGCTTCAAGCACCTGATTCTTCACATCAAGGCCAAGACCGGAGACACCGGCAAAATGTACGGCTCGGTCACCCCGGCAAGCATCATCGAGCAGCTCAACGAACAGTTCGAGATCAAGCTCGACCGCCGGAAGGTTCACCTTGAGGAACCGATCCGCACGGTGGGTGACCACGACGTGGAGTTGCGTCTGCATTCCGAGGTCAGCACCACGCTCAAGGTGCGGGTGGAGAGCAGCAACCCGCTCCCCGAGGAGGAATCCGAGGCGCCTGCGGAGGAGGCTCCGGCGAGTTAACCGAAAATCACATTGTTTTGAAAAACAAGACAGCCCAGTTGATGGGGCTGTCTTGCTTTTTTGTGGCTGCGAGTATGAAACACCGCCGACGGAAAATCAGACCATTCCGATTAGTTCATCCGTGCTAGGCCTCTGAGAGTTCGTTCCGGATGATGAAAACGAGAAAAAGGAACGGATGATGATCCTGAAATTCTCCGCCACCGAGTACATGATTCATTATCCCATCCAGGAAGACTCATGTTCTTCCAGGCCTACCCCGTCAAGATCGGCGGGGTGTCGCGCGTTGAACTTCAGGCCATCGGCAGCAGCGAAGGCCCCCCAAGCAAAGGAAAAAACTGTACCACATCGGCTCGTATCGATTGAAAAACGCAGAAATTGCTATCAGGCTGCTGAACGAAACACTGGTGGATGACAAACTCAAGACATCCCCCGCTCTGAAGCTGCTTCCTGAAGCACAAAGGAAACAAAAAAACTGTTCGTCAATCCATGAAAATTCCGAAGGTTCAAAACATAGTCCTGCCCTTAACGCGCTTGCACAAGGTCAGCCGTGCTTCTCGACCAACTGTCGGAATTCGCCGAAGAGGCCGCTTGAGTCGTGCGGCCCCGGCGATGCCTCCGGGTGGTATTGAACGCAGAACACCGGCTTAGTCTTGTGACGCAATCCCTCGACCGTCTGGTCATTTAGGTTGACTCGGTTCACTTTCACGTCGCCCGGCAGTGAGTCGGTCTCCACCGTGAAGCCATGGTTCTGCGACGTGATCTCCACCCGACCGCTCTCAAGATCCTTCACGGGCTGGTTCGCACCGCGATGGCCAAACTTGAGTTTGCTCGTCTTGCCGCCCATGGCCAAGCCGAGGATTTGGTGGCCCAGACAGATGCCGAAAATCGGGAGCCCTTTAGCCAACAGCGCCGCGACCGCCTCCATTGCGTAAGTCACCGCCGCCGGATCGCCGGGGCCGTTTGAGAGAAAAATACCGGCCGGAGTGTGCTTCAGCACCTCATCCGCAGGCGTATTCGCCGGAACGAGCGTCACCGCGAAGCCGGTCTGCCGCAGCCGGCGCAGTATATTGTACTTGATGCCAAAGTCGTAGGCGACGATTGGAACGTCCGCCGTCGGCATCGGGTCACGCTGAGTTCTGCCGTCGATCTCGCTCGGCCCCTTCGGCAACCGAAATTCCGGGCTCAACGTATCCTCCTCGTCCCATGCGAAACTCGACTGATGGGTGACTTCCTTCACGTAATCAACGCCGACCAGGCCGGGCCATGCCTTCGCCTTGGCCAGGGCATCTTCAGCCGTTGCGCCCTCCTCCGTCGTGAGGTAGCCGTTCATCGCGCCGCGAACGCGGAGCTTTTTGGTCAATGCACGCGTGTCGATCCCCTCAATGCCTGGAATACCGTTGCGCTCCATGTAGTCGCCGAGCGAGCTGTCCGCTCTGTAGTTGCTGACGACCGGCGACAACTCGCGGACGACGAAGCCGCTGGCGTGTGTCTGATACGATTCCACATCCTGCTCGTTTACACCGTAATTGCCGATGAGCGGATAGGTCATCGTGATAATCTGCCCCTTGTACGAAGGGTCAGTCAGGATTTCCTGATACCCCGTCATGGAGGTGTTAAAACAAACCTCCCCGGCGACCGACGCTGCAGCGCCAAACGGCCGCCCCTCGAAAATGGTGCCGTCCTCCAATGCGAGGATGGCTTTACGCCCCAAGCCAGACATCGGCGGAGAGATTATAGACACGATACCCAATCGGCAAGTGCACACCCAAAAGTGCAGTTCACCCGTTGGCCAAGCGCTTGGACAATCCTCCCCACTCCCCGTTGCAGGTAAAACGGTTGATTTCCACCGGTTTTGCGCCACATAACCGTTGACACTCAAAAGCTCGCGGGTATGATTCCGCGCCCTTTTTTCGGGGGCAAATGACCAAGCGGACCATCAACGATATCGACCTGCGAGGCAAACGCGTCCTAGCACGCGTCGATTACAACGTGCCGATGGCCAGGCAAGATGGCGCAATGGTGATTAATGATGACACCCGCATCCGCGCCACGCTGCCAACGCTCCGGACGATGACCGAAAGCGGCGCGAAAGTCGTCCTGGCCGCGCACCTTGGTCGACCCAAGGGCGAACGCGTTCAATCAATGAGTCTCCGCCCTGTAGCCGAGCGGCTTTCTGAATTGATCGACCAACCGGTCGCCTTCTGTGAGCAATGCGTTGGCCAAACTGCAGCCAAAGCAACGACTAAGCTCGAGGACAGCGGCCTGCTGCTGCTGGAGAACCTCCGCTACCACGCCGAGGAGGAGGCCAACGACCCGGGCTTCGCCACCGAACTCGCAGGTGACGCCGAGGTGTACGTGAACGACGCCTTCGGGGCCGCACACCGCGCCCACGCCTCCACCGCCGGCGTTGCCGACGTACTTAACGACCGGGGCGGCCAAAGCGTGGCCGGCCTGCTGATGGAGCGCGAGTTGCAGTTTCTCGGCGACGAACTCGAGTCGCCGAAGCGGCCGTTTGTCGTGATCCTCGGCGGCGCGAAGGTGTCCGATAAAATCAAGGTGATCGATCGCCTGCTCGAAAAGGCCAATACGATCCTCATCGGTGGCGCGATGGCGTATACATTCAAGCTGGCCAAGGGACTCACCGTCGGAAAGTCACTCGTCGAGCGTGACAAGGTGGATGTCGCCCTAGCGGCCCTCGACAAGGCGGCCAAGCGCGGCGTTCAGTTCCTGATCCCGACCGACAACGTCGTCGCCATGCCGACGGAGATCGACGGCAAATTTGCTTTTGGGGATCACCGCGTGAACGACGACGAAAACATCCCCGACGAGGTCGAGGGCGTCGACATCGGCCCCAAATCCGTGGCCGCGTTCAGCGAAGCCATCGCAGGAGCTAGGACAATTTTGTGGAACGGCCCAATGGGCATCTTCGAGGATGAGCGCTTTGCAGGAGGAACGTTCGCCGTGGCCAAGGCCGTGTGTGAGGTGACCACCAACGGGGCCAAGAGCATCATCGGCGGCGGCGATAGCGTGAAGGCGCTGAACAAGGCAGGCCTCGGCGACCAGGTTACCTTCATGAGCACCGGTGGCGGCGCGAGCCTCGAGTTTCTCGAGGGCAAGGAACTGCCCGGCGTCGCGGCCTTGGCTGACAAATAGATTGACGAATGGACAAGGAACGAAAACTGATCATCGTCGGCAACTGGAAGATGAACAAGACCGTCGCCGAGTCGCTCGACTTGGCCAACGGACTCGTTCGCGAGTTAAAGGATGTAACCGATGTGGACATCGCCGTCTGCCCGCCATTCACGTCACTGGCCGCAGTGTCCGAGGTAGTCCTCGACTCCAACATCCGGCTTGGCGCGCAAAACATGAGCGAACACGGCTACGGCGCCTACACCGGTGAAACCGCCGCCGGGATGCTCAAGGAATTCTCCACCCGCTACGTCATCCTTGGCCACTCCGAGCGGCGCCAATACCAGCGCGAATCGGACGAACTCATCGCCGCCAAGACCAGGGCCGCGCACGAGGCCAGCTTAAAGCCGATTGTCTGCGTGGGCGAACATCTCGAGGATCGCGAAATCGACCGCACTGAGGCGGTCGTTGACTCGCAGATACGCGGCAGTCTGGCGGGCTTGACCGCCGGGGAAATGGAGGGCACGATCGTCGCCTACGAGCCGGTCTGGGCGATCGGCACCGGCAAAACCGCCACTTCCGCCCAGGCGCAGGAAGTGCATGCGTTCATACGCAACTTGCTGGGCGACATCTTTGACGAGGAGACAGCCCGGCGCGTACGCATCCAGTACGGCGGCAGCGTCAAGCCGGACAACGCTCGCGAACTGATGAGCCAACCGGACGTGGACGGAGCGCTGGTCGGCGGAGCCTCGTTGGACGTGAGAAACTTTTCCGAGATCATCATGAACTCGATCTGATAGAAAAATAGAACCATGACTGTCCTGATTGGAATATTGACAACCGTACTCGTCCTAAACTGCTTCTTCCTCGTGCTGCTGATCCTGATTCAGTTACCGAAGAAGGAATCCGGCTCCGGCTTGGCCTTCGGCGGCGGCACGTTGGACATGGCGCTCGGCGCCGGCGCAGGAAATATGCTGACCAAGCTCACGAAGGTTTCCGCATCGCTTTTCCTGTTGCTCTGCCTCGTGTTGGCCATCATCGGCAATCCCGACAAGGACGACATCAGCAAACGCATTGCTGCCCAAGCAAAGCCCGCCACGGCGCCCACGACAGCACCCGGCACGACGCCGGCCGGCACGCCGGCGGCTGCTCCGGTTCAAGCGGAAGTCACCGGCAAGGTGGATGACGCCCTAGCCGGTGCCGCGGACACCTCCACACCGCAGCCCCCCGAGACGCCCACCCCACCGGCGGCCCCGGCCGCACCGCCGGAGGGCGCGGAGAAAAAATAAGCGAAAGCTCTCATGACTTACAACAGCGTTCCTGCGCATCGGCTGGGGACGCTTTTTTTGTGCCTGTGCCTGCTTGGGCAAGCCGGCTGTTTTAAGCAACACGAACCGGCCGACTTCGTCATCATCAACGGCCCCGACCCCGAGTCACTCGATCCGGCCATCATCACCAGCCAGTCGGATGGCCGCATTGTCTCGGCGTTGTTCGAGGGGCTCACCCGCTTTAACGCCGTCACTGCCCAGGCCGAGCCGGCATTGGCCAAACGCTGGGACATATCCGGCGATGGCACCATTTACACCTTCCACCTGCGCGACAGCCTCCGATGGTCCACTGGAGAAAGGATCACGGCGCATGACGTCGTTTATTCATGGCGCCGCGCCGTCGATCCCGATACCGCCAGCGACTACGCCGGGATGCTCTTTTACGTGAAAGACGCTAAGGCCATCAATAGCGGCAAGGTCAACGACCCCACCCGGCTTGGCGTGCGCGCGATCGACGCCCAAACCGTGCGAGTTGAACTAGCCGCCCCCACCCCGTTCTTCCTCGAGCTCTGCGCGTTCTGGACGCTAGCCGTCGTGCCAGGAACGGCGATCGAACGGCATGGAGACCAATGGTGCCTCAGCCGGCCGCTACCGGTGAGCGGCTCGCACACGCTCGATTACTGGCGGGTGCGTGACCGGATACGCCTCCGTAAAAATGAACGATACTGGAACGCGGCCAATACGCGAAACGAGATCGTCGACTTTCTGCCGGTTGAGACGTCGGCAACAGCAATCAACCTCTACGAAGCCGGCCAAGCCGATATTATCTGGGACAAGGGCCTCGTGCCAGCCGAGCTGCTCGATGCCCTCAGCCCGCGGCCCGACTTTCACCGATTCGACTACCTCGGAACCTACTTCGTGCGGTTCAATACCACGAAAAAACCGCTCGACGATCCGCGCGTCCGCAAGGCGATGGCGCTTGCCATCGACAAGGCCCGCTTGGTTGCGAAATACACCAAGGGCGGCGAGCAACCAGCCGAACACTTCGTCCCGCCTGGCACCGGCGACTATACCTCGCCAAGCGGCCCGGCACACGATCCCGGCTTGGCCAAGCGGCTGCTCGCCGAGGCCGGCTACCCAGGCGGCGAACGGTTTCCGAACGACTTCGAGTACCTGTTCAACTCCAGCCAGTTGAACAAAAACATCGCGGTCGAGTTGCAACGCATGTGGCTCGAGACGCTGGGCATCCAGGTCAAGCTGCGCCAGGCAGAACACAAGGTGTATCTCGCCGCCCAAAGCGCGCTCGACTACCACCTCACACGGAGTAGCTGGATCGGCGACTACAACGACCCCAACACCTTCCTCGACATGTTCATGGAGGGGAACGGCAACAACCGCACCGGTTGGGTCAATGCCAACTACGACCAACTCATCCGCTTGGCCAATGCAACTCCCGACATGGCCAAGCGCAACGCACTGTTTCAGAAGGCGGAGAAGATACTCATCGCCGAAGAGTTCCCGATCTTCTCGTTGTATTTCTTTGAAGGCATCAATATTTATGACCCAAAGCGCATCGGCGGCATCCACCCGAATATCCTCGATATCCATCCTATCAACACCATTCACGCGAAAAAACCAGCCAAGCGCTGAAAAAGTGAGAGAAAGCCGCTTTTAACGCTTCACATTTGGCGTGGATTTTAAGACATTTGCCGGCCTTTTCCGCGAGGAAATCGATAGGCTGAAGACCCAAGTCCTTGGGCCTCAATGCTTTTTGGCTCCCCAGCCACTTTAAACAAATGACAGATTCGAAAGAAAACGCACCATGGGTGACCTTCCGCCCCGAGATCAAGGTTCTGGACTGCACCGTCCGCGATGGAGGCCTCATCAACAACCACCAGTTCGAGGACGACTTCGTCAAAGCCGTCTACGATACCGCCATCCAGGCCGGTATCGACTACATGGAACTCGGCTACAAGGCCTCCAAAACTCAGTTCGTCCGGGCGGACCACGGCGACTGGAAATATTGCGACGAGGACGATCTGCGCCGAATCGTCGGAGACAACGACAGCCCACTCAAACTCACCGCTATGGCCGACGCCGGCAAGACCGACTACAAAACCGACATCCTGCCGTCCGAGCAAAGCGTACTCGACTGCATCCGCGTTGCCACCTACGCACACCAGATCCCTACCGCGGTGGACATGATCAAGGATGCCCACGATAAGGGGTACGAGACCTGCTGCAACATCATGGCCATCAGCACTGTCGCCGACTCTGAGATCGACCAGGCGCTTGAGACACTGGCCAAGACGCCGGTGGAAACCATCGTCGTCGTTGACAGTTACGGCTCACTTTACCATGAGCAGATTCGGGCGCTGGTTCAGAAATACGTCGCCGTGGGCAAGGCCACCGGCAAGGAGGTCGGCATCCACACGCACAACAATATGCAACTCGCCTTCGCCAATACGATCGAGGCTATCATTCAGGGTGCCAACCGCATCGACGCCACCATGCTTGGTCTCGGTCGCGGGGCTGGCAACTGCCCGATGGAACTGCTGCTCGGTTTCCTGAAAAACCCGAAGTTCGATCTTCGTCCGATTTTCAAGCTGCTGCAGGATCAACTCATGCCGCTGCGTCGCACCAAGGAATGGGGCGCCCTCATCCCGTACGTGGTCACCGGCATCCTGAACCAACACCCACGAGCTGCCATGCGCGTCCGCGACACCGAGGACAAAAACAAGTTCCTCGACTTTTACGACGCCTGCATGTCGGAAGTCTGACAAAGACTCACAACATTTCCCGAAGGCGGCCCAAGGCCGCCTTTTTCTTTACCGCTGGCCTCGGTTCACTTCCCCCGCTACCGTCCTTCCGTGAACACACGCGAGGCTTTGGTGGTGTTGAACCAGCTTGAGGGGATCGGGCCAATTCGCGTGCGGCAGTTGCTTGAGTTCTTCGGCGACGCCACGAAGGTGTTGCAGGCAAGCGGCCCGACCCTCACGCGCGTCAAAGGCATCGGCAATGACCTGGCCGGCACGATCGTTCAGTGGCAGTCCACCACCGACTTGGCCGGGGAATTGAAGCGGGTGGAAGCGTTCGGCGCGCGGCTCGTTTTTCAAACTGACGACGAGTACCCCGAGTTGCTGCGCGAGATTTACGATCCGCCGATCGTCCTTTATATAAAGGGGCGACTGTTGCAGGAGGACAAGAACAGCTTCGCGATGGTCGGCGCACGCCGCACGACACATTACGGGCAGGACACGGCCCGCAAGCTGGCATATCAACTCGCCGCTCACGGCATCACGGTTGTCAGCGGCGGCGCGCGCGGAATCGACTCCGCCTCGCACCAGGGCGCTCTCTCGGGCAAGGGCCGAACGATCGCCGTGCTTGGCACCGGCATCAACATCGTTTACCCGGCGGAGAACGCAGAGTTGTACGAGCGCATCATCGATAACGGGGCAGTGATCACCCAGTTCCCATTCAGCCGGAAGGGCGACAAGCAGAGCTTCCCGATCCGCAACCGCATCGTCGCGGGGATGACGCTCGGCACCGTGGTGGTCGAGGCCGACCTGAAAAGCGGCTCGCTGATCACCGCCAACATGGCCGCCGACAACAACCGGCAGGTGTTCGCCGTGCCGGGCAGGATCGACTCACCACAAAGCCGGGGCTGCCACAACCTCATCCGCAACGGGGCAGCGCTGTGCGAAAACGCCGAGGACATCCTCGCCGAGTTTGAGCAATTGTTCCACAGCAAAGCGATTGGCCAAGCGGACGACGCGGAGCCGGTACCATTGCCTAATCTCACGGATCACGAACAGGCCGTGCTTGATGTCCTCGATGTTACCGAGCAATCGATCGACACGGTCACCGCCAACAGCGGACTGGCGGTGTCGACGGTCTCCGTGGCGTTGCTCGGGCTGGAAATGAAGCGCTTGGCCAAGCAACTCCCCGGCAAACTATTCGCCCGCCGCTGAGGCGGTTTCAACAACACACGGTTTGTTCAACGCAGAAAACGCGGAGGCGTTTTTTTATTCGCAGATGTGTCGCATCTATTTTTTATCTACAGACATCTTCTCTTCGACCTTGGCGGCGGCGTTGGCCCAGTTGATGGGTTTATCGGGCAGCAGACCGAGATAAAGGATCGCCGCGACGCAGAGGCCAAGCGCGATTCGTGTAGGCCAAGCGACCGATACCGGCGAGTCGACGGAGGTGTGTTTCGACCAATAAATGGCGCGGATGATGCCGAAGTAGTAGTAGATCGACACGACGACTCCGAACACCGCCACGGCCAGCAGGGCGAAGTAACCGGCGTCGCCGAACGCCTTGGCGGCAACCGATTTCACCAGCAGAAATTTGCCGAAGAACCCGGCCAGCGGCGGGATGCCGGCGAGCGACACGGCGCACAACGCCAGTGCGAACGCCAGGAACGGCGAGCGTTTGTTCAGCCCGGCGAGACAGGCAATGTCCTCCCCTTCCCCTTCGCGGGTGACGAGGTTGATGATCATGAACGCCGACACGAGCGTGAACAGGTAACCGGCAAGGTAGTACAGTATCGCCGCCGTGCCGTCGCCCGACTGGGCCACGATGCCCATCAGCAGGTAGCCGGCGTTGGCGATGCCGGAGTAGGCCAACAGTCGTTTGAGGTTATGCTGCGGCACGGCGCAGAGGTTGCCGTACAAAATCGTCAGCACGGCGACGGTCATCAGCAAGCCGGTCCATTGGGCGGTGAGTTCCGGAACGACGCTGGCGAACAGGCGGATCAGCAGCACGAAGCCGGCCGCCTTCGAGCCGACCGCGAGAAACGTCGTCGTGGGCGTCGGCGCGCCCTGATAAACATCCGGTGCCCACACCTGAAACGGGAACGCGGAAATCTTAAACGCCAGCCCGGCAAATACGAACAGCATCCCAAACAAGAAAACGTTGCTCTCCAGCAATTCGCCGTGCGCGCCGCGGATCACTTCGAACTTGAGGCTGCCGGCCTCGCCGAAAACGAGCGCGATGCCGTACACCAAAAACGCCGACGACACGGCACCGAGGATAAGATATTTCACCCCCGCCTCGAGAGAGTGCAGCCGATGCCGCTGAAAGCTGACGAGAATGTAAAACGTCACCGTGATCAACTCGATCGAGACGAACAACAGGCTAAAGTCGTTGGCCGACGAGGCGAACATCATTCCCGTCAACGCGAACAGGATGAACGCGAGATACTCCGACACGCCGCCCCTCAACCGCGCGGCGAAGTCCACCGCGAACACGAGCACAAAGATCGCCGCAAGCAAAAAGAAGCGTTTGAAAAAAAACGCCAAGGCGTCGAGTCGGTAAATCCCGCCGAACGCCTCGGCGTCGGCCAAGGCGACGTATCCGCCGCGAAAGCTCAGCAGAAACACTAGGCCAAGCGCCCCGGCGGCAACCCAGCCCAGCGAGCGTCGAGCCGTCGATGGTAGGAACAGGTCGGCGAGCAGAATCAACAGGCCAAGCGTCGCGACCATCATCTCGAGTTGAATAAATTGCAGTTGACCGTCCATGTCGATTTACCGTTCGGCCGGCTTGGCCAAGCGCACGATTTTCGTCGCTTCGCCCTCGATGCCCTTGGTCAGCAACCCCGGCGCGAAGCCGAACACCAGCAACGCGACGAGCAACAGGCCATGCGCCGTCGCAATCAGCGGGCTGACGTCGCCCGCCTTGGCCCAGTCGCCGCGGAGCGGCCCGTGCAGGATGTTGCGAATGGCGCGCATCATGTACAGGCCGCCGATCACCAGCGCGCTCCACGCGGCGATGACCGTGACCGTCTTCAGTCCGGCCGACCAAGCGGCAAAAAAGATCGTTATCTCACCGGCGAAATTAGCAAAGCCGGGCAACCCACAACCAGCGAACAGCGCCATCAGCAGCGCCGATCCGGCGAGCGGCATTTGGCGCAGCAACCCACCCATGCGGCTCATGTCGAGCGAGCCGGTTTGCCGATACAAATGTCCGCTCAAGCCGAAGGCCAAGGCGGCGAGCAGACCGTGGGCGATCATCACCAGCACCGCGCCGGTCAGGCCGATCACGTTCAGGCTGGCGATGCCGAGGAAAATGAAACCCATGTGCGCGACGCTGGAGTTGCCGATGAGCAGGTTAAGGTCTTTTTGGCGAACGGCGACCAAGCCGCAATACAACAAATTGGCCAAAGCCAGCCACGCCAGCACCCCGAGCCAACTTTGCGCGCCAACCGGTGCCATCGGGATGGCCACGCGGATAATGCCGTACAGGCCGAATTTTTTCAGCACACCGGCATGCAGCATCGCGGTGGCGGTCGGTGCCGCGCCGTAGCCAAGCGGCGCCCAAGTGTGAAACGGCCACAGCGAAACAAGAATGCCGAAACCGAACATCAGTAGCGGAAAAATCCACTGTTGCGCCGCCTCGTCGATCGGTTTTTCTCTCACTTTGTCGATTAAATCCGGGATGCTGAACGACTCCGCGCCGGTCTGCACGTACACGCCGATCAAGCCGATCAGCGCCAGCAACGCGCCGAGACTGAGGTAGAGCGTGATTTTGTACATGGCGTAATTGCGGTTCGCCCCCCTGCCCCACACGCCGATCATGATGAAGGTCGGCACCAACGCGAGTTCGTGGAAAAAGTAAAAGAAAAACAGATCCATCGAAGCGAACGCGCCGAGGATACCGCCGATCATCAGGTTGAGTAGAATGTGAAACTCCTTCACCCGATGCGTGATGTCATCCGCGCAGCAGGCCGCCGCGAACGCCACGATCGCCCCCATTAAGATGATGCCGATGTTGATGCCATCGGCGGCCAAATGAAAATGCAGCCCAAGACTCTTGACCCACACGACCTTGGTTTCAAACTGAAACCCGGTGCCGACCTCGAACGAGCAAAACGCAATTAACGCGCATAGCAACGCCAAGCCGGACGCGCCGATCGTGATGCCGCGAATCGCCAGCCGTTGGCTGCCGGGCACGAACCCGACCGCCGCAGCGGCAAGCAACGGCAGCAACACTATGATCAACAGCCAGTTCATTTCCAATCAACCCAAAGTAAAAATCAACAGCGCGGCCATGCCGGCGGCGAACCAGAAGGCATATGTCTGCAGATTGCCGGTCTGGGCCAGGCGCAACACCCGCCCGGCCAACTCAGTCGTGCCGTGTGCGCCGCGCACCAGCAACCCGGCGATCACCCATCGGTCGAAGGCATCCGCCAGCTTGGCCAAGTTCTCCTGCACGTGGTCGATGAGCCATTTGTAAATTTCGTCAAACCAAAACCGGTCGCGCAGCGCCTTGGCCAAGCGGCTAAACCGGGCCGGTAGCGGGTCGGTGTCGGCTCCGCTGTAGACGCTGTTGCCCACGAGCATGCCGAACACCAGCACCACCAGCGACGCGGCCAACACCAGCGGGTTCGGTGCGTGCGCGTTGAAGTAACCGGCGATGACCGACGGCACAGCGAGCACGAGCAGCGGCACGGTCATCACAGCGGGACTCTCCTTCGCTTGCTCGGCATGGCTCGAGCGCGGCTTGCCCATGAACGCCACAATGAACAGTCGTGTCATGTAAAACGTTGTCAGCAACGCGACAAACACGGCAACGAGAAACAGCAAAAGATTGTTCTCCAGCGCGGCGTCGAGGATGGCTTCCTTACTGAAAAAACCGCTGAAGAGTGGCACTCCGCAGAGCGCCATCGTGCCGATCAAAAACGTCCAGTATGTCTTGGGCATCCGCTCGCGCAGGCCGCCCATTTTCCAGATGTCCTGCTCGTGATGCAGCGCCACGATCACCGAACCAGCCCCGAGGAACAGCAGCGCCTTGAAGGAGGCATGCGTCGTCAGGTGAAACATCGCCGCGTCGGGCGAGCCCAACCCCACCGCCATCACCATGTAGCCGAGTTGAGAGAGCGTCGAGTAAGCCAAGATGCGCTTGATGTCGTCCTGCTGCACGGCCATCAGCGCGGCCAAGAGCGAGGTGAGGCCGCCGATCCAAGCGATCGCCTCCATCGCCCACGTGCCGTCGATCAGGAAAAACACGCGGCACAGCATGTACACACCGGCGGCAACCATCGTCGCCGCGTGAATGAGCGCGCTGACCGGCGTTGGGCCTTCCATCGCGTCCGGCAGCCATACGTGCAGCGGCGCCTGGGCGGACTTGCCCATCGCCCCGCAAAAAATCAGGAAACCGGCCAAGCCGCATACGGCTGTAGTCTCCGCGTTCCGCAATTCGGCAAAACCGACCGAGCCAAGCGCGGCCCACACCATCAGGATACCGAGCAGAAAACCGAAATCGCCGACGCGGTTGGTGAGAAAGGCTTTTTTGGCGGCATCGGCCGCGCTTGGTTTCTCGAACCAAAAGCCAATCAACAGATAACTCGAGACACCGACCAACTCCCAAAAAATAAACATCATCACGAAATTGTCGGCCAACACGATGCCGAGCATCGAAAAAATGAAGAGGCTGAGGAACGCGAAGTAGCGTGAGAAATCGCGATCCTCCTTCATGTAACCAAGCGAGAAAATATGGATGAGACTGCCGACGCCGGTGACGACACACAGCATCAGCTTGCTGAGCGCGTCGATCTGCAATCCGATGTCGACCTGCAGCCCCTCGAACGCGAGCCAGCCGACACTCGAGCGCAGTTCGCCGCCATCGGCGATCAGCAGCATTGTCAGCAGAAATGAGCCGAATACCGCTCCGACGGAGAGCACCGCGCTGGCAACGCGCGACCGAAATGAACCCAATCCGATGGCCACCGCCGAGAACAGCGGGAGCAACAAAATGAGCCATGCCACAGTGTTCATCGATTACAGTTTCATCGTGGCCAAGTCCGCCACCTCAGCAGTCTGGCGTTTACGATACAGGGCGACGATCAGGGCCAGGCCGACAGCCACCTCCGCCGCCGCAACGGTGATGACGAAAAACACCATCACCTGCCCGTCAAGGTTTCCGTTAAAACGCGACATGGCCACTAGCGCCACGTTGGCCGCGTTGAGCATCAGTTCGAGAGACATGTAGATGATCAGCAGATTGCGCCGCACGATCACACCCAACAGGCCGATCGCAAACAGCGCCCCGCTCACCAGCAAATAATGACCCAGGGTCGCTTCCATCAGAGCGGTTCCTTTCTGCTCAACAAAATCACACCGACCATCGCCACCAGCAGCAGCACTGAGACAATCTCAAACGGCAGGATAAACCCCTTCTCGGCACTGAACAGCGATTGGCCAAGCGCGCGAGTGCTACCCTCCACCTGATTGACACCCGCCGCCACCTCCTGATGCTGCGTGGTATCCCCGTATGTTTGATCGACCGAGCTTTTGTAAACGAGGAACAGCGAACCGACAGCCATGAACCCCATGGCGAAGCTAACGAGATTCAGCTTCCGTCGTGCTCCCTCCCGTAGATCCAGCAGCATGATCACGAACAGAAACAGCACCATCACCGCGCCGGCGTAAACGAGGATTTGCACCGCCGCAAGAAAGTACGCACCGAGCAGCACGAACAACCCTGAGATCGAGATCATCGTGGTCACGAGGAACAACGCGCTCGTCACCGGGTTGCGGCTGAACGGGTTCGCAACCACCAACAACGCACTCAGCACTGCCAGCCCGGCGAATATATTGAACACTGTTCCTTCCATACCTCGGTCAAATCGTCAGTGAAATGCCGGTTGCTCGCCAGCCTCCCGAGATTTCGTTTCCCATTTTTTTAGGCCCTCGTACACGCCGCACTGCACATGGTGATTGTAGGCACTCCTGTCTGCGCCGCCCAGCGAGAGCAGCTTTTCCTTGTCGTAAACTAGCTCCTCGCGGCTCTCGCCGTTGATGGCGTAATCCTTTAGCAAAAAAATTGCCTCCTCTGGACACACCTCCTGGCAAAAACCACAGTAGATGCAGCGAAGCATGTTGATTTCGAACTCTTCCGGCATCTTCTCCGCGCCCTCGCGATCGACCACACCACTGTCGCCAGGTGGCGTAATGCGGATGGCTTTCGGCGGACAGACAAACTCGCACAATTGGCACGACACGCACTTTGTCTTTTCGTCTACATCCTTCACGAGATACGGCGCGCCACGGTAGCCGGTCGGGACATCCCATTTTTCCTCCGGGTACTGCATCGTGGTCTTGGCGGCGTAACCCTTCTGCTTGCCGCCGTACACCTTCGAGCGGTTCCACGAGAAGAAATGCCGCAGCGTGACCTTGAAACCGTTGAGCAGGGTCGGCAAATACAGCCGCTCCCACCAGGTTAGTTCTGTGCGTTTCACTTTCATCGTCCCGTCCTCAACTGTTCAGCACCCACAACACGATGGCCGTCACGATGATATTGGCCAGGCTCACCGGCAGGAACCGCTTCCAGCCAATGTTCATCAATTGATCGTAACGGAAACGGGGGAGCATCCAGCGTATCCAAATCATCAGGCCAAGGAACACCGCGATCTTCGCGACAAAAACGCCGATATGAACCAACCCTTGACCGAACGACTCGGCTGGCGTGCTGAAGTAATCGCCCAGCGGCAGCATCCAACCACCGCAAAAGAGCACCACCATCAACGCCGAACCGGCTATCATCGCTGCGTATTCGCCCATGAAAAACAGGGCAAAGCGCATCGAGCTGTACTCAGTGTTGTAACCGGCCACCAGCTCCGTCTCCGACTCCGGCATGTCGAACGGCAGGCGATTCGTCTCCGCAAAGATCGCGATCAGGAAAATCACAAACGCCACCGGCTGCTTAAACATAAGCCAACCGAATAGGCTGTCACTTTGATATGCGATCACACTCGAAAGATTCAACAAACCGGCACCGTCCAAATAAAGAGACCAAGATTCGGACAACCCCTTTTGCCAAGCAGGATCGGCCGCAATCATGAATACCGGCACAACCGCCAAGCCCATCGCGATCTCGTAGGAAATCATTTGTGCCGTTGAACGGATGCCACCAAGGAACGGATACTTCGAGTTCGAGGCATAGCCAGCAAGCACGATGCCGTACACTCCCAGCGACACGATCCCGAAGGTAAACAGAATGCCGATATCAAGATCGGCAATGACCATCTTCTGTTCTCCGAGCATCGAGCCAAACGGCAACACAGCAAGCACCACAAACGACGGCACCATCGCCACCGCCGGGGCCATCCAATAATAAACTTTCCGCACATGAGCCGGAGTGAAGTCCTCCTTGACCAACGCCTTCAGCCCGTCGGCCAGCGGCTGGCCAAGGCCAAGCAGCTTGATGTTCGTGAACGGGATGCCGACGCGGTTCGGCCCAATGCGATCCTGAATCCAGGCCGAGATACGGCGCTCAGCCACAACCGCGTAGGCAACCATCGGCATCACCACGGCGAACACGCCCGCCACCTTGAGCAGCGTCATCACCCACGGCTCGGCGAAAAGTCCTGTAATCGTGGCAAGCATCACCAATTCACATCCGCACCGTCGTCGCCCAAGCTGGCCCACTCCAGCCCGGCAGCCTTGAACGCCTTCACCTCGGTGGCCATCTGGTTAAACAACCCTTCAATGCTGTTGAAGCCGTCGAGACCAGTGACGTTGTGCACGAGCTCGTGCAACACTTCCCACTCCGGTATCGCGTCACCGGGCGGCTCGAGGGCTTTGCCAAATTTCTGCACGCGCCCCTTCACGTTGGTGAACGTCCCGCGTTTCTCCGCGTGTGCGCAACCCGGCAGTAAAAAGTCGGCCTTTTTCGTCGTAGCGTTCGGCAGGATGTCACTGACAATCAGTGTCTTAATTTTTCCAAGCAATTTGGCCTCGATGCCGTGCTTCGTGACGTCTTCGCCATACACGATCAGCGTCGTGATCCTCCCGGACGCGATACCCTTAGAAATGGTGCCCAGCTTTGAGCCAACGCGCTTTGTGGCAATACCGATTAACTGCGTGCCGGTGGTGTTGGGGTTTCGATCCTCGGCGACAAGCAGGTGATCCGCCTCACCCTTGCGCGACACAGAGTCGGTCAACGCCTTGAAGCACTTGGCCAACTTTTTTAGGAGGAAAAGCTCCTCGTTGGTCTGACGCGCCGAGGCGACGATCGCGACCGAGCCTTCCTTCGCATTTGCCAAGCGCCCGGCAATCTCGCGCAACGCGCTTGGCCAACTGGTGTCGCCCTTTGGCCCGCGCACCCTGGCCAGGCGATCATCGCGGCCAATCCATTTGTAATCGAGCCGGCCGGCGTCACACATCCAATAACTGTTTACCCCGTCATTCTGACGCGGCTCATAGCGGTACATCCGGTTTTCACGCGACCCGATGAGCGTATTGCAGCCGGTGCCGCAGCCGGTGCAGAGGCTCTTGGTTTCCTTCAGAAACCAAACGCGCATCTGGAACCGGAAGTCATCCGACGTTAGCGCGCCCACCGGGCAGAGGTCGACCGTGTTAAGCGTGTAATTATTGTCGAACGGCTGGCCAGGATAGGTTGAGATCGAGTTGTAGCTTCCACGGTTCACGATCCCCAGCGCATCGTCACGGGCGATGTCGGCAGTGAAGCGTATGCAACGGGTGCACAACACGCACCGCTCGGCGTCAAGCGTGATGCGCGGGCCAAGGTCTACAGCCTTGGGCTTGTGCACCTTCACCTCCGCGAAACGGCTCTCGGTTTGGCCGTGCTCGACCGAGTATTCCTGCAGCTTGCATTCGCCAGCCTGGTCACAGATCGGGCAGTCGAGCGGATGGTTGATCAGCAGTGACTCGAGCACCGCCTCGCGCATCTGCCTGGTCTCCGGGCTACTGGCGTAAATCTCCATTCCGGGAATGATGCCGGTCGCGCAGCCGATGACGCCGCGCGGCGTGCCCGTCTCGTACGGGAGCTGCATCGGGAACACCTTCGGCGTGCCGTCCTCGTTCGTTGGCGGTCTACCGTCCGGGCCAGGCCGCCCCGGCATGGCGACGTGAACGAGGCACATTCGGCAGTTACCAGCCACTGGCAGCTTGGGGTGGTAACAGTAGTGGGGGATTTCTATGCCGGCGTGTCTACAAGCCTGCAATACCGTAGTCGGCTCCGGTTTACCCTGCCAGTTCGGCGTGGTGCGCGGCACCTCCACGGTGCGCCCATCCACTTTCACCGTGACAGTGTCGACTGCAGGTTCTGTCCGCTTGGCTGGCATTGCTATTTCGTTGCAGCCTCCCCGTTGCGGTTGGCCAAGCGGGCCTCGTCCTCCGCGCCACGCTTCTCAAAATCGTCACGGAACTTGTCCACGAAACTCATTACCGGCCAAGCGCACGCCTCGCCAAAGGCACAGATGGTCCGACCCTGAATATTGTACGCGATGCGCCGCAAATAATCGGCGTCGCCCTTCCGCGCCTCGCCGGATCGCATGCGCATGAGCGCTTTGGCCATCCAGAGCGACCCCTCGCGGCACGGAGTGCATTGGCCGCAGCTCTCGTGCGCGTAAAAGTCGGACAAATTACCGAGTGCCTCGACAATGTCGACTGAATCATCCAGCACGATGATGGCGCTCGAGCCGGACATCGAGCCACATTTCATCAGCGTGTCGAAGTCATACGGGACATCGAGGAGGTCGAGTGTCTGCTCGGTGACCTCGCCCCGCTTGTCCTTGCTTTTGATGGTGAATTTCTCGCCGGCGCGAAACACTTTCGACGATGAACCGCCGGGGATGATCGCCCGCAGCTTGCAGCCATCGCGCAGCCCTCGGCCAAAGTTTTTGTGGAAGATCAGTTCACCGAGGGTGGCCTTCCCGACCTCGATCTCGTAGTAGCCGGGCCGCTGGACGTTCCCGCTCAGACTAACGATGCGCGTGCCAGTGTTGCCCGCCGTACCCAGCGAGGCGTAGGCGTCACCGCCCAACTCCATGACATGCCGCACATTGCAGAGTGTCTCAACGTTGTTGACGATGGTTGGGCACATGTAGAGACCAAGCGCCGCCGGGAAGTACGGCGGCTTGATGCGAGGGTACGGCCGCTTGCCCTCAAGCGACTCGATGAGCCCGGTTTCCTCACCACAAATGTACGCGCCAGCGCCGCGGTGAACGAGGATTTCCAACTCATAATTCGTACCACAGATGCCACTGCCCAAGAAGCCTTCTTTTCTTGCCTCAGCAAGCGCGCGGTTGAGGATTTTTGCCCCCTCCGGGAATTCGCCGCGTATGTAAATGTACGCCAGCTTAACCTCATTAGCGTAGCACGATAGGATCATACCCTCGATGAGTTGGTGCGGGTCTTTGTGAATGATTTGCCGATCCTTGAACGTGCCCGGCTCAGACTCGTCGGCGTTGCAGATCAAATAGACCGGCTTGCCAGACTTGCGATTGACAAAGTTCCACTTAATCCCACACGAAAACCCGGCGCCACCACGGCCGCGCAAACCGGACGCAAGCACCTCCTTACGAACGATTTCCTGAGGAGTCACGACGTCGCCCCCAACCTTCCTCGGCTTGAGCCGGAAGACTTTTTTCAACGTCTTGTAGCCACCGTGTTTCAGGTAACACCGAATGTCATTCGTGTAACCCGCCTCATCGACGTGCTTCAAAACCAGTTTCGTTTCTTTCGGCATTTAGCGTTTCGGGCCTTGACTCATCCGACCCAGTTTTACTATGTATTCCCTTAACGGCGTTGCCGAATAGTGTAACGGTAGCACGAGTGACTCTGACTCACTTTGTCTAGGTTCGAATCCTAGTTCGGCAACCATCTTCATTCGTCGTATTTCTCCAGGATTTGATCCACGCCGTCGTTGGAGACGTTCTCGTAAAAGTCATCGTTGCACATCATCACCGGCCCGGTGCCGCAACTGGCCAGACACTCGGCGAACTCGACACCAAATTTACCGTCCTTTGTCCGCTGCAACCCCGATGCATTGGCATCCAAGCCAAGCCGACGGCAGATATGGCCGTGCAGTTTTGCGCTCCCAGCCAGGGCGCAGCTTAATGTGCGGCAAACCCGCACCACCGTCCTGCCCGGGTCGTGTGAACGCAACATCGGGTAAAACGTCACCAACTCGCGAATGTTGATCGGCTTTAGCCCGAGCCTGGCAGCCGCCCACACCTCGGCCTCCGGCGAGATGTAGCCGAACTCCTCCTGCAACGCATGAAGCACCATCAGCGACGCGCTGCGTTTCTCTGGGTAGCACTTCACCAAACGGTTGATTTCGCGGTCCAGTTTTCTGGGCAGTTCAAGGCTCATCGGTCGCATTCCCCCATCACGAAGTCGAGCGATCCCAGGATCGCCACTACGTCACTGATCATGTGCCCAGGCAGCATGTGCGGCAGGATGCCCAGGTTAACAAACGAGGGCGCGCGGATCTTGAGCCGGTACGGCACACCGCCGCCCTTGCTCATGATGTAAAATCCAAGCACCCCCTTCGGGTTCTCGGCGCCAAAGTAAACCTCGCCAGCCGGAGCATCCTGCCCCTGCGTCACCAACATGAACTGGTGGATCAACTCCTCCATGCTCGTAAGCACCTTTTGCTTGTCGGGCAAGACGATCTTGCCATCGTCCACGTTCACGGGGCCACCCGGTAACCCGCTGAGGCATTGCTCTAGCAGACGCACGCTCTGGCGCATCTCCTCCATGCGAACAAGGTAACGGTCATAACAATCGCCCACCTCCCCATACGGCACGTCGAATACGAGCCGGTCGTACACAAGATACGGTTGCACCTTGCGAAGGTCGTGATCCACGCCGCTCCCGCGCAGGTTCGGGCCGGTCAGGCCAAAATCAATCGCCTCCTCCCGGTTGATCACCCCGACGTCGCGGGTGCGATCTACAAAAATCTTGTTCCGTGTGAGCAACTTGTCCGCCTCGTCGATTGCCGTGCTCACCTCTCGGGTGAACTGGCGCAGTTCATCCGTCCAGCCGTCCGGCAAGTCGCGCGACAAACCGCCAATGCGCGTGTAAGTCGTCGTGAAGCGCGCGCCAGTCAGCGCCTCAATCAGATTGTAGATTTTCTCGCGCTCTGTGAACGTGTGCAGGAACACCGTCATCGCGCCGACATCCATTGCAAACGCCCCAATGCCGAGCAGATGCGCCGAGATGCGAGCCAGCTCGCAGCAGATGACACGGATGTACTGGCAACGCTCCGGGAGCTTGTCGTGGATGCCGAGCAGCTTCTCCACCGCCAGCACGTAGGCAACATTGTTGGCCAGCGGAGCGAGGTAATCCAGCCTGTCCGTATACGGGATGAACTGGGTGTACGTCATGTTCTCCGCGATCTTCTCGTCGCCGCGATGCAGGTAGCCGATCTCCGGGTCAGCCTTCGTGATGATCTCGCCGTCGAGCTCCAGCACCAACCGCAGCACACCGTGCGTCGCGGGGTGCGACGGCCCCATGCTCAGGGTCATCGTGTCTCCCCGCACATCCGCCAACTCGTCCAGGGCCTGCGCCGAGCGTGCCGCTGAATCCCCCACCTTGAGCTCCCGGGTTGCAGCCATCATCAACCTTCCGGGTTGCGCATGCGTGGTTCGCGCACGGTCGAATCCTCGCCACCGGCCACGGTGACGAACGGCCCGCCCTCGAGCGGGGCGGGGTCGGAGAACGCTACTTCCGGCATCTCGCTTGCCTTGCCGGCCAAGGGGAAATCCTTTCGCAACGGGTAATACGGGTAGCCCTCCCACATCAGGATGCGACGCAGGTCGGGGTGACCGGCGAACCGGATGCCCATCATGTCGTACGCCTCGCGCTCATGCCAGTTGGCTGTGCGCCAAACCGCCGACACCGAGGGTAACTCCGATGCCTCCTCGCTCACGCTCGTCTTTAGACGGAGATGGCAACCGTGTCCATAGCCGTACATGTGATAAACCACCGTCCAGCGCGGGACATCATCGCCGTTATCAATAGGAGTGATATCCACCAGGAAATCAAAACCGAGCGAATCCCGGGCGAACTGGCAGACGTCCGCGATTTGCGCCGCATCCGACATCTCCAGCGTCCACTCACCACGAAACTCCACCGGCAAGGAGAAGATCTCCTTGAATTGTTGCTTGAGTTTCCTGGCAAGTTGCTTCGCGCTCATCCGGGTCTTAAGCGACCGCCGACTCCCTGGCGCGGGCCGGCTTGGCATCCTTGATATGAGGCTCGTGTGAAAGCTTGTTTTGCAGATGCATCAAGCCCTCGAGCAACGCCTCCGGGCGCGGTGGACAGCCACTCACGTAAACATCCACCGGCAATATCCGATCCACCCCTTGCAACACTGCATAGCTACGGTACATGCCGCCAGTCGAGGCGCAGGCCCCCATCGCGATCACCCATTTTGGCTCAGGCATCTGGTCGTAAATCCGACGCACCGCGAGTGCCATTTTGTAAGTAACCGTGCCCGCCACGATCATCAAATCGGATTGGCGGGGCGAAAACCGCATCACCTCAGCGCCAAATCGAGAGATATCAAACCGGCTCGCCGCCGTTGCCATCAATTCGATCCCGCAGCAGGCCAACCCCATTGGCATCGGCCAGAGTGAATTCTTGCGAAACCAATTCACGGCAGCCTCCAAGGTGGTGTGTACGACATCCCCCTCGACCTTGGAATTGTAGCCTATTTCGGTGCTGCTCATATTGGCTTTATGATGCCTTTCGGGCAAACTATCGCCGTCCTTCTGTAAGGTCAAAATGAAATTGTGAAAAATTTCACAAAGTTGGCCATATGCCATTCTCCCCCTTTGATTGAGATTGGCCAACCGGTCACCAATTCAGTCGTAGTCGAAAGAATCTGGCATTGCCTTCGGGTCGCAGCGATGGGACGTATTCAATGGTATCCCCCGTTCCTTGAATGATATGGACCTGTTCCCATTCTCGCAAATCAATTGAAGACTCGATGATGTAAGTTATGCTTAATTCCGTAGCAAAAAAGAGGGTTAAATTGTTATCTTTATCGTTAATCCATATCGCATAATCGTCGAATTGGTTTTTTTCTGTCTTTAACGTTACCCATGCGCCGGGGTATTGGTGAGCTTTCCCGAACAGTGCAAAGCTGAGGTCTGAGCTATTCCTGCTGGCTTGGTGCACTTCCGCAGCGATGACGTTTTTACCATTGGTCAAGCGGTCGCCGGATACCTCAAAAGTGGCGTAGGCATTTTCATCGACTATCGTGCTGCTGGCAAAGGTGGTATGACGCGCGGTACGAGATAGGTTGCTGTCGCGGTAGACTTCCCTGCCGTTCAGGTAAACGGCTGCCGCATCGTCGCGAAGCAGCTTCAAGGTCAGCCGATCAATTAACTCGACGGCATCCACCTCGAAGGTCTGCCGGAAATAGGCCGTGGCACGCTTGTTTTCTGGGTTGGTGCCGTAGCTGATTGTTGTGGCCTCGTTGCCGTTGCCGTAACCCAACAATCCCGGCCCCGCCGCCCAAGCGCTATCATCAAAGCCCAGCTTGGCCCAGTCGCGGCTGGGCGCGGTCACTCCATCGTAGTAACTCCACCGGCCACCTACCGATACGATGGTCCGTTCCAGTAACGCATCGGCTTTGGCCAAGCGATACAGGAAACGATCATCGCCGGAGAAACCATCGCCCGGGGTGTAGTCGAAGGTGCCGTCGGAGCGGAAGGTCAAGCGGCCGTGTTGCGGCTTGGCCAAGAGCTGGGCGTGGGTTGCCGGTAACACTCCGGCGTCATTTGCGAGCACCCCCTCCCCGCGCTTGGCCAAGCGCAATGTCCCTCCTGACTCAACGAGAAACTCATCCGCCCGGGCCACCACGACGCCCTTGGCCAGGGTCGATGTTTTTTGTGTGCCCACCGACCAGGCGGTGCCGAGTTTGTTTTTCGCGTGCAGTCGATAGTACAGAACAGAGCCGGCGGCCAAGCCGTCGACCCGATGGCGGAGCCTCCCATCCTCTTCCGGCAATACCTCGCTGGAGTGATCCCACTTGGCGGCGTCCGGGCCACCGTCGATTTCGCCCCAGACAAAAAACACTTTCGTGTCAGCCGCCACCCCGGTCAGGCGGCCCGCAAAAGTGACTGACTCCGGCGTCCGCTCGGCCGGCGGTTCGCAGACGACTTCCTGCAGGCGAGACTTGCCGGCGTCAGTCGCGACAATCTCGGCGACGATCAGCATGTCGGAACTGGTCAGGCCGCTGTTCAGGCCTTGAATTGCGAGGATGTTTTTGCCGGAGCGCAACTGATCCCTGTGCGCGGTGATGTCAAACGACTCGTACCGCATCGCCAAGGAGTCATCGTGCTGGACTGTGGCACCGGAGTCCCATCGCGGATTTGGCGGCGCATTGGCGGAGGCCACCCGTTTGCCATTGAGATAGGCGACGAAACCGTCGTCGTATTTCATCCTTAGCCTGAGCTGTCCGACTGCGTCCGGATTGTCTACATCGAAGGCGTACCGCAGGTAAAGCGACTCGGTCTTGTTATACATTTGCGTACGGAAATTGAGCGCGGAACTGATGAGCGACTGGTAGCCGCTGCTACGCTCGTAGCCGGCTCCTTGACGCCCTCGCTTCCAGTTTTTGTCGTCGAACACGGGCGCGGTCCATGTGTCATCGTGGCGTCCGTGGGTTGGCACCCAGCCGCGCGCGTAATCGCTCGCGCCGAGGAGCGTGTCGCTGGCACCGTCCACGATGATTTGCACCGTTCCGCTGGCCCGTTGGCCAAGCGCGTCCTCAATCGTGTACTCGATCATCCCACTGCCGCTGGCAGAACTCTTGGCTTTGAACGTCAGCAGGCCGTTTGGGTCGTTGCGGCGTCGACCGTCGCGCATCACCGGCGAGCGATGGACGGTCAAACTGCCCAGTTGGCTGGCCCTCGACTGCGCGCTGAAAAGACGGAAACCGCCGGGGAAATAGTCCTGTCCATCACGCCCTTGGCCAGTGGTGCCGACGGCGATGACCGGCTCGATCTTGAACGCGCCCCGCAGTCCAACCGCATGATCGTTGGCCAGCGGGTTGAAACTGACCGTCTCGCCAGGACTCAGGTACAAGACGTCCGGCTCGGCGACCGGCGGCTCATTGATATAGTTGAGGTTGAGAATTTGCCGTTTTCCTCCGGCGCGGTATCGGATGGTCTCGCTGCCGCTGGCATCCGCGCTCGCACGCAGGATGTACACCGTCGAATCGCTGATCATCTCCTGCATCGACGCCTGTTTCGGCGGGCGCAACTGGGTGATGTTGCCGTCGCCGGGCAGCTTCAGGGTGCGCGCCTGGCCCACGGCCAGATCCAACTCGTAGGCGTTGCCCTCGGGATCGCCGACTACCACGGCGACGTCACCCTTGTGCAACCAGCCGCGGCCGACATCGCCGCGCACCGAGTAGCTGAACCAAGCAGTGCCCGCAAAACCGGTCGATGGCGTGAACACCGCATGACCGTCCCCGACAGCCACCGACCCGGCGTAGCGTGGAGTGACGCGGCCGACCTCCGCAAGCGTCAGATTGTTCTCCTGTCCGCGATAAACCTGTTTCAGGTCATTGGCCAACACGTCGTAACGGATCTGCTCGCCCGTCGCGGCCCAGGCAACGTCGTCCACGGCGAATGGCATCTCGTCCGGGTTGCGCATTGCGGCCGGCCCGGTGAGCCTTCCGCTGGCCCGGTTGTGAATCTGGGCTGCCGCCGTGTATTCCTGCCCCTCGATGTCCTTGAAAAACGAACGTTCCTCGGTCGTATACTGCCCGTTCATGATGCCCCCGAGCGAGTGGGACGAGCCGAACACATGCCCCATCTCGTGGCTGGCCAATGCCCAGCCGAAGCCGGTCCGCAACACGCCAACCCCGTTGCGCGTGTGCAGCGCGTTTTGGAAGGCGATGCCCAGTATTCCGCCGCTCAAGCCATCCCCGAAACGAATCGCCACCGTTTGGCCGTAGGTGGACTCGGGACGCCAACGCTGCGTCCAGTCGGCAAAATGGTCCAGCGTGCCGCCATTGTCATCGAACGGAATGTCGTCGTAGTCGTCCAAATCCGGCGTGAGGATCAGCTCCTGGACCAATAGCCGGATACCGAGCTGGTTCTCGTAGATGGATGCCACGTTGGCCATCAGCGCGAGGTACTGGCTGGTAACTTCCACTAGGTGATTTTTCGAGTTCAAACCGGTGGCCGACTTGTCGAGCACGACGATCACCGTGGCCACCTTGAGCGACGCCTCGTATCGCGGCGGGTTGGCCGGACCGCCAAGCACCAGTGTCGGCGCACCAGTCACAGGGTCGAGCCCCGAGCTGGCCATCATCGGGAACTTCGGCGTCGGCTCGAGCTGGGCCGGCCTGGCCTGGCTCCAGTCCGGCTTCGCCAAGCGACTGTCGAGCGACATCGTCCGGTACGTGCCGGTGCGCGGATCACGCGTGCATACCAGTGTCGGCTGCGAGCTTGTGAGCGCCTCGAACGATCCATCAGCAGCACCGCGTAACTGCACTTGGCCGCCGTTAGCCAATCTCACCACACCGGCAACGGAGCGGTTGGCCAAGGCCAGTGTCGCCGTTTGCACTTGGCCGTCGGTGCCGATGCCGCGACCCTCGAAAACTCGCAGTTCGGCGTCGAGCCGGGCGGATTGGCCAAGCGTCGTTTGATAACCGTCGGCGAGCAGTGGAAAACCTCGAAACGAGAAGTCAACCGGCTCGCGCCCGGGCAGTTGCAGCCGTAGCGGCTGGCCACGGTCGAGCGCCGCAGCCAGTGGCCTTGGCTCTGCCTCGCCGGACACCGTCAAGCGTGATTCCCGCCTGGCCAACCACTTGGCGGACTTCACCGGCGATTGGTTGGGTTTTTGAATCTGCGAAGTTACGGCAACTGTTGGCTGCCACTTGTCACGGCAAACAGATGCGACCCCGACCAACGCTACCGCAAGAAGCGCAACCCCTTGCTTCAATCTGAGTTTCATTTTCGTCTTCGACGGACTTTGGGCTGCCTTTGTTTGCCTTTGCGATGGGGAGATTTTTTTTGGCGCGCTTTCCGGGCTGGCGCTGTCCTCTTTTTGTCCTTGGCCGTCTTCGAGGTGACGAGGCGGAAATCGGCCTGTTTCTTGTGCAGGTCGATATCCTCAACCTGCACTTTAAGTTGATCGCCAGGCGCGATCTCGTTGCCGCGCAGTCGACCGACCAGGCGGCCCCGCTCCGGCACGAACCGGTAATGGTCGCCGCTCAGGCTCAGGCGCTTGACCAGGCCCTTCAAGCCCAACTCGGTGATGTCCACCATCGCGCCGATGTTGCGCACCTCGGTGACCATCGCCGTGTAAGTCTCCAGTTTTTTCTGGTCGAGCTGCCGCTTCAAATGGCTCAACAACTTGATGATTTTGCTGTCCAACTCGGCATCGGCGGAGTTGCGCTCAGTCAGCGAAATATGGTCGGCCGCCGTGGCCAGCGCCGTGGCGTCGAGCTTGGCCCTTTGGTACACAACGCGGTGGACGATCAGGTCGGCGTACCGGCGGATCGGCGAAGTGAAGTGCACGTAGTCGTCCTTGGCCAGACCGTAATGCCCGATTGGCTCCGTCGAGTAGCAGGCCCGCTTCATGCAGCGCAGGTAGCCGATCCGAAAGACATCCGCTAGCGGGTGGCCCTTCAGAGCGGTAAGAAATTTCCCGGCCTGTTTCTGGTCGGCCAGATTGCCGGCGCGCAGCCCCATCAACGCCGCCTGCGCGCGGAGGTTGTCCAGTTTCTCGGTGTCCGGCACATCGTGGACGCGATGGATCGCCTTGACTCGACGTCGCTTGATCTCCTTCGCGACCGCCTCGTTCGCCAGCAGCATGAATTCCTCGATCAACTGGTGAGACTCGTCGTTCTCCACCCGGCGCACTTCACTCACGCGGCCCTTGGCATCGAGCAACACCTTGTTCTCAGGCACGTCGAGATCCAGCGCCCCCGCCCGGAAGCGCGCCTGCCGCAGCTTTTGCGCGAGGCGATGGGCGTCGTGCAGCATCCGTTCGATATCGTCGGCCGGTTTGCGGCTGAGGATGGCCATTGCCTCCTCATATGAAAAGCGCCGTTTCGAACAGATGACCGTCGAGTGAAACTTCGCCTGCTCGACTCGCCCGCGATCGTTAAGCATAAACTCCACGCTGCGGGCCACCCGTTCGACGCCCGGCTTGAGCGAACACAGCTCGTTGCTCAGCGCCTCTGGCAACATCGGGATGACGCGGTCGATCAGGTAGGTCGAGTTCCCGCGCCGACGCGCCTCCTTGTCAAGTGAACTCCCGGGCGTGACATAGTGCGACACGTCGGCGATGTGCACCCACAATCGCCACCGCCGCCCCTCGAGGCGCTCCAGCGAAATGGCGTCGTCGAAATCCCGCGCGTCGATCGGGTCGATCGTCACGACGCAATGCTTGCGGCAATCCCGGCGGCCCTTGCGGTCGGCCGACGTTACTTTGGTGCCCAAGCGCCTAGCCTCGGCTTGCACCTTGCCTGGGAAGCGCGTCGGCAACTCGTACTGCCGAATGACCGACTCGACATCGACCCCCGCCGCGCTTGGGCTGCCGATCACATCGAGCAACCGGCCCTCCGGAACGTTGTGGCGCGACGGCCACTCGGTAATCTCGACCACCACACGGTCACCGCGCTTGGCCTTGGGGCGGCCTGCTTGGCCAAGCTTGGGCAGGTAAATGTCGTGCGTGATCCGAGGGTCGCTCGGCACGACGTACCAAAGCTGCCGCGACTTCTCCAAAGTGCCAACCACCTGGGTGCGGGCGCGCTCTAGCACCTCGACCACCTTGCCGCTTGGCCCCGACGGCGGGCGCTGACCTCGCCGGCGAGCGTGCGGCAGCGGCGAGTCCATCAACACCATTACTCGATCGTTGTGCATCGCCGTTCCAGCGGCGTTGGGAGAAATGTCGATGCCTGGCTGCGACGCGTCAGTCGTCACGACCCGGCCGCCACCACGACGGTTCATGAGAATGCGCCCGGCGACGAGATCCTCCTCGGCGGGCAGGGCGAACCGCTTGTCCGGCAGCCGTACCACCCGGCCCGATCGCACAAGGCCGCGCAGCTCGCGCCGCACCTCCTTGGCCTGCGATTGCCCAAGCCCCAGTTTTTTGGTGATTTCGTCCGCCCCGGCTGGGACGTACTGTTTGCGCCCGAACAGGCGCAGAAGTCGATTCTCGAGATTCATTAAGTAATGCCACGGCTCCCAGGCCGCCCAACCCTCCGGCGCGCCTCAAGCAATATCGTTGCCACCGGCACGCTTGTATCGCGTGATGGTAGCGCCCACAACGCAAACATTCCAGATTCCAAGGACAAACCGCTCAGGACAACTCTAACCGAAAGACCTTCAATTGTGTGAAACTCACGCAAATCGAGTGAAACCCACGCTTCCCGCTCCTGTTTCGCACTCCGAATCGAATGCTATTATCCCCCAGATACGATGGCATTTTGTTTGCTACTTTTTTCAATATTGGTGTTGACAAAGGTTCCGATGGACTTGAAGCTGCGCCTTCCTTTTACCCGTACGGTGAAGAGTTAACTGTTAACTGAATCAAAAAAAACGAGAACTGCATCATGAAGCGTTTTCATAAAAATAAAGTCGGGGCCTTCACGCTCATTGAGCTGTTGGTCGTTATAGCAATCATTGCCATTCTGGCCGGCATGCTCCTGCCCGCATTGGCAAAGGCAAAGGCAAAGGCGCAGCGCATCTCTTGCGTGAACAACCTCAAGCAGGTTGGCGTCGCCACGCGCATCTACGCGACGGACAACCAAGATCGGTTCCCGTGGCAGGTGCCGGAGTTGGAAGGTGGCTCCGCCGAGTACTTGGCCAAGAACAAGGCCATAAGCGGTTGTGCACACTGGCAGGCGCTCTCCAATGAGCTGAGCAACCCGAAGGTGATTCGCTGCCCGCGCGATGGAAATCGCAGGCAAGCAAACAGCTTCATGTCCGGCAAGGTCCGGGGTGCTGCAGCGAAAACCACCACGACTTTTTGCGAAAAAGGTCACAAGAAGGGTATCTTGAGCTACAGCTACTTCATCGCCAAGGATGCCGACGAGGCCAAGCCGAACAACATCCTGTCCGGCGACCGCAATATCTTGTTTGGCAAGTACAATAACGACGAGGACAAGAAGGCACAGCACATCAAGATGATGAAAAAGTTCACGGCCAAGAAGACGCCAATGTGGACTGAAAGCATTCACGAGGAGCAGGGCGACATCCTGTTATCTGACTCATCCTGTCAGCAGGCCAGCAGTTCCAAGCTTGCGCAGTACTTGATCGACTCGAGTTCCAAGGACAACGAGATTATGTTCCCGGCTGGGAAGTAATCCACACCTACACTCTTTCGAGACCCTCCCAACCGGGAGGGTCTTTTTTTATTGTGAGGCGGTTCCCACTTGGACAAGCGAGGCAGTCAAAATTGCATTTGACGTATGGACAGGAGCGGACTAGATTCCGCGGCACAGAGAAAATTGATCCGGATTCAATCGACAGGATCCAACTGAGATTTCAAGATAATGAAAAAAACAACCGTTCATAAGACATTGGGCACCAAGGTAATGCTTGGGTTCACGCTCATCGAGCTGCTAGTGGTGATTGCCATCATCGCCATACTGGCCTCCCTGCTCCTCCCGGCCCTAGCCCGGGCCAAGGACAAGGCCCACAACTCCATCGACTGGAACAACAACAAGCAGATCATGCTGGCACTGAACATGTTCGCAGGCGACTACGAGGATTACCTTCCCCACCCCACATGGGGCGGCAATGGAAGCGGACCTACAGGCTGGGCGTATGCGGGCAGCGGACCGGAGAACAACACCGGATTCAAGGCAGGTGGAAGATGTAACATTGATTCGCACAATTGGACCGGGAGTACAGGAATGCCAGGCTACGCCAGTACAACCACCATCTCCGGATTGAAGAAACAATTGGCCGGCCAGTATGAGTCGTTCAAGCATGGCCAACTGGGGAACTACCTTGGAAACAATCCCCAAGTACTCATGTGCCCCAAGGACAAGGCAACATCAACTGGATCTAACAGTAAGCTTTATCTTCAGCGCCCAATCAAGATCACGAGCTATACATGGAACGGCAACATCATCTACTTCCACAACGGGAATCCAGCATCCGGCAGTTATAATTCGAGCAGAGTTCGCAAGATTTCGGCCACCGAACCGGGTGATATCGTCCAATGGGAAACGGATGACCGAACACCGTTCTGGTTCAACGATGCCGGCAACCAGCCGCACGAGGGCATTTCACAGCGCCATGTCACAGGAGGAACAAACCGGGACAACCGTCAAGATGTCGGGGGTGCCTCCACGGTCGGCATCGTCTCCGGGGCATCGGTCAACCTGACCTACAAGAAATTCTATGCAATGGCACAAACGTCAGGTCGCCCGACTGTTCCAAACGATATCTGGTGGGGTAGCTCCAGCCGCTGAACGGGGAATATTCCATTTTCATAACGGCTCACGATCGTGAGCCGTTTTTTCTTTTCCGCCATTAATCTGAGCGCATAGGATTCGCGACAGCAACGGCATGAACCGGCCCCCGTCCACTATTCGATGGTTGATCGCCCTCTCA